>JANOPL010000169.1:0-20889 GCA_031421835.1 Hyphomicrobiales bacterium | reverse complement strand
ACCGAGCAGAGTTGCCGCAGCAAGCAATCCAAAAATTGTCTTTTTCATTTTAACACTCCACTGTATTATGAGTGAAGGAAACACACGAAACGTGTTTTGGTTCCGGAAAACCCAATCTAGGCTGCAATTGGTTTTTCAATTTCCCCAAAGCCAACCTGACGCGAAAGCAATCTCTCGAGTTCCAACCTGAAACCTGGGCCGATGTCTGCATGCGACAGACCATAAGTGACATTGGCCATCAGAAATCCGAGCTTATCGCCGCAATCGAACGTCTCTCCACTGTACCGCATGCCAAAGAATTCTTGTTCTGCCATGAGAGAAATCATTGCATCAGTGAGCTGAATTTCGCCTCCGGAGCCCGGCGTGATCGTTTCGATTTTCTTGAATATTTCGGGTTGAAGGAGATATCTTCCAGAGATAATCAGGTTTGAAGGGGCGGCCTCCCGAGGTGGCTTTTCAACCATTTGGTCGATGACCATCACACCCTTTGGTCCGGTGTGATGACCGACAACGCCGTAACTGCTGACATCCGCCCAGGCCACATCTTCCACCGCAACGACGTTCCCACCGTGATCGTCGTAGATGTCCATCATTTGCCGCAAACACCCGACGGGCGACTTCATGGCCATGTCAGGCAACAGCAAGGCAAATGGTTCATCACCGATGATGTTGCGGGCACACCACACGGCATGACCCAAGCCCAAAGGCTCCTGTTGTCGTGTAAAACTGGTTTGACCTGCTGCTGGTAAATCGCTTTCCAACATGTCCAAAGCAGTGGACTTCCCGCGTCCTCGCAGTGTCGCCTCAAGTTCAAACTGTTTATCGAAGTGGTCTTCGATGCTGTTCTTGTTGCGCCCGGTCACAAAAACGAAGTGTTCAATACCGGCTTCACGGGCCTCATCAACAGCCAGCTGGATGAGGGGTCGATCAACGATCGTCAGCATCTCCTTGGGAATGGCTTTGGTCGCGGGCAAAAATCGCGTGCCGAGGCCCGCAACAGGAAACACGGCTTTCGTGATGCGACGGCCCATGAGCGACATTCTCCCTTTTCAGAAAAATGCGCAGCAAGCATTTATGTTCCAAGAAAATCCGATTTATAAATCACTGTCGTGCGCGTCGGAACAGATTTGAGAACCGCAGGTGTGCTTGCAGAATGCAATGCCGTATCCGAGAACGCCTGGTCAATGATCGCAAAAAGCGGCCCACCCAACATGATGGCTGCTGCGAGTAAAATGGGCTGCAAGGCTTTAAAAAGATGTGTGGACAATCTGGTCATCATGCACATTAAACGAAATCATGCGCGGCGAAGTTCCTGCCCTGTCAATCACATCTTTTTGATTGCACCAGCGACATTCAAGCCTGTCAGATCTTGCCCGTTAGTGCGAGAACAACAACGATCAGAAGCAAAAGACCCAAGCCGCCTGATGGACCATATCCCCAACTGCGGCTGTGTCCCCAATTGGGCAGAGCGCCCAGGACAACAAGAATGAGCACAACGACAAGAATAGTACTGAGCATGATTGAAACTTTCAAATACCGGTTTGAAAACCCCGGCGCAGATCTCTAACGTACTTCCGCACGTTTCGTTCCCTGCTAACCCGCCGAGTGAGCCCTGCGGTGTGAATCAACCATGGGAATGTCATCGTCCTCCAGATGCAACAGGACGGCAAGCCGGGCGCGGGCGCGGTTGACCCTGCTCTTGATCGTACCGACGGCGACGGAACAAATATCAGCCGCTTCTTCGTAGGAGAAGCCCGACGCTCCGACCAGAATGATGGCTTCACGTTGATCCTCAGGCAATTTCGCCAAGGCGATCCGCAGATCAGCCATATCGAGGTGGCCGTGCTGCTCGGCATGGACTGCAACCTTGCTGGAAAACACACCATCAGCGTCTTCAACTTCGCGCTTGCGTTTGCGCAGCTGGCTGTAAAATTCGTTTCGCAAAATTGTATAGAGCCAGGCCTTCATGTTTGTTCCCTGTTGAAAACTCTCGTGATGCTTCCACGCTTTCATCAGGGTTTCCTGAACCAGATCGTCAGCTTTATCGCTCCGCGAAGTCAGAGACAGCCCGAAAGCCCGCAGACCCGGAATTGCCGCGATAATCTGTGCCCGGAATTCTGTTGAAATCTCCATAGGCGTTTTCTCAATCGGACTTTTTGGGAACATTCGCAGCTTCGAGCCTGCTCAGCAGATCTAGAAAGCGATCAGGAACCGGCTGCTCGGCAACTTCGTCATAATATTTCTTCAAACGACGAGCAATGAGATCGGACACGTCTGGATTGGCTGCAATGGGTATCATTTCTTTTATATTATCTCCGGGCTTGGAAGCCCTGTCCTTGTTTTTTCCGTCTTCAACCATAAGTCACCTGAAAATGAGGTTGCGCCTTTATCCAAGCACGCTGCTCCACTATTTTGACGCGATCAAACACTATACACAATCCGAAAATGGAGAAATGGTTCCATGACAAACAAAATTACCCCCCGATGGAACAATTCAGTCGCTCAAACGTTTTCGGGGAGTCAAACGGAAATCCTGTTTCGTTAATCATCAAAAAATTGCAAGGGAAGCTCATGAAACTCGCAGCGAATATTGCCCCACATCTGCCATTTTTGCGGCGGTTCTCGCGGGCCTTGACGGGCAATCAAAACAGCGGAGATGCTTACGTTGTAGCCGTTCTGGAGGCCCTGATTGCCGATCCCAGCAAGTTTGAAACCGAACCCAGCATTCGCGTTTCGCTCTACCGCACCTACTGCAAACTCTGGGAGTCAGTGTCCTTGAATGTCAAAGGCAAGAGCGCCGCCTTTGAAGTTGCGGCCCAACGTCAACTCTCACATATTGCCCCACACGCGCGCCAAGCTTTTCTGCTGATGTCGATTGAAGGTTTCAACAAGCAGGAAATCGGGGAAATACTGAACCAGTCACCGCCCGCAGTTGACGCATTGCTGGAAGAAGCGTCAAGAACGATCCTCAGTCAAGTGGCAACAGATGTGATGATTATCGAAGATGAGCCCATCATTGCCATGGACTTGGAAGCACTGGTTGAAAGCCTGGGGCACCGCGTGGTGGGCGTTGCGCGCACAGAAAAAGAAGCTGTTGAAATGGCAGCCGCAAAACGGCCAGGGTTGATCCTGGCTGATATTCAACTTGCTGACGGCAGTTCAGGGATTGATGCTGTGAATAATATTCTGAAGTCGGCTGCAGTTCCGGTTGTTTTCATCACCGCTTTCCCCGAACGGTTGCTGACGGGTGAAAAGCCTGAGCCGGCCTTTCTCATCACCAAGCCCTTCATGCCGGACATGGTAAAGGCTGTTGTCAGCCAGGCTCTTTTTTTCGACTCCAGAGTTGAAATTGCAGCGTGACGGGAACCAGATTTCTCTGAAACCGTTTCCGATCAGGCCAAGCATGGAGCGAGGCGGAAAACAGCATTGGAGATCGTCATGAATTGGGACCGTGTAGAAGGCAATTGGAAAGAAGTTCAGGGACAAGCCAAGCAACAGTGGGGCAAACTCACTGATGATGACTTGACAGTGATCAAAGGTCGCCGCGAAGAACTTGAAGGCACCCTGCAGAAGCATTACGGCTACGCCAAAGACAAAGTCAAAGCTGAAGTCGATTCCTGGCTCGGAAAAATGTAAGCTATTCCACGATTTCTGCGTCACAATCGAGAGAGGCGGGTCCGGAAGACCCGCCTCTTTTCAGTTTCTCACAACAAAATCGGCAGAGTAATCCGATATGTGCCACCATCATCGCGCAACTCAATCGTAAACTCGCGTGATGAGATCTTATGAACACCATCTTGTTCTGAAGTGTCCGAGCCGTCACTTTCAATCACTTCAATATCGAAAACGGTTTGCCCGAACTGCCACTTGATTTTGAAACCATGCCAGTCTTTTGCAATGCACGGCTTCACCCTCAGAAGATTGGCTTCCTGTGATATGCCGAGAATGGCTTCAAGTCCGGCCCGGTACATCCATCCGGCAGAACCCGTATACCACGTCCACCCACCACGCCCTGTGTGAGGTGCCACGGAATAGACGTCCGCCGCGACGGCATAGGGTTCAACCTTGTATGTCCGCGCATCATCTTCAGTGAGTGCATGATTGATCGGATTGATCATCGCAAACATCTGACCTGCTCTTTCGGCTTGCCCTAGCTTCGCATGCGCAAAAATCGACCAGATGACACCATGTGTGTATTGACCTCCATTTTCACGAACGCCGGGGGGATATGCCTTGATGTAGCCCGGGTCTTTATCGGTTTTGTCGAAGGGCGGCGTAAACAGCAGCGCCAGTTTGTCGTCGGGCCGAACCAATTGAGTGAAAGACTGCTCCATCGCCATCACAGCACGTTGAGATGATGCGCCTCCTGATATCACAGCCCAAGACTGTGCAATCGCATCAATACGACACTCGTCATTTTGGGCAGAACCAAGCGGCGACCCGTCATCGAAGAAACCGCGCCGATACCAGTTTCCGTCCCAGCCCTCGGCTTCGAGGGCTGCGAGCAAAGTGTTCTGACGATCGCGCCAGATGACTGACCTCACGGTGTCTCCACGCTCCCGCGCAATGGGTTCAAAGGCCCGGAGTGTGGAGAGCAGGAACCACCCCAACCACACGCTTTCACCACGTCCCGCTGACCCGACCCGGTTCATGCCATCATTCCAATCTCCTGTACCCATCAATGGCAAACCATGAACGCCGTGCGAGAGACTGAGATCGAGAGCCTTCGCGCAATGCTCATAAAGTGTGGCTGCGGTGTCAGAGGTGGCGGGCTGGAAAAATGCATCATGCTCACCCGGCACCAGTGCCTGCCCCTCAAGATATGAAATCACCTCATCGAGAATGGAAGTGTCACCAGTCACTTTGATATATTGCGATACGCAGTTGGCCAGCCACACATTATCGTCCGAAATGCGTGTGCGCACACCCATGCCCGAAGCCGGGAGCCACCAATGTTGAAAATCGCCTTCAACAAATTGTCGCCCTGCGGCACGCAAAATCTGCTGACGTCCGATGCCAGGTGTCGTCGTCAACAGGGCCATGGAATCCTGCAGCTGATCGCGAAAACCATAGGCTCCACTGGCTTGATAAAACCCTGAACGCGCCCACAGGCGGCAGCTCAAAGTCTGATACAGCGCCCAACCGTTCAGCAGGATATCAAATGAGCGATCAGGCGTCTTGACTTGCACTTGAGTGAGAACACTATTCCAATGCGCTGTCACATCTCTCAAGACGTCATCGACGGGCGTCTTGCGATACGCACCGACGAGGGCTTGCGCTTCACCCAGAGAGTTGGCCGCTCCCAGCGAGATTGTCATTTCACGGGTTTCACCCGGTGCCAGCACAACGCGTGTCTGCAAGGCCGAACAAGGATCGAGCCCTGCGCCGATACGGTTCGACAAAGCGGCTTTACTGGACAGTGCTGAGGGGGCGGACAGGTCACCATAGGTGCCCAAAAATTCCCGTCGGTCTCCGGTCCAGCTGGTTTGCTGCCCTTCCATATCAAAAAACGCCACGTCGTGCGCATCGCGTATTTTCCACGGATTTTGGATCATTATTGCTCCGCTGTCCTTGTCAATCGCGGTCGTTATGAAAGGTTTTGCATTGCTGTTCGAAGCACCCAACATCCATTCCACATAAGCCGTGATCGTCAGGCTTCGGGTCGACGTTCCGATATTCGTCAATTTCAAGCGTGAAAGTTTGATGCAATCCGACAAGGGCACGAATTGCAAAAGTTCCATGCGAAGGTTGCGCACGTCACGTTCATAAACCGTATAACCAAAACCATGCCGTGCGGTATGGGAGCCTTGCCCCGACCGCAAAGGTGAAAGCGTGGGCGACATGAGAAAACCATCGGCGTCATCACGAATGTAAATCACTTCACCTTGTCGATTGGAAACCGGGTCATTGCTCCAGGGAGAAAGCTGATTTTCACGGGAGTTTCCAAACCAGGTATAGCCACCGCCCTCGGCACTGCTGTGGAAGCCAAACTGTTCGTTGGCAACCACGTTGATCCAAGGTGCAGGCGGAACCTTGTCGCGGCCCAGCACCACAACATATTCGCGGCCGTCGGCATCAAATCCGCCGAAGCCATTATAAAATTCGAGGTGATCGGTTTTGACTGCGACGTGTGATGATCGAGGTTCAACAGTGGCATCGACTGGCGCGAGCGCGTCGTTTGCACGGATGCGCTGAAGTTGGCTGGTCAAATCCCCGCGCCGACCATAGAGAACAACACGCGCAATCGCCGGTAAAACTCTCAACGTTTCGGGTGACACGAGATCGGCCCTTAAAACATGAATTTTACCGGTGTCGTTGCCAACACTTGTTTTTCTCACCAGGGCTTCAATTGCAGTTTGCAAGTCCTGCACATAAGACGACATACGATCATTGAGTATGACGATGTCCACATGCAGGCCCTTGGTCTTCCAGTATTCAAATGCCTGCAATATCTGATGTACAAGTTCAATGTCTTCGATCTCATCCAGTCTCACGAGCAGAATTGGCCTGTCACCTGATATGCCATGCGGCCAGAGGGCAGATTGTGATCCGAGTGTCTGTTCAAGCGCGCTGGACGATGGCCTGAAAGTAGCGTTCGCATAAATCAGATGGCTTGCAAGGGTTTGATAGCAATTGGCCATTTCCGTATCGATGGAGAGATGACGCAACTCGATCTGCGCTTGTGTCCATGCCAGCATGGTGGCGCGGTCATAGGCCATGGGCTGCCGGTGGCGATCGACGAGGTCAAGCACCGCGTCTCGTGTGGCAGCAACAACCGTCCACAACGTGCAGCGCACCAGGCGACCTGCGGGAATTCTGAAGCGCTGCCGCAAGGCGAAAACAGGGTCAAGCACGGTTCCCACGGTGTTCGACAGTGTGCCCGTGCTGCGCATCGCCTGGGGCGAACGATTAGTGTTACCAATTCCGACAAAACGCGCCCGGTCAGTTTCATATTCCAACGCACCCGTTGTCAGTCCCTGGAACAACATGAACTGGCCCACCCAAATTTCTGAATCGTCCGGTGACCTCCTGCGACGCGTGGCCAGTACGGCTTGGTGTTCTTCTACATATTCGGTTTCGACAAACATTTTGGAGAATGCCGGATGAGCCGAGTCCGAGGCCAGGGGCGCAAGCACCAGTTCCATGTAAGACGTGACATCAACTTCGCGTGCGGAAAGTCCCTTGTTGGAAATGGTGATGCGCCGTGCTTCGGCATTGTCTTCAGGCGACACAACACATTCCATCGTGGTCAAGAAATTGCTGTCTTGGCGCGTGAATTCAGCTTTATCCTCCGTGAATGACACAACGTAACTGTCCGCTGTGGTTGCCACCGGCATGTGTCCGGCCGACCAGACTTTGTTGCTCTTGACGTCACGCAGGTAAATGAATGAACCCCAATCATCCCTGACACCGTCCTCGCGCCAACGGGAAATTGCTGTTCCCTTCCAACTGCTGAAGCCACTGCCAGCTGTTGTCAGCATCACGTTGTACTCTCCATTGGAAAGCAAGTGGGTCGAGGGCGAGGCATTTTCCAGCTGACTGAATCGTCGTGTGATCGGCACAGCATCTTCACGCTCCGATGCGATCTCGACATTCGCTTCATTGCGCGTATGTGTGACAGGCACATTCCGCGTGGCGCGTTCCTGCAACAGTAACTCAGTCGCCCGAACCATGGGCTCGGCGTGAAAGCGGTCACGCATTTCGCCATTTTTGACAGCATTGAAAATGGAGACAATTGTCATACCCTGGTGGTGCGCAAAATAAGCCTGCACAACGGCCACGGTTTGGTCATTCCGCAATCGCGATGGCGTATAGTCAAGCGCCTCGTAAAACCCGAAGGCACCGCGGGCTCCTTCTCGCTCCAGCAGCAAATAGTTTTGAGCCGATGCCCGGGGGTCAACCATCGCCGCCAAACCCGTCGCATAGGGAGCAATCACGATGTTACTGGAAAGCCCACGCTTGAGCCCGAGGCCGGGCACGCCGAAGTTGGAATATTGGTACGTGAACTCAATGTCTCTGGCGTTGAATGCAGATTCGGAGATACCCCAGGGAATGCCCAATTGGGTGGCATAGGCAATTTGACGCTCGACAATCAAACGCGCTGTCTGATCCAGCAGACTGGAACCGGGAGCCCGCATGACCAAGGACGGCATGAGATACTCAAACATCGAACCTGACCAGGAGATGAGGGCGGCCCCTCCCCTGACAGCTGTCACGGTACGGCCAAGCCGGAACCAATGACGGGTGCGGAGATCTCCCTTTGCGATTGCAAGATAACTGGCCAGACGGGCTTCGGATGCAAGCAAGTCATAGCAACTCTCATCTCGCATCGATTCCGGAACGCGATAGCCGATGGACAGCAGAAGTCGCTTTGGATCAAGCAGAAAGCCAAACTCCATGGCATTTGCAGCCTGCAGCAGATCCGCCGTCAGGGATTGCAAACGTTTCTTCAAGTCCGGGCGCTCGGCAGACACATCGCGGAAGTGGCTTTCGGTGGTTGCACGCAAGGCATTGGCATACTGCAACAGCTGCGTTGTTTGGCCCGTTCGCAACTCACCATCAATGCTCACGACTGTGTCATGAATGTTGGCCGCCTGCAGCCCGAATTCCACCATGCGCATCAAAATCATGCCGGGTGTTTGAGCTGCGAGAGTCATCGACTTGCGAAGATCCTCAATCTGCCGCAACAGCTGTTTGCGTGAAGGTCGAAGTGTGCGCCGATCATCGGGGATTGCGTTAAGGTCTTGCTGAATGATATCGAGAATGTCGCCCAAGCCATCAAGACATGTGGAGGCGTCACCAGGCGTTAACTGCCAATGGGAGCAGTAATTCGACACCGCAATCAGATGCCCCGCGAGATTGCCGCTATCAACAGTTGAAATGTATTTAGGTTCGAGTGCCCGAAGATCGGTGGTGTCATACCAATTATACAAGTGACCATTGAATGTTTCGAGTCGTTTGATTGATGCTAACGTCACTTCCAGCTTTTCAACAGCATCACTCAACCCCAACCACCCAAACTCGCGCGCACTTGCAATTGAAAGCAGATAGAGCCCGATATTGGTGGGCGAAGTTCGGTGCGCAATTTCAGGCTTCGGCTGTTCTTGAAAGTTATCCGGGGGTAAATAGTTATCGCCTGCGGTCACGAATGTTTCAAAGAAACGCCACGTCCTGCGCGCCACCAGACGCAAGGTCTTTCGGTCTTCCGGTGACGAGGCCAGCGCATCTTCCAGCTTTGGTGAAACGCTCATCCAATAAGCCACAGCCGGGGCTGCGAACCAACCAAGTGCGAAAGGCATCACAACCAGCCAATTGCCACTGAAAGCTGCCGCTGAAACCGCCAAACACCCAGCGATCACGCTTGCCGCCATCAAACTGTAATTGTTTGAAAGACCTGGTTTGTGCCCAGCTTCACTTTGCGCAGCTGTTGTCCATTCCAAAAGATTCCGGTGACTGACGAACAATCGATAGAATGTACGGACTATCGCATCCAACATCAGCCCGGCTTGGTGACCCAGAAACAAAAGATTTGTCGCAACCAAGGCAATCTGCAAACCAAAATCTTCGGCAGAAGATCGCATCCGGCTCGACAATGTCAGGGGCATGTTCTTTTGCAATGCACCGAGAAGAACAGGCACCAGCGGCGGCACGATGTTGAGCGCTACAATAAACGCCGTCCACATCAATGCACCAACTTGCGGCAAAACAAGCCATCCCGCAAACAGCGCCACTATCGTTGAAACTGGCACAATCGAGCGCCGCAAATTGTCGAGCATTTTCCATTTGCCAAGAGCGGGGATCGCAACGGCATTTCGACCCAGCAACCACGGTAACAGTTGCCAGTCGCCCCGCGTCCAACGATGTTGTCGCGAAGCCGCAACACCATAACGTTCAGGAAATTCCTCGACAACTTCAATGTCCGTCACAAGGGCCGAACGCGCAAACACGCCTTCAAACAAGTCATGACTGAGCATGCTGTTATCCGGGATTTTATGCGCCATGGCTCTTTCAAAAGCATCAATATCGTAAATGCCTTTGCCGGCAAAAGAACCTTCACCGAATAGGTCTTGATACACATCGGACACGGCAAAGACATAGGGATCAATGCCGCGCGTTGACGAGTAGATGCGTTGGAACATCGAGCCATAATGCCCGACAGGAAGCGATGGCGTGACCCTTGGTTGAAGAACACCGAAGCCTTCAGTCACGCGGTTCAGCCGTTCATCAAATTTGGCCGCGTTCAGTGGATGCGCCAATTTGCCGACCAAACGTCGCGCCGCATCCCGTGGCAGTTTGGTGTCAGCATCCAGCGTGATGACGAACTTCACTTCGGTCGGAAGTTTGCCGCCGACCACAATGAAATGTGTATCGTCTGCTCCACGCAGCAGCCGATTCAACTCGTGCAGCTTGCCGCGCTTGCGTTCCCACCCCATCCATCTGCTTTGCCTTGCATTCCAGTGCCGCTTGCGATGCAGCAGCAGGAACCTGTCGGTGCCGTGCCTTTTGTTGAGACGTGCAATCCCGTCGAGGGCCACGTCCAGCAGCATGTCGTCAGCTGGCACTGTCTCGGTCTCTGCATCTGTCCAGTCTGAAGCCAAGCCGAAGTATAATTCCCCGTCAGCATTTGACAGGAAATGCACTTCCAGTCGGTCAACCAGTTCTTCCACATCATCCCGCGATGTCAGGAGAACAGGCATGATGACCAAAGTTCGCAATGAAACGGGAACACCATCGCGCAAGGCAAAGCCCGGGATAACAGCGGCATCCATAAGCCGTGTCACGCAATAGTTGACAATCGCCAATCCGAAATCAGATGCGGGAAGGATGGCCAACACCAGCAGGACAGCAATCACCGTCAACGAAATATCCATGGACCACAAAGCCAACGCAGCAACCGTCAGGGCAGCAGCCAGAACTACCACCAGCGCACCAAGGTAACCCCTGAGACCGGCCGCGCGCATCAACATGCGCAAGCGACGAAGCGGCGGCGGACGGAAATTCAAGGACTTTTCAAATGCCGAGCGGCGATTGCCAATCAAATGTTGCCCGGGGTCGTCACCGCCGAGCGCCAACGCCTGTTGCGCAACATCAATTTCGTGCGTTTCAGATCCACGTGCCAATTCTTCGACAGCTGTGCGATAAATTGTACGGCTGGGAAAGTCCATCGCCTCATAGTTGCTGCTCGTGCGCAACAACTTGTCGACCAGACTTACGGTGTCAAACCAGATTTCCCAGTTGACATCCGAGATCAATCGCATGCTGGTCACGATATTTCTGACCGTCACGTTTGCAGCACCTTGTCGGTGGTGTTCATCGCCCACAGCAGTTTCAAATGAGTAACCCAAGTCTTCGGTCTTGATCTTCAACCAGTCCAAAGCCTGCATCGCCAATCCGTTGTGATCCCGCAGACGCTGGATCAATTGAACTGCAAATTGCTGGGTCACCTTCGGCTCTTCATGTGCGGCGCGAAACATTTCGAATGTGACAGACTCTGCATCGCTTGCCAGCAATTTTTCGGCATAAGCGTCGGCGGCTTCTCGATCATTCCGCGCCAACATGATCCGTTGGGACACGCGCCTCAAATTTTCGATCAGGATCAGGCGAAGCGAAATTGCGACAGCCCAGAGTTCGCCAATGGTGAGTGGCTGCACCTGCTGATACTCAACGACAAACTCAGTCAAGGTCGCAGGTTCAAAGCGGCTGTCATTGTGTGCAACGTAGGCCCACACAAGTCCGAATATGCGGGGGTGCCCGGCAAGCGGCCCCTCTGCCAGTTTCGGCAACTGTCGATAAAAACCTTGCGGCAAGTCAGCGCGTGTTTGCCGAATATGCTCTTCAACCAGATGGTAATTGTCGATCAGCCACTCAGCCGCCGGCGTGACAGCTTTACCGCTTGCCACCGCCGAACATATCTGTCCGTACGCTTCCAGCAGGGCTTCTGCGTTGTCATCCAGCCGATCAATGATCGAATAGATACTTTGGGGTGTCTCGGACACCACCTGGCTCATCGCGAGGCTTCGCGCGTGCTGCTTTGATCTTTCAACCCCGAATATTTCGGCAGTTATTGTTTGATCGTCGTTCCATGGGGAAGCGTTCGGCTTCGCAAAGTCTCCAAACAACTTGCGCATGGCCAACAGTTCTCCAATTCAGAATATAAGTGCTGATTGGACAACGCTTCAAACGGGTTTGAGTTCCCTCTGAGTGGCAAGTTCAACGGTGGCTCTGATTGGAAGATGATCAGAGGCAACCTTGGCGAGCGCACTTTGATGGACCAGAACGTCCCGAACGACGATTTCCGGGCTGGTCATGACACGATCCAGTGACAACAGAGGATATCGCGACGGATAACTTGCAGCAGCAGAATGTAACGGTCCGAAGTGCGGACTGAACAGCTTCAAAGATGACTTTGCACCGATGCGCCATTCGTTCATGTCCCCCAGAACGATGACGGGCCGTTGACTGTTTGTCTCAGCGGCATTCAAAATAACTTCGATCTGCTTCGATCTCGACCTTTTCAACAATCCTAGGTGTGCTGCAATGATCTGCAGAGACCCGCTGCTCAGGTCGAGATCAACGACAATTGCGCCGCGGGGTTCCAATCCTGGAAGCTTGACCCGCTTGACGGCCCGCACCGTGCCTTCCCGGTACAGAACAACATTGCCGTGGAAGCCGTGGCTTGATTTTTGGAGACCGACGTCTGTAACGGCTGAATAATTACCGCGCAGATGTAAGGCCGCGAGATCCAGCAGCCCTCGGCGGTCGCCAAAACGCATGTCAGCTTCCTGCAAAGCAATGATATCGGCATCAAGTTCCAGCAATACAGCGAGAATTCTGTCAGGGTCAAAACGCCCGTCGGTGCCCACGCATTTGTGTATATTGTACGATGCAACAGAAATTCTCACATTAAACCCACAATCGAATGTATAGTGGGCACGGAACAACCGTGACCTGCGCGGGAACAAAGTGTGACTGACTGCGTTGGAAATACATGGGTTCCATCATTGTGACAGAAATTGAATTGACATTACACTGCCATATTGAAGCAAGACCATGAAGAGAAAGCATTTGGGTGACCCATATAACGCATCGTTATTCCAATTGTTCCCTTGAACGGCCATGATGGAGGCCGCGCTGGTACTGGTCATAACAGCCATATGCGCAATGGCGGTTCTTCGTTTTTTCAAATGGGACCGCATTCAAAAAAGTCAACCACCCCCCTCGTGCGTTTTGCCAGTCCTCGACGATCACACCAAACTTGATCGCATGATCGCGCCGTTGCTGTCCAATCAACCTGATGCGACCGGCCTTCGACTCCTGGTCGATAACATTGAAGCATTTGCGGTCAGAATTGAAAGCGCGAACCACGCCGAACGCAGCCTGGATCTCCAATACTACTATTGGAAAAACGATCTGACCGGCAAACTTCTGTGCGCTGCCATCATTCGGGCGGCAAACCGGGGCGTCAGAGTGCGGCTGCTGTTGGACGATATCAACAGCCACGGCCTTGATACGACGTATCTTGCCCTCGATAGTCATGAAAACATAGAGGTGCGGCTCTTCAACCCTGTTGCAAACCGCAAACACCGGCTGCAGCGTCTCATGGAATTGATATTGCGATATTCCGCCAAGTCCAATCGCATGCACAATAAGTCATGGATTGCCGATGGAAGAATGGCGGTTGTAGGCGGCCGCAATATCGGCGATGCCTATTTCGACGCATCCAAACAGGTCAGCTTTCGCGATATTGATGTTTTGGCCATCGGTCGGTCAGTGCGGGAAGCTGAAACGATATTTGACCGCTATTGGAACTGCAAAGCCAGCATTTCAATCCGGGCACTGCACAGGTTTCACAATCCCAAACTCGCAAAGTTGTTGCGCCGCCTGAATGCTTTTGAAAAAAGAGGTGACGCGAAACGCTTTTTGAACCTTGTAGGACACGTCACGCCGAGTGACTCTCTGCTTCAAAGCGCCGACAATTTTCACTGGACAAAAGATGTGAGCATTGACGCTGATCCCCCGGAAAAAGTCATGGGCGAAAAATCCGAGATCTGGCTCGCTGAGAAAATTCAATCTCGCATCCAATCAGCCAAAACGGACATTGAAATTGTTTCACCCTATTTCATACCAGGCCACAGCGGTGTTGAGGAACTTCGTGGCCTGGTCACCCGTGGCGTCAGGGTGGGTGTTCTGACAAACTCCCTGGCCGCCACCGATGTCATCGCAGTTCACGGGGCCTACGCGCGGTACCGCAAACCGATCCTTCAAAACGGCGTCGCCCTGTTCGAGTTGAAACAGCAAGGTGCGAAAAAGAGGTCGTCGCTTTTTGGTTCCAGCTCAGCCAGTCTGCACACAAAGTGCTTTGTGATTGATGGCTCTGAGGGTTTTATCGGCTCGTTCAATTTCGACCCGAGATCAAAGGCCATCAACACGGAAATGGGAATCTTTTTTCGCCACTCCAAGCTTGCAAGTGAACTTCAGAAGAATTTCAAAACCCAAACGTCTTCCAGTTTCAGTTACCGACTTGAAATAAAAAATGGCACGCTCACCTGGCGTGACGACACCACGTCACAAAATGGAAATTGGACACGCGAACCAGACACAACATTCATCAGGCGACTGACAGCACACATCGTTGGCATGCTTCCCATCGAATCGCAGCTGTAAACTGTTGCACGCATCGGCTTGCCGCATTTGCAACGGTAACAAAACGCAGCCTGCCTTTGTTTTGCGCATGAGCTTCGCTGCGTCTTCATCTCCGACGGCGAAAATGGTCCGCGTGCAGAAGGCGGGTGGATGGTGGAGCCAGGCGGAATCGAACCGCCGACCTCTTGCATGCCATGCAAGCGCTCTACCAACTGAGCTATGACCCCTGAGACCAAAAACATGCCAGTGGCTTGGTGAACCAGACTGGTTGTCGCGGGCGGTGATTAGTCGGCCTCACCGCCCCGATCAAGTTTAATTTTCTTCTTCTTTTTCCGACGGGCCGCCCTCGATCAGGTCGGACATGTTGCCGCCCTCATCTTCTTCGACCACCAGGAAGGTATCGTCTTCTTCCGCGTCGTCAGCAGTGTCTTCACCGAGGTCAACATCCTCGATGCCAGCGGTTTCATCATCGTCATCCTTGCCGTCCTCTTCGACGTCCTCAAGGCTGATCAATTCAACGTCACCGGTATCGGCTTCGTCTGTCTCCTCAACCTCGCGAGGCTTCGGGGCCACGGGAGCAGCACTTGGAAAGTCGCCCTTTGATGGCAAGATGGCTGCGGCCACAAAACTGGTGCCGCATTTCGGGCACATGATAGGGTCCCGCAAGAGATCGTAGAAACGCGCTGCGCAATTGGGGCAGGTGCGCTTGGTGCCCAGTTCGGCACTGACCATGGAAAACCTCGTCTGTCAGAATGGAAAGTTGGCGCTCCATGCCATGTTAAAGCAGCAATGTCAAAACCCGTATTTACGAGAGGTGACAGGGCAAGGTCATCCGTGTAGGAACCGCGCAAACATGCAATTCAATAAAGCAGACCCTGAATGTCCCATTCCGCAATCCCACAGCCCACCCAATCCCGCAAAGCCCACGGGCTGAAAGGCACACTTTCGGTGCCGGGCGACAAATCCATGTCCCATCGCGCCTTGATGTTCGGGGCGCTGGCCAAAGGTGAAACTGTGGTTGAAGGCCTGCTGGAAGCCGAAGATGTGCTCAACACCGCGAAAGTCATGGCGGCTTTGGGGGCCAAGGTCAAACGCAGTGATGACGGCAAGTGGCACATCGAAGGTGTTGGCGTCGGCGGTTTGAAATCTCCAGAGGCACCTCTGGATTTCGGCAATGCTGGAACTGGCGTGCGCCTGGCCATGGGGCTGATGGCAACGACACCGGGACTGGTGGCAAAGTGTATCGGTGATGCGTCCCTGTCGAAGCGCCCCATGGGCCGTGTCACGAAGCCGCTCGCGCAATTCGGTACGCGCTTTGAAACCGCCGAGGGGGACCGTCTACCCCTCACGCTGCATGGTGCGGAAAAACCCACGGCAATCACTTACACGCTTCCGATGGCTTCAGCCCAGGTAAAGTCCGCCGTGTTGCTGGCGGGTATCAATACCCCCGGTGTGACAACCGTGATCGAGCCCGTGCCCACCCGCGACCACACGGAAAAAATGCTGAAGGCTTTTGGGGCGAAGATTGAGACCAGCATTAACGACGGTGTTCGTCATATCACCATCGAGGGTGGACAAGAATTCCGTGCACAGATCATCTCTGTTCCAGGTGACCCGTCCTCGGCAGCCTTTCCGATGGTGGCCGCCTTGATCACCGAAGGGTCCGAGATTGTCATTCAGAATATCATGCTTAATCCCACGCGCACGGGCCTCATCACCACGCTGCAGGAAATGGGGGGAGACATCACCCTTGAAAACCGCCGCCAAGCGGGTGGCGAAGACGTGGCTGATTTGCGGGTGAAATCCTCAAAACTCCGCGGCATCAGTGTTCCTGCAGAGCGCGCGCCCTCGATGATTGATGAATATCCCGTTCTCGCGGTGGCCGCCTCTTTCGCCGAAGGTACCACCCGCATGAATGGCCTGGAGGAATTGCGGGTGAAGGAGTCTGATCGCTTGGCCGCTGTGGAAGCTGGCCTTGCGGCAAATGGCGTGATGGCGCAATCCGGCCATGACTGGCTCGAAGTGCATGGTGGTGGGGCGCCCGGTGGCGGCAAGGTTGTCACCCACATGGACCACCGCATTGCCATGAGCTTTTTGATCATGGGCCTCGCCTCCCGCATTCACACCACGGTGGATGATGCGAGCTTCATCGCCACGTCATTTCCGGGTTTTGCCGAATTGATGAATGGCTTGGGCGCAAGGATTGCAGAGGCATGATCATCGCCGTTGACGGACCATCAGCCGCTGGCAAGGGCACCATCGCCAAAGCCATTGCGACACACTTGGGCTATCATTTTCTGGATACGGGCTCGCTCTACCGCATGGTGGCCTTGGCCATGTTGAAGGCGGGTAAACCCGCTGGTGATGTGAAATCAGCCGTTGGTTTTGCGGAAACCCTGGAACCTGCGCGCGTGGTCGACAAGGACCTGCGCACGGAAACTGTTGCAGGCATGGCCTCAGAAGTGGCTGCGATCCCCGCAGTGCGCAAGGCACTGCTCGAGTTTCAGCGCAACTTCGCCAAACGTGAACCCGGTGCGGTTTTGGACGGGCGCGATATTGGCACCGTGGTGTGTCCCGAAGCCGATCTCAAATTCTTCGTCACAGCCTCCACCGAAGTCCGCGCCAACCGCCGTCTGGCGGAGTTGAAAAGTCTCGGTGTGAAGACCGATTTCAAAGCCGTGTTGGAAGACATTTGGGCCCGGGACGAACGCGACGCCGCGCGCACCGCAGCCCCCACCAAACAGGCCGATGATGCGATCATGATCGATACGTCAGAGTTGGACCGAGATGAGGTGCTGGCCGCAGTGATGGGGGTGATTGCCGATCATATGGGGACGTGATGTGACGCCGAATGATTTCATAGAAACATGGCGCAAGGTTGAACTTAAGGAACGTTCAGCTTCACAATCCCATTTCATTGCCCTGTGCAAACTACTTGGTGTGCTCGACCCTGTGACGGCCGACCCACGAGGCGAGTGGTTCATGTTCGAAAAAGGAGCCAGCAAGTCGTCCGGTGGTGAAGGCTGGGCAGATGTGTGGCGGAAGGATTGTTTCGCTTGGGAGTATAAGGGTAAGCGCAAAAACTTGGACGACGCCCTGACGCAGTTGCGGCAATATACCTTGGCGCTGGATAACCCGCCGTTGCTGATTGTGTCAGATATGGATGAGATTCACATCCACACCAATTGGACCAACACCGTCCACAAGACGCTCAAAATCAAACTGGAGGATTTGACCGACGCCGCCATCCGCGACAAGCTGCGTTACGCCTTCACCGACCCTGAGCGTCTGAAACCAGAGAAAACGCGCCAACTCCTCACCGAAGAAGCCGCCGAAAAATTCGCTACAATCGCCCAGCGTTTGCGCGAACGCGGCCACGAGGCTGAGGAAGTGGCACATTTCGTCAACAGGCTGGTGTTCTGCATGTTCGCCGAAGATGTGAACCTGCTTCCTGAAAAAATGTTTGAAAGGATGCTGAAGCTTAGTCTCAGCAAACCGTCAGACTTTGAAGCCCATGCCAGAGACCTTTTTCGGGCAATGAAATCAGGAGGCAAAGTTGGCTTTGAAAACGTCGACTGGTTCAACGGCGGCCTGTTTGATTCTGATGATGCTTTTCCGCTTTTAAAGCCCGATATCGAAGACTTGATCGAAGCGGCCAAGCTGGACTGGTCAGACATTGACCCCTCCATCCTCGGAACGTTGTTTGAACGCGGCCTTGATCCATCAAAGCGCAGCCAGTTGGGTGCCCACTACACCGACCGCGCCAAGATCATGCAAATCGTCAACCCGGTGATCGTGGAACCCCTGCTGGCCGAATGGGCCGAGGTGAAGGCCAACATCATTGCCATACAAGAAAAGGCAATAAAAACCAAATCTGCATCCGCAAAAACGAAGGCAGAAAATGAAGGGGGAAGATTACGGCTGGAGTTCCTAGAGCGACTTAAGAATTTTCGCGTTTTGGACCCAGCTTGTGGGTCAGGAAACTTCCTCTATCTTTCATTGTTGGCATTGAAGGACATTGAACTGCGCGTAAATATTGAAGCTGAAGTGCTTGGATATCCACGCGGGTTTATTCAAGTAGGTCCAGAGACCGTCCTTGGCATCGAACTTAATTCATATGCCGCCGAACTTGCCCGCATTTCGGTTTGGATTGGCGACATTCAATGGATGCGCCGAAATGGTATGAAGACTAAAAGTGATCCCATCCTCCGTGCACTGAACACTATTGAAAATCGTGATGCGATTCTGAACGAGGATGGAAGTGAAACTGATTGGCCGACGGCCGATGTAATTGTTGGAAATCCGCCGTTTCTCGGTGCCAAGTCAATGTTTAGATCACTGGGTCGCCCAGAAACCAAGAGAATAAGAAATGCCTTTGCTGGTCGTTTGCCGGGTTTCACGGACTTAGTCTGCTATTGGTTTGAGAAGGCTAAAGACAACGTCGTCGATGGGCGGACAATTAGAGTAGGGTTTGTTGCGACTAGTAAAATCGCAAAGAACACAAATTTACCCGTACTTTACAGAGTTTCGGAGAATGCTGAAATTTATTGTGCGCATTCAGATGAGCCATGGGTGGTTGATGGTGCTGCTGTAAGAGTTGCGTTGATATGCTTTTCGCGAAGTGCCGCATGGAAAGGGCAGAAAACACTAAATGGCGTGGCCGTTCGTAACATCAATCCAGATCTTACTTCAGGACTGAATGTTTCCGCAGCTAGTAAAATTGTAGAAAATCGAAATGTGAGTTTCGTCGGAGTGCAAAAAAGCGGTCCTTTTGACGTTGCCGGCGAAATTGCGAGAAGTTGGTTGCTATCCCCAATCAACCCACATGGGCGCTCGAACTCAGAAATACTTCGACCAACATGGAACGGTAGTGATCTCACTTCATCAAGAAGTGACACTTGGTTCATTGATTTTCCTAGGGGACTCACAGTCCAAGAAGCTTCACTATGGGAAGCTCCATTTAGCCATCTCCAAGCTTCGCCATATGATCCCGACGAACCAGATAACGGCACTCTCTCAAAAGTACGCGCTACAGCTCGTGACATTCACCCAAAGTTGGAGTGGTGGACACCCTACTGGCCACGGCCTGAAGCACGTAAGCAACTAACTCTTCTCAGACGATACGTAGCTACTCCTATGACATCTGAACATCGAATTTATGTCTGGCTGAGCTACCCCACGTTGCCAGACAACAATCTAGTCATATTTACGCGGCAGGATAATGTGTTCTTTGGGATATTGCATTCGCAAATTCACGAACACTGGAGCACTCGTGTTGGGAACAGAATTGGAGCGGGAAACCAACGTAGGTATAACCCTGCAACTATATTCGAAACCTTCCCTTTCCCCGAAGGCCTGACGCCAAATATCGGCGCCGCTGACTATGCCGCAGACCCACGCGCCATCAAGATCGCAGCCGCTGCATCCCGCCTCAATGAACTCCGGGAAAACTGGCTGAACCCGCCGGACCTTGTGAAGCGTGTGCCGGAAGTGGTGCCGGGCTACCCGGACCGCATTCTGCCTGTTGATGAAAAGGCCGAAGCTATTCTCAAAAAACGCACCCTCACCAACCTCTACAACCAGCGTCCCACCTGGCTTGACCATGCCCACAAGGCGCTGGATGAAGCGGTGGCCGAGGCTTACGGCTGGGGCGATGATGAACGGGAAGGCAAGCTGACGGAAGATGAAATTCTAGCGCGGCTGTTTGCGCTCAATCAAAAGCGGGCGGGGAAAAAATAAGTCTGCTGTCCTTCATCCGCCCTTCGGGCACCTTCTCCCGCCAAATAGAGGCAGGAGAAGGCCGAAATTGACAAAAATCAGAATTAAGCCGCATCAGCGGGGTGCACGTGCTTTCTGATCTCTTCACCGCTTTCCTGTTCGGCCAGCGCAATGTCATACTGCCCCTGTAAGTCAATCCAGAACTGGGGATTGTTTCCAAAATAGCGACCCAGGCGCAATGCAGTGTCAGCACTGATTGAGCGCCTGCTGTTTAGAATATCGGTGATACGCCCTGATGGTACACCCAACAAGATAGCCAAGCGGTTGGCGCTCAAATTTCGCGCGACAATTTCACGTCGCAAAATACGTCCGGGATGAATGGCTGGTGTCATGGTTTAACCCCTGTGATAATCGATAATCTCAACGTCATAGGCATCTCCGTCTTTGAACCTGAAACAAAGTCGCCATCTCGCGTTGACGGTCATGGCCCATTGATTTTTTCGGTCGCCTTTTAATTTATGCAGACCA
>JANOPL010000168.1:0-3528 GCA_031421835.1 Hyphomicrobiales bacterium | reverse complement strand
GTGGAGGGGAATATTGACGACGACGGACTTGCCGAGGTGCCTGGACCACATGCCTGAGGCGATGACAATCTTGTCAGCCACGATGGTGCCGTCAGTGGTTTCGACTCCGGTGGACTTGCCTTTGTCGGTGAGGATGCGTGTGACCTTCACATTTTCAAAAACCTTGCCGCCGCGCGAACGGGCACCGGCGGCCAAGGCTTGCGTCACATCAATGGGGTTGACCTGGCCATCTTTCGGCAGGAACACGCCGCCTTTCACGCCGTCCAAATTATAGTGCGGCACCCGGCGTTTGATGTCTTCAAGCGAAATGACATCGACTTCGAGGCCGAAGTTTTTGGCCATGGACGCACCGCGCAACAGTTCTTCGTAGCGGCCATCGTTGAGTGCCAATGAGATCGAACCGTTTTGCTTGAAACCTGTGGCTTGGCCAGTCTCCTTCTCCAGCCCTTCGAACAGGGTTGCCGTATATTTTGCCATTTCAGTCAAATTGCGGGTGGCGCGCAGTTGGCCCACGAGACCTGCGGCATGCCAAGTGGTGCCGGACGTGAGTTGCTTTCGTTCCAACACCACGACATTGGTCACGCCTATTTTAGTGAGGTGATAAGCTATTGAGCAGCCTACAATACCGCCACCAACGATGACAACGTCAACCCGTTGGGGCAAGGATTTTTGGGCTTGGCTCATGTTTACGACTCCTGATTTGCAGACCATAGCAAACAACGAGGGGCAATGAAGAGCCAACCCCGTTCAACTGCCCCGCCAGATTTTCACCCTTGCACGTGATACAACCCCCACACCCGGCAAAAGCCTTTGCGAGGGAAAACCAACTCCGCTATGACACGCGCAAGTAATTTGAGGACCAGACCCATGTATCGTGGCGATTTAGCACCCAAGGACGCATTTGAGCGTTTGCAGAAAAACCCTTCCGCCGTTTTGATCGATGTACGGTCACAGCCAGAATGGACTTTCGTCGGCGTGCCACAGGTGGACCGGTTGATGCGGGTGTCGTGGCAGGTTTATCCATCGATGGAAGTGAATGGAAATTTCGCAGCAGAAGTCAAGGCCATGGGCCTTGGAGAAGATACAGAAATACTGTTCATTTGCCGTTCGGGGGCGCGGTCGGCTTCGGCAGCCACGGCACTTTCCGCAGCGGGCTTTACCAATTGCTGGAATGTGGCCGAGGGTTTTGAAGGCGACAAGAATGCCCATGGTCGCCGGGGCCAAACCAATGGTTGGAAAGCCAACAACCTGCCGTGGGCACAGAGCTGATCCATGACCAAGAAGACGCGAACAAAAAACGCCGCCCACTGGGGTGACGCGACCAAACTGGTGCGAGGTGGACTGGAACGCACACATTTTGGCGAGACCTCAGAAGCGCTCTATTTGAATTCCGGTTTTGTTTATGACGCACCTGAAACTGCCGAAGCACGGTTTTCAGGTGGCGATGATGGCTATGTCTATGGCCGTTATGGGAACCCGACTGTTTCGATGTTTGAGGAGCGTTTGGCGCTGCTTGAAGGTGCAGAAGCCTGCTATGGGGTGGCGTCTGGCATGGCTGCGGTTTATGGTGCACTGGCATGTCAGTTAAAGACGGGTGACCATGTTGTGGCGTCGAAGGCGCTTTTTGGTTCGTGCTATCAGATCATCACCGCTATTCTGCCGCGGTTCGGCATTACCTACACGTTGGTTGACGGCAATGATTTAACAGCATGGGATGCTGCTTTCACGTCTGCGACCAAAGCCGTGTTTTTGGAAACGCCATCCAACCCGACATTGCAAATTGTCGACATCGAAGCCGTGGGTGCTTTGGCCAAGAAGCACGGTGCCTGTTTTGTTGTCGACAATATTTTTGCGACACCGATTTTGCAAAAGCCGCTCGAAATGGGTGCGGATGTGATTGTCTATTCCGGCACCAAGCATATGGACGGGCAAGGTCGGGTTTTGGGCGGTGCGATTGTTTCGACAAAACAGTTCAAGGATGAATTGCTGAAACCGTTTTTGCGCCACACGGGTCCTTCGTTGTCACCCTTCAATGCATGGGTTCTGTTAAAAGGGCTTGAGACATTGAAGTTGCGTGTAGAAGCGCAAAGCCAATCGGCCTTGTCAGTGGCGCAGCATTTGTCGGCGATGAAAGGCGTGTCACGCGTGCTCTACCCGACATTGGACAAGCACCCCAATTCGGATATTGCCAAGCGCCAAATGAAAAGCGGTGGCACCATGGTGACGTTTGAAGTGGATGGCGGCAAGAAAAAAGCCTTCGACATTTTGCGCAATTTGCGTCTCATCGATATTTCAAACAATCTGGGCGATGCGAAGTCACTGATGACGCATCCAGCATCCACCACTCACCGTAACATCGGCCCTGAAGCCCGCGCCATGATGGGCATCACCGACGGCATGTTGCGACTGTCGGTCGGCTTGGAAGATGTAAAAGACATTCTCGACGACGTGAAGTCGGCCGTGCAGGATTAACCCAACTCCAGCACCACGATTTCCGGCGGTATGCCGAAACGTATCGGCATGATCGAACAGCCAAGACCACCGGACACCACGAGGTGGCGGCCTTCTTCGATAACGTGACCGTATGCAAACCGGTTGCCGTAGGAGGAGGGGGTTACGGGAGAGTATCCGAACAACCTGATCTGTCCACCATGGGTGTGGCCGCTCAGGGTGAGGGATACGCGTTCGGGGACCTCGACGAATAAATCAGGTTCGTGCGCGAGGTGGATGATCGGAGCATCATCGGTCACCATCGCCAGTGCCTTTGACAAATCCGCACGGCTTTCAAAACTGCTGTGCCCCTTGCGGATGGCGACCAAGGAGTTTGTGCCAGAGAGCCAAATGGGTATGTTGTCCTTACGCAATTGTACCGCCTCATTGTCGAGCACGTTTAATCCGGCGGCGGAAAAAACCCTCTGGGCATGAGGAATGCCAATCTGCTTGACGCTGGCGTCCCAATCTTCCCACCAATCATGGTTACCCATGATGGTGTAGGTGCCTAGAGTGGATTTGAGTTCGCGTGCGGCATCGGCTACTTCTTCGAAAGACACAAGCCCGGTGCGGAAGCGGTGACTTGCAATATAGTCGCCGGTTAACAGATGCATATCCGGTTTCAAAGCATTGGCTGCCGCGATGATTTTTTTCCAGCGGGACAACGGCATATGTGGTTCGATGCAATGCAAGTCCGACAACATGACGATGCGCAGCTTCAAACCTTTCGTCCAGTTGGGCGGCGTGAACGCGTAAACGGTGGTGTTGAGGCGGAAGCCCGGTTCAATGGCGAATGCATAAGTGCCTGCCAAAAAACCGCTGGCTGTCAGTCCGCCCAGCCATTTGAAAAAAGATCGTCGTGTCAGCATCGCGTGGCTCTAGGTTTGGCTTGTGGCGGTAATGTGGTTTTCGGTTTCTCTGGCCTCCATCAAACACCAATCTCGGAAGGCGTTGACCATGGGGGCGTCTTTGGTGTCGAGTCTTGTGATGACAAAATAGGAAAACGCGTCAGGTGCTTTCAGTGAGAGGTCAAAGGGT
>JANOPL010000167.1:0-20622 GCA_031421835.1 Hyphomicrobiales bacterium | reverse complement strand
CAATATTTTGGCGGCGACACCACGCTGGTCGTTTCAGGCTCGGGCCACATCGCAGGTGTGGTCAATCCGCCAGCACAACAGAAGTATCAATACTGGACCAACGCGAAAAAGCCCGCGAAGCTTGAGGACTGGTTGAAAAGTGCAAAAGAAACCCCAGGCAGCTGGTGGCCCCACTGGGTGGAATGGATCACGTCGCGCAGCGGCGACAAGGTGACAGCACCTGTGCCGGGCGAAGGAAAGTTCAAGGCGCTGTGCGATGCACCGGGGGAATATGTGCGGGTGAATGGGGTGGAGTGAGGTGGCTTGGTATCCAAGCCCTGTTTTGATTTTAAATTTTACTTTTTCTAGCAAGCATTTCCGTCATAACTTGGTCCCCGTGTTCGGTAAGTTGCCAATACGTACCACGATCTGCGATGGACTTAGGTCGATTGCTTTTTTGAATATAGCCTAATGCTCGAAACTGTACTTTAACCAAGGCCAACGTTTCAGCATCAATTTCCAACTCCTTGATCTCTAAAGCCATGTCAGCTTTCTTTGATGCCTTACTCACCTCCGCGTCAATTTCATCTCTGAAATCAAGCAAAAAAACTTCGTCTAACTCGGAGTCTAGTTGTTTATCAGAACATTCATTAATCATGTTGGGCGCAACAGAGGAGAACAAACGTGCCCAGCTGATCTGCGATGTCATCCAATCCAATTGGAAACTTACATACCCAATTTTAGGTCCAACATTTAATCGATAAAGCACATCTACGGGTTCATCGCCTTTTGCTAAGCCTTTTGCGGAAAGCGGACCATCCTTTGAAATAGACGCGATTTTTTTCTCCAACTCCTCATTTTTTTTCTTGAAAGCCAACAGTTCTTTTGACTGCTCACCAGAATTGATTTGGTCACTTCTTATCCAACCTATCGCAGGATGAGTTTTGAACGCTGTCACAACGCTTGTCGTTACTTTAAATGCAAGTTCGTCCGCGTTTTCCCACATTTGAACCAGTCTGGAGTGACTGATCTTGCGACGAAAAGCTTCTAACTTTTCACTTAGAACGGGGTCTGTTTCGGTGTGCTCCCTAATGATTCTGTTTGGGTCTTTGTGAAGAAAAGTCAAAATTGGAGTCTTGTTTTGGAGCGCGTACTCATATTCTTTTTCTGTGAAACTGACGCCATCAGTTGAAAGAGATCCATATCGCCCTCCTACAATCAATATGTAATAATCCGAATCATCGATCACTTTTTTTATGAATTCAAATTGCTCTTCATCACCAGCTGGAAAGAGTTCCATCCCTGCTGGGATACAGTTTAATCGCATCAGCGCGTCAAAAACTTTCTTGCGCTCTTGCTCCAGGTCCTTAAATGTTGAACTCAGGAAGACTTGATACCGTTTTTCCAAGATTTTCTCCGTTCTGGTGTGAGCGCGCAATCCGATTCACTTATACCAAAACTCAAGTTTTTCGCTTTTGGATTTTTTTGCTGCACTTCCACTCCCAAACATTGAGGGTTCAAGAGTGGAATTAGATTGACACTGCACTCAGCTAGGCCGCTTCCCGTCGAAACCTAATACCGCCTGTCTTCTTCGACCTTCCCGCAGGCCGCACCACCACTTCCACATCACGCCCGAAGGCGGTGAGCATCAACATCAGGCGCTCGATGGAGAAGCCGCGGAACTTTCCGCGTAACAGGTTTGAAAGATCGGGTTGAGCCACGCCTGTGAGGGTGGCGGCTTTTGCTTGTGTCAGTTTTTTCAGCTTCATCAGACGAGAAATCTCAGTCACAATTTGTGCTTTCAACAGCAATTCGTCGGCATTGGGCAGGCCCAGATCAGCAAAGACGTTTCCGCTTGAAACTTCATGTTCGGGCAGCTTGCTCATGTCATTTTCCTTCTTTCAAAGCGTGGCGATGCAGGGCTTCCGCATCTTTCAGGCGAGACGCCACCATGTCCATTTCATGCTTGGGTGTTGCTATTCCTGCTTTCGATTTCTTTTGAAATGCATGCAACACATAGACGGCAGACGAGAAGCGCACCGTGTAAACAGCGCGGAACGTGTCACCATCATGGTTTTCAATAACTTCCAGTACACCCCGGCCGCCAAAGCCCTTGAGAGCTTTGACGTGATCGGCCTCGCCGCCCGTTTGGGCCGCGAAGAGAGCGAGACCAAACGCCGTCTTCACATCATCCGGCATGGCCGAAATGTCGCGTTTGCTTGACCCTACGAAGTGACACGGCCTCACCGTTTTCATGGAACTTTAAATATAGTATTATCACTATATCGTCAAGCCTCGGCATTACCCGTTAGACGTCAGGAAGGCCATTTGTGGAAAGACTAAGCTCAGTTCAACTGCACCCGCAGCGTATCTTCCACCGCACGATCGAATGAGTCGAGCGATGTGTTTTTCGTCGACTTCTTGTTTTCTTCGACCACGAAATTGTCGCGCTGATTGATCAGGCCTTCCATTTGTTTTTCGAGTTCGGCGCGTTCCTTCAGCTTATGATCAAGCCAGATTTTGCGTTCCGCTTTGGGCTGGGCCTGAATTTCTTTTGGCAGTTCTTCTTCTGCGACTTTGTCGAATTCAACTGCTTTGTTGCGGACGTCGCCCAACAAATCACCACCACCTGTCAGAACTTCTTTTTTCAAACGGCGTTTGGCGTAATATTTTGAGTTGTCCAGTTTGACTGATGAAGGTGCGGCGGATTTTTCCGCCATCACATCGGAGGTGCGGTTTTGCTGTTCGAGGTTGCCGTAGGGCACGACTGTTTTGTCCAAACGGCCTTGCAGTTCCAAAATCTCGTCATCGTAAGGGGTGATGACGATGGTGACTTCACCACCGGTTTGCGGAATGGCGATGTAACGGCCGTGGCCGAACTGGGCGATTTCTTTCCAGATGGCCGTGGTTTCCCACATGTCGCCTGCCTGCACGGCGTTGACGATAATATCGCGGTCATCGGCATCCCTCAGGATTTCAGGATATTGGCGTTCCTGTTGGTAATCCATATGCGGGGGCGCATCGCCGACGAGGAACACAATGCGCTTCACATGATCGCCCGATGTCCATTGCAATTTCTTGACGGCTTCGTTGAGTGCGGCGTTGACTGACTCTGGCGTGTCGCCGCCGCCGCCCGCTTCCAGCCGCACCAGCTTGCCATACAGGCCTTGAATATCTTCCGAGAGCGGCGTGGTTTGCAGCACATAATCATCGCCCAGATCGCGATAGGCAACCAAGGCCATCGACACATCGGCGTCGGGATTGGTTTCAACAATGGTGGAGGCGATGGACCAGATTTTCTTTTTTGCACCGTCAATCAGGTCACCCATGGAGCCGGTTGTGTCCAGTACGAAAGCGACTTCGACGCGGTCAGGTTCTTGAGTGATTGCGGCATGGGCTGTGCCCATAAACAGCGCGAGAATGGGCAGTGCCACGGCCAATTTAAAAGTCTTCATGGTATCCTCCAGTTGTTATTGGCAACATTGCTAAATTGTCATCTGGGCCGGATGTGGTTTGAATTTCGTCGGATGTGTGTGCGGAAATTGTTCCTTTGTTGTTGCCGCACAAACAAAAAGGGCCCCTGCAAGGAGCCCTTTTCGCATAATATGAGATGTGTATCAGCGCTTGGAGAACTGGAAGCGACGACGGGCTTTCGCACGGCCGTATTTCTTACGTTCAACAGCACGGCTGTCACGGGTCAGGAAGCCGCCCTTCTTCAACATGCCGCGCAAAGCGGGTTCGAAGTTGGTGAGTGCACGTGACAAACCGTGGCGCACGGCACCGGCCTGGCCCGACAGACCGCCACCATTGACGGTGCAATCCAGGTCATATTCCGTGGCGCGGGCCACCAGAATCAACGGCTGTGATACCAACATGCGCAGCACGGGGCGCGCGAAGTAGGTTTCAATCGGCTTGCCGTTGACGGTGATCTTGCCTTTGCCGCGCTTGATCCAGACACGGGCAATGGCGTTCTTGCGGCGGCCCGTGGCATAGGCACGGCCCTGCTTGTCGAGTTTTTGGACAGCGGGCGTTGCCTGAACGGCGCCAGCAGCTGCTGGTGCAATGCCCATTGCTTGGCCGAGATCGGCGAGTGAATTTGCTTCAGCCATTTTTCTTAGCCCCTGCTCGAATTCTTAGGGTTCATGGATTTCACATCGAGAACCACTGGGTTCTGGGCCATGTGCGTGTGCTCAGGGCCTTTGAAGATGCGAAGATTGGTGAGTTGCTGACGCTTCAATGAAGCACCGGGCAACATGCGGCGAACGGCCATTTCAATGACGCGGTCAGGATGTTTGCCGTCCAGGTAATCCTTGGCAACGCGTTCCTTGATACCGCCGGGAAAGCCGGTGTGCCAATAATACTTCTTCTGGTCGTATTTCTTACCGGTGAACACTGCCTTTTCGCAGTTGATGACGATAATGTTGTCACCACAGTCCATCGACGGGGTATATGTTGGCTTGTGTTTGCCGCGCAAGCGGTTGGCAATGACGGCTGCCAGACGACCCACAACAAGGCCTTCAGCATCGATCAGCACCCACTGCTTCTGAATATCTCCGGCCTTGGCCGTATAGGTCTTCATGGTTCAGATCTCTCAGGGTTCAACTCAAAATAACAACGCCGCTATTGCTGCAGCGGCGCTTTCGACGTCCCTTTGCAGTCTCAGCATGCGCAAGTCAAGCAAAAGCGGTGTTTTTCTGGTGTTTTTGTCTGCGGTATCATAGTACCGTATGTTTCAATCACTTCTTTTTGTTGTAGAGCAAATGCAATTGCTTGGCTAAGCTGTCAAGGAAGGATGCGGAATCGTGAAACAGGTTATGATCGCCGGACTGATCGTGGGCGGAGTGCTTTTGCCCTTGCCTTCATTTGCCCGAGCTGTTGTTGAAACTGCCGCATACGATGTCCCGTTTTTTGATGATGAGCGAACGGTTCCCTTGGACGAACCGGGCAGCGATGAGTGGGCCCAGCAAACACCACCAGCCCCCACAACCACGCCCGCTGCCCCACTGACGCCAGCACAGCCTGCCGCACCACCTGCCGCACCCACCACGCCACCGGTTGTAACACCGCCCCCTGCTCCCGCACCGCCTGTCACTGATCCCGAAACACCTGAGGAGACCGACCCTGCCATGCCGACACAAGACGGTGCTGCTGAAGACGATTTCAGCATTGGAGACATCCCAATTGTCGAAACACTTGAGTTGACGCTGGAAAAAGCCCGCAAAGCCTTGGACGCTTACATTCTGGTGCGGGAAAAATACAAAGACGCCGCACTCGAAGATTTTGAAAACCTGCAGGACTTTGTTGACCAGTCGCCCGTGGGCAAAACCTTTGAAGCCGACATCAAGGCGGCCGGCTTTGCCGATGTGACCGAGTGGAACACGACGATTACCACGCTGAGCTTTGCCTATGACAACTCCATTGATGATCAGACAACCGAGATCAAGCAACAGATCACCGAATTGCAAGCTGACACTGAAATGGCTGAGGATATGCGCAATCGCATGATTACCGCGCTCAACGCCATGATACCTTCAGAAAACAACAAGACAATTTTAGACGCGTTGAAGGCAGACCCTGCCTATGCAGAAAAATTGAAACTGCTGGAGACAGAGGCGGAATGAGCAACATCGTTCTGAGTGAGGTTGCGAATGGTGTTGCCCGTCTCACATTGAACGATAACGCCACGCGAAACAGTTTGTCCGAGGGCATGATGCAGGCACTTCTTGACGCGCTGCAAGCCTGCAGTGACGACACATCGGTTGGCGCAGTCATCATTGCTGCCCAAGGCCCGGTGTTCTCATCGGGTCACAACCTCAAGGAATTGACAGCCCGCCGTGCAGACGCGGACGCGGGGCTGGTATACTTCGAGAAAATATTTGGCTTATGCGCCACGTTGATGATGGCGATCAGCCACCATCGTTGCGCGGTGATTGCCGAAGTTGACGGACTGGCCAGTGCAGCCGGTTGCCAGTTGGTGGCAGCAAGTGACTTGGCCTATGCCAGTGAACGTGCGCGTTTTTGCACGCCCGGTGTGAACATCGGGTTGTTCTGTTCGACGCCCATGGTGCCATTGTCGCGCAATCTGTCACAGAAACATGCCTTGGAAATGCTGTTGTTGGGCGACGTGCACGATGCTGCGTTTGCGGCAAAAGCAGGCTTGGTCAATGCTGTTGTGGCGCAGAATGAATTGCCCGGACACGTCACGCTGATTGCCGAAAAAATCGCTTCGAAATCACAGGCCGCCATTCGATTTGGAAAACGGCTGTTCCATGATCAACGGACGTTGGGTTTGGACGCCGCCTATGGCATGGCGTCTGCCATCATGGCGCAAAACATGTTGGATGGTGCGGCCTGCGAGGGGTTGGATGCATTTATCACCAAGCGTCACCCGGTTTGGCCCGCGTTGACATGAACCACGACAGCTATTCGCCTGACTATATTCGCAGCGTGTTGCAGGATGTGAAAACTGTGGCGCTCGTTGGTGCATCTGCCAACACTGTTCGCCCGTCCTATTTCGTCATGAAATACATGATGGAAAAAGGATACACCGTTTATCCGGTCAATCCGGGCCTGGCGGGGCAGGATTTACTCGGCCAGAAAGTTTATGCAACACTTGCGGATATTCCCGTAAGTATCGACATGGTCGATATTTTCCGGAATTCCGACGCCGCTTTGGAAGTGACCAGAGAAGCGTTGAAACTGGCCGTCAAACCCAAAGTCATCTGGATGCAGTTATCAGTTCGAAATGACAAAGCTGCCGAACTTGCCGAAGCTGCGGGGTTGCGGGTTGTCATGAATCGTTGCCCAAAGATGGAATATGGAAAGCTTTCGGGCGAATGGGGTTGGGTCGGTGGCAACTCGGGTGTCATTTCTTCAAAGCGTCAAAGCCTCCACGAAAGCGGGCGGATGCAGAGTTTGGGCATCGGCATCAAACCCGTTACGGGATGATTGCACGCTCACCTGACACGCTATAGGTTGCGCCTCCAAACAGGAGGGTACCATGAGTTCCACACACGGATTTGAAACACTGGCCATTCACGCAGGCACTTCACCAGACCCCGCAACCGGTGCACGCGTCACACCAATCTACCAGACCACAGCCTACGTTTTCAACGATGCGCAACATGCCGCTGATTTGTTTGCGCTGCGCGCATTCGGCAATATCTACACACGGCTAATGAACCCGACGACATCGGCACTTGAAGGCAAGGTGGCAGCGCTTGAAGGTGGTACGGCAGCGCTCGCCGTTGCATCCGGCCACTCGGCACAGCTTTTGGCCTTTCACACGATGATGCAGCCCGGCGATGAATTCGTTGCGGCCCGTCAGCTTTATGGTGGCTCAATCAACCAGTTCAATCACTCGTTCAAGTCTTTCGGCTGGCATGTGAAGTGGGCAGATGCCGAAGATATTTCAACATTTGAAAAAGCCTTGTCGCCCAAAACCAAGGCCATTTTCATTGAGTCCGTGTGCAACCCCGGTGGTCGCATCGCCGATATCGAAGCGATCGCGGCAATCGCCAAAAAAGCGGGTGTGCCTTTGATCGTCGACAACACTTTGGCCACACCTTATCTTTGCCAGCCGTTCAAGCATGGCGCAAACGTTGTGCTGCATTCCCTCACCAAGTTTATGGGAGGTCACGGCAACTCCATGGGTGGTGTGATTGTTGATGGCGGTAATTTTGATTGGTCGGCCTCCGGCAAGTATCCACTGTTGTCAGAACCCAACGAAAGTTATCACGGCATAAAATTGCATGAAACATTCGGCGGCATTGCATTTGCCATCGCCTGCCGGGTGTTGGGCCTTCGGGACTTGGGGCCAGCGATTGCACCCATGAATTCGTTCCTGATTTTGACAGGTTTGGAAACACTGGCGTTGCGCATGGAAAAACACTGCGCCAACACCTTGGAGGTTGCGACCTGGTTGTCAAAGCACAAGGACGTGGCATGGGTAAACTATGCCGGCCTGAAGGATGACAAGCATTACGCGCTGGCCAAAAAATATGCACCAAAGGGTGCAGGTGCCGTGTTCACGTTTGGCTTGAAGGGCGGTTATGATGCGGGGGTCAAAGTGGTGTCAGGCGTGAAACTCTTCTCGCATCTCGCCAATATCGGTGATGTGCGCTCGCTCATCATTCACCCTTCTTCCACCACCCACAGCCAGTTGACGAAAGAGCAGCAAGTGAGAGCGGGTGCCGGGCCGGATGTGGTGCGTCTGTCGATTGGCATTGAAGACGCCAAAGACATTATCGCGGATTTGGAACAGGCCCTCGGCTGACGGAAACAAAATGCATCAGGGCGGCGGTGAGTACAATCAGCGCCCCTCCCTGATGCAACAATGCGGTTGTAAGTGGCACCTGCCACAGGACTGTAAGAATGCCGAGCATCGCTTGCCCCAAAACGGCGACCAAAACCACAAGAGACGTCATGTTTCGAAGCCATAAGGCTTGCACAAGCGCTAACAGCAGCAAGCCATAAGCCAGTAAACGGTGGTTGAACTGAACGGCCAAGGCGTTTTCAAACCAATTTTTCCACACAGGCTTCAAGTTGCTTAAACCGTCTGGCACAAATGCGTCATTCATTTTGGGCCAGGTGTAAGAGGCGTGGCCCGCGTCAAGCCCTGCCACAAAACCTCCGGCGGCGATTTGAACGAACAGCAAAATAATAAATCCAAGCGCCACCGTGCGCGGTGCATTCCACACAAACTGAGACTTATTGGACATGCGCATAGCCGTGTAAACGACAGCTGCGAACAACAAAATGGCCAGTGTGAGGTGTGCGGCCAATCGATATTGGCTGACATCAACACGTTCAGACAAACCTGACGACACCATGTACCAGCCGAGCGCACCCTGAAGGCCGCCCAGTACAAACAGGAGCAAAAGGCGTGGCCACAGCGCTTTGCTGATGCGCCCCGTCGCAATGAAGAATACCAAAGGCACAATGAATGCAAATCCGATGATGCGGCCGAGAAAACGATGACCCCATTCCCACCAGTAGATGAACTTGAAATCTTCGAGGCTCATGCCTTTGTTCTGCACCTGATACTCAGGGATCAACTTGTATTTCTCAAATGCTTCCAACCAGTGGGCTTCGTTCAGGGGGGGAATCGCCCCTAATAGCGGTTTCCATTCGGTGATCGAGAGGCCGGAATCCGTCAATCGTGTGGCTCCACCCACAATCACCATGCAGAAAATAAGCGCCGCCATGGCCCAAAGCCACAGCGTAACCGATGGTGCGGTTTGATCATATGTGCTGTTCATGATTGTTTATTACGGAGCCCTGCCCCGTCAGGGCAAGCGCCCTTTGGCCGCACCTTCGAGCAAGAAAATCTGATATACGACGTCATCATGAAATTACGCACCCGCAAAGCCATTGGAACGGCACTCACCGTCATCTGGGTGGCGGTCTATTGTCTTGTGGTCGGGGCTGTTGGTTCCATCATGGTTTTAGGCCGGGGTATGGCTTTGGAGTTGCCGTTTTACATTATTGCCGGCTTTGGCTGGTTGCCGGTTGAAATGTGGATCATCAAGTGGATGTCCAAACCGGATGCGGAACCAACGACTTAATTTACATTCAAGCGCTTGAACCTGTTGGCCAACATCGCGGGAACGCCCGACACCAAGGCGTCAACTGAACTGGGGCTTTGATAGCGTCCTGAAATCATGATGCGCGGCAAGGCATGGGGATGGTCGGCATGCGCGGGCCAAAGGGCACCCAACCGTGTTACAACAGCCGTTTCGAAACCGGCTGCCTTGCACAGTTCAAATTCACGGGGGCCGGCCGCATCGACGTTGCCGTAGGGGTAGGCAAAGTGCTTCACTGCGGTACCCAGTTGTTTTTCGATTTGCAGCTTCGATTGCCGGATTTCAGTCTCTGCATCTGCGGCAGACAACTTCAAAAGATTATAATGATTGAGCGTATGAGCACCGATTGTGGCCAGTGGATTTTGCGCCATTTGGCGGATCTCATCCCAGGTCATGGCAGCATTGCGACACACGGCTTTCCAGTCAACACCATACGCCGAGCATAAAGCACGTATGAGCTCCCTCTGCTCATGTTCGTCCGTTGATTGGAATTTTGGTGCGAGGATTGACCACGCTTTGAATTTCGACGCCGAATCTTGCGTTGACAGAACGAAACGCTGTCCGTTCAGCTCCAACTTTATTTCTTGAGACTTGGCAATCACAGCCTCAAGCAATCGCCACCATAATTCGCAAGTGCCCTCTGCAATACGCGGTGCCACATAAACCGTGAATGGGCATTGGTGTTTCTCAAACACCGGTAAGGCGTGAACGAGGTTATCACGATAACCGTCATCCAAGGTGAAAACGGCAAATCGCCGAGATGATTTTTGACCCGCCTTGAGTGTGGCAAAGGCTTCATCCAAACTGATGAGGGCAATGTTCTTTTGCTTCATCGAACGGATGAGGCGATCAAGGAATTCGGGGCTGACTTCCAAATTGCTGTTGGGTGCAAAACCGGGTTGCAGGCCGCCGCTCGGGCAGACGTGATGCAGGCAGAAAATATGTCCAATACCTGCTGTTTTCGGTGACAGCAGTTTTGCCAGACCGGAATAATAGATTGTGCCAAAACCTGTTCGCAGAATAGCCGTCTTGAACATGGCTCACGCTGCTACTTTTTGCGCCGCTTCAACATGAATGAGAAATACCTGCTCGAAACCTTTGGCCTTCAGCGTTGCAGCCGCAGCCAAGGCATCGCGCTTGCGCGCCAGCGGTGCATGTACAAGCACTGTCGAACAGCCCCGCGCCGATTGAAGCATTGCGGGCGAGGCTTCACCGACATGAACGATCACCACGTCGTATATGCTCGTCAATGTTGTCACAATCGCTTCCATGCGGTGTGGAACCTGGGCTGCTACATTTCCAAGGGCAGCACCATGGCGCAAGACCTGCATGACACCTGTTGGGTCACGTTGAATGGCCTTGCTGAAATCTGATGACCCGCTCAGCAAATCCGTGATGCCTGGTGCGTGGGGCAATTCCATCAGGTCTTCGATGAGACCGCGTGTCGAATCCAGATCAACCAAAATCGTTTTGATGTTGGCTGCCGCAAGGCTGCGCCCCAGCGACAATGCAGCCGTTGCAACTTCCAATCCACCGCCGACACCGGCGACGGCCACGGCTTTGACTGTACCATTATTATACATGTTCTGTACCTGGCCGGTGAGTTGCGTCATCGTATCTTCCATGATGCCACCTGTGCCGAGTGCGGCCATCAATGCGCGCGCTTCGAGGCTCGTCCGCGCTTGTGGCAAGCTGGCTAACACAAGCGGCTCAACGGGTGCCTGTTTCATGGTTGGTGCCGGTGCAACGTAAGTTTCAGTTGAAGGTGTTGCGATATCCAGTTTTGGAATGTTCAGGTGTGTATCCATGACACCACGGGCCGGATGTTGCGGACGATTTGCCGGTTGAACTTGCGACAAAAGACGTTCATTCAGACGAGCTGCCTGCGCCATGATTTCGAGCAGAAATGCAAGCCCAAGTCCGATTCCCAGACCGGCAAGTGTGGCCAACAAAATGGTCGGACCCTTGCGTGGAAAGAACGGTGTCGCCGGAGCCGACGCCGATTGAATGATGCGCGCAAAGCCTGGCTGCAAATCCAGGTTCTGGCGGGTATTGCTGTCGGCAAAGCGGGCGAGCATGGTTTCAAGCTGATCGCGATTGGCCTTGGCCTCACGCTCCAAGACCTTCAACTTCACATCGTCCTGCAACGAGTCTCCTTCGCGGGACTTCATGGCTTCCAGGCTATTGCGCAGCGACTTTTCGCGTGCTGCCGCAATCTTTGCCTGACCCTGCAAGCCGTCGACAATTTTCAACGCTTCACGGCGCATCAAACGGTCGATTTCGGTAACCTGTTTCTGTGCCGCTTGCATGCGGGGGTGATTGGGCAAGTATGTGGCTGACAGTTCTGACAGACGGCGCTGCGCGTCAACGTGCTGTTGCCGCAGGCTTTGAATGGTTGATGATGACAGCACCTCGCTTGAGGCCTCCACAGACCCACGGGTTTCCAACAAATCGCGAATTTCTTCGGCCTTGGCGGCGGCTTCGGTGCGGGCGGCCTCGGCAAGCGTGATTTGTGTATTGAGTTCGGAAATTTCTTGAGTGCCCAAAGTGGACACAGACCCCTTCAACAAACCGGACTCGGCCCTGAACTTTTCAACCGCAGCATCTGACACTGAAACCTTGGCGCGCAATTCTTCGATTTGGCCGCCAAGCCATTGCCGCGCTCTGGAGTTGTCGCCAGACTTTGCTTCACGGGTTGACAGTACATAGGTCTGCGCAAGGGTGTTGGCAACGTCCGCCGCCGTTTGGCCGTCACCCGCCTCAAACTTGATGCCGATCACATTCGATTCGGGAATCGGGTAAACGGTCAACTGATCATAGAGTCGTTCGAGTGCCCGTTGCTCCACCGTCATCAGACGCGGGTCATCTTTGAAGCCGCCTGCGATCATGATTTGCTTGAACATGCTCAAGCCTTTTTTCATCGGATCGAATTCAGCTTTCGACGGCAAATCCAATGCCGTGACAACGCGCAGCGCCAAATCCTCGGACGAAAGCACGGCCACCTGACTGGTAATCGTGCGCTCATCGATGGGTGTGTCTCGCGTGTCGGCCTGCGTGACGTTTGCCCGGTCGTAAGGCGTCTCGAGATTGTCGATCAAAACGCGTGCTTCAGATTGATAGGTCGGCTTGAAAACTGTGACAACGGCGACACCGATGAGCAAACCCAACAATATCGACGCCAGTATCATGAGTTTGCGGCGAGCCATGCCGCGCAACACGTCTATAATGCTGAACGATGGTGCTTCTTGGCCGTACACGTGGCTCATGCTTTCGGACTCACTTATAACAACGCAATCTTGAGCTTTTCCACTTTTATGGTAACCAATCTCTTAACAGCCAGACGTTGTGGGCATTAAGCGATTGCTAACCATAAGCGGCTATTCAACGACAGCCCCCCAAGGCAATTGTGAGTCCATTTGTTGAGTAGATTATGTCTGTGCATCGGTTTGCCATTTGTGTTGTGACCTCTCTGCTGCTTTCAGCTTGCGCTGAGAAATGGGAAACGACTGCGCCGTCCGCCCCTCCGGGTGGCACGGGTATCATGGCGGATGATAGCCTTGCGTCTGGACCAGAAGCATTCTCTTCCGTTTCGCAATTGCCCAGCACCAATCAGGTGGGCGCCATTCCACCTTTTGCGACACAAGGCCAGGCCGCGGCTTACGAATTTGGCGCAGGCTACCGCGTTGGTGCTGGTGATCGCTTGAGCATTCGCGTGGCGGGTGAACAAGACTTAACGGGTGAGTTTATCGTCGACGCGACGGGGGTTTTGTCGATGCCTTACGTTCAATCAGTGCCTGTAGCGGGCATGAACACCGGGCAGATTGAAAAACTCATTCAGCAAAAGCTGAAAGCAGGTTTTTTGCGTGATCCAAAGGTGTCCGTGCAGGCCATCAACCTGCGACCATTCTATATCATGGGTGATGTGACCACGGGCGGCAGCTTTGCCTATCAACCCGGGATGACTGTACAAAACGCGATTGCGATTGCGGGTGGCTACGGTCCCCGCGCCGACCATGGCGCTGTGCTGGTGACACGCCGCTCCGCGAAAGGAACAGCAACTTACAAGGTGCCCGTGACAACGCAAATATACCCTGGTGATATAGTTTTTGTACGCGAACGCTGGTTCTGACGGTTCATAAAATGAAGATCATTCACGTGTTTCGTGCGCCCATCGGTGGTTTGTTCCGCCATGTGCGAGACCTTGCGCGTGGCCAAACCGAAATCGGCCATCAGGTCGGTATCGTCTGTGACTCCACAACCGGTGGTGAGTACGCAACGCAATTGCTGAAACAACTTGAGCCCTATTGTTCGCTTGGCATTGAACGCCATCCGATCTCGCGCATGCCAGGTTTGGGGGATCTGGCCGGCGCCAGGGCCGTCACCAAAATCGCTCACCGCCTGCAACCTGACGTATTACACGGGCACGGTGCCAAGGGTGGCGTTTATGCGCGGCTTGCCGGTTATTGGACGGGCAAGCGGTCGTTCTACACGCCGCACGGTGGCAGTTTGCACCACCCTGCGCGTTGGCCCGTCAGCGTGGTGTTCAACAGCGCTGAAAAAGTCTTGCGGAACCTGGGTACGGGTTTGTGTTTTGTCTGCGACTATGAACGGCAACGCTTTGATCGGATGATCGGCATTGCTGGCAAGGCCAACACCGTCGTTCACAACGGTTTGTGGGCCGAAGAATTTCACGCACCCCATGCCAACGCTGACGCCACGGACTTTTTGTTTGTGGGTGAAATGCGAGACTATAAAGGCGTGGATATTCTCCTCGGCGCTTTGGCATTGTTGCCAAAGGCAACTCTGACGCTGGTGGGTGATGGGCCGTCGATGGACGAATACAAGGCGCAGGCAGTTGCACTTGGAATTGCGCAAAGAGCGCATTTCAAAGGCCGCATGCCCATGGTCGAGGCTGTAAAACTGGGGCGCATCATGGTTCTGCCTTCCCGGTTTGAAGCCTTCCCCTATGTGGTTTTGGAAACTGCCGCAGCGGGATTGCCTTTGATCACAACCGCCGTGGGAGGCATTCCCGAAGTGGTGCCGCGCGAATTGTTGTGTGAACCGTTGGACGTGCAAACCTTGGCTGGTCGGATGAAAGCCCTTTTGGCCAATCCCCAGCAGATGAAAGCTTCCGGCCTGTCCTACGCCAAACATATCCGCACAACGTGTAATGCTTGCGAAATGACCAGAAAGATTACCGATTTCTACGTTTCAGCATGACGGTTTACACTTCAGTAACCGTGTTTAACGGGAATGGTTACTGTTAAGCCCTGTCGGCAAGCTGCTTGCTTCGAAGATTGCGACACCATGCGGTGTTCCGATTTGAAGCAGAGCCATGAAACCGAATAAAGCCAGCCTCACCTCAGTTGTATCTGCAGATCTGCTGAAGGACGCTCCTGTTGCTTTGCATCAGCATGAACGTGAAGAGATTCTTCACCGGTTGACCGACAAGCCTTTTGTGGCCCCGCGGGTGATTTCTGCAATGGTGCGCGTGATTGAAAGTGTTGTCATCGCTGCGGTGGCATTGGTGGCGCTTTGGCGCTTTCCTGGATTTGCTAACGTCGACGATCCCACACCTTTCTTCGGTATGATTGCCATTGCGTCGATTGCCTTTCCAGTTTTGATGCAACTCATTGGCGCTTACTCACTGAGTTTTCTATTGAACCCCTTCCGCCGCATAGCCACCATCGCCGTGATGTGGGCGCTGATGTTTGCGGGAATTGCCGTTACCATTTTTGCAACAAAACTGGGGGCCGACCTGTCGCGCAACTGGTTTATCACCTGGGCATTTTCCGGGCTCGTGTTTGTGTTCTGCGCGCGGTTTATCACTGCCGACGTCATTCGGCGCTGGAACCGGAACGGTCAACTCAACCGCCGTGCGGTGCTGGTTGGCGGCGGTGCACCCGCTGAACATGTGGTGGCGACACTTGAAGCGTCACGTGATACCGGTATCACTTTACTCGGTGTGTTCGACGACCGGGGTGACGACCGTGCTCCTCACACAGCGCGCGGGCTTCCGAAACTGGGAAGCGTTGAAGACCTGATTGATTTCGTCCGGTCGACGCGCATTGACACGCTGATCATCACATTACCCGTGACGGCAGAGAACCGTTTGCTGCATATTCTGAAACGGCTGTGGGTGTTGCCCGTCGACATTCGTTTGTCGGCGCAAGACCAGTTGGTACGCTATCGTCCGCGGGCCTATTCTTACATCGGAAATCTGGCTTTGCTGGATTTGTTTGACCGTCCGTTGGGTGATTGGGGCCCCTACCTTAAAACTGTTGAAGATCGCGTCATTGCATTGCTCGCACTGGTGTTATTATTCCCCGTGTTTCTCGGCGTTGCATTGGCTGTGAAAATGGAAAGCAAGGGCCCGGTCTTCTTCAGGCAGAAGCGTTATGGCTTTAACAACGAGTTGATTGAAGTCTACAAATTCCGTTCAATGCATACCGATATGGCTGATGTCAGCGCGCGCACATTGGTGACCAAAGATGATCCCCGCGTCACCCGTGTGGGGCGCTTTATTCGCCGCAGCAGCCTGGATGAACTGCCGCAGTTGATCAACGTGTTAAAGGGCGAACTGTCATTGGTCGGTCCCCGTCCCCATGCCACTATGGCAAGTGCGGCGGGCAACCTCTACGAAACTGTCGTTGAAGGTTATTTTGCCCGTCACAAGGTCAAGCCCGGCATGACGGGTTGGGCGCAGATCAACGGTTGGCGCGGCGAAACCGACACGGAAGAAAAAATCGAACGGCGCGTCGAGCACGATCTTTATTATATTGAAAACTGGTCGTTAACCTTCGATCTTTACATCTTGGCAAGAACACCGTTCGCGTTATTGAAATCCGAAGGTGCCTATTAGGCCAACATCAATGACCACCGCCATTCCCTACGGCGCATATCATACGACTGATCATATGACCGCCAGGCTGTTGAATTGGCTGGTGTGGATGATGTTTGCCATCTCGTTTGCAGTAGCGTTTGAGCCGGCCCCGACAGATTTGATGTTCGGACTGGTCATTGTCTTTTTTGCATTTCACAGGATCGAAGCAGCCCTTGGTGTGTTGCCGCTATTGGTGTTGCTGGTGATCTATAATTTCGGCGGCTTCTTGAGCTATGCCCATGCTCCGCCGCAACCCAAAGCCATGATGTTTGTTGTAACGTCAGCTTACATGGCCGTGAGCGCTGTCGTGCTGGCGCTCTATGTTGCAGCCAATCCCCTGCGGCACATCGAAAACATTGGAACGGCGTGGTCCGTAGGCGCGGTGCTTGCCACTGTTTGGGCTCTGATGGACTATTTCCAATTGCCAAGCCCGCTTCCTTTGCAGATTCTGCCCGGACGCGCGACGGGGTTGTTCAAAGACCCCAACGTGTTCTCAACCTATTTGATTTTCCCAATGATCTTCATGTTGCAAAAATTGATTATGGGAACGACACGAAAACCCATTTTGGTGGCACTCGCACTGGGCTTCACGACGATTGGACTCTTTTTGTCGTTTTCGCGCGGCGCATGGGCAAATTTTGTGTTTGCCACGATTATGCTCGTTGCCTTCACGTTCATCCTCTTCAACAGCGGCAAGATGCGCATGCGGCTGGTGATTTATGTCGTCTGCGGGCTAATTTTCGCGACCGTGGCTTTTATCATCATGATGAGCATTCCCGACATCCGGGACATGTTCGTTGAACGTTTTTCTTTGGTTCAGTCTTATGATGCCGGCGAAACTGGCCGCTTTGGAAACCAGGTGCGCTCTTTACCGGAGTTGTTGCGGCGGCCACTGGGCTATGGCCCGCTGGTTTTCGGTGTCATTTACGGTCAGGCCCCGCACAACACTTTTTTGAATGCCTTTTCAGCCTATGGCTGGCTGGGTGGAATTACGTATTTCTTGCTGATCATCAGCACGTTGTTCGTCGGGGTGAAGACCATCTTCACCAAAACACCGTGGCAGGGCTTGGCCATCGCTGTATTCTGTCCGCTTGTATCGGTGATTTTTCAAGGCGTCCAAATTGACACCGAACATTGGCGGCATTTTTACTGGATGCTTGGAATGATGTGGGGCCTGTTCGCCATTTCCCTGCAGCCGGGCCGTCAGCTCACAATCGAGAGCGAGTTCACACGCCGCCACTTGCGGTGATGTGAGGGGGAAAGAATGGTCGGAGCGACAGGATTCGAACCTGCGACCCCTAACCCCCCAGATTAGTGCGCTACCGGGCTGCGCTACGCTCCGACTTGATGCACCGTGTAGCTGTATGGACGCCGAAAGGCAAATGCGAATTCAACGCTTCTGCAACAACCACAGCAGATCACCGCGACGGCCACAGAGGCTTGAGGCCTGCGATGCCAAGGCCAGCAGCCACATGACCTCCGAAGCGATGACGGCGTAACCGAGGCCAACACTACCGAATTGTTTACACAGCACGACAGCGAGGCAGATAAAGACAATCAGCGCCAACAAACACGAGCCTGCCGTGCGCATTTGAAACCCGTTGATGGAGAGGATTTGCTGGTTCATGCCCCCCAAGGCCCGCAAGGACTGGCCGACCATGAACATGACCAGCAACGTTGCGCCCAATTGGTACTCGGCCCCGAACAATCCCAACACAAATTTGCCAAACACAATGGCACCTAACAGTCCGCCAACGACGACAGCGAAGGTAATGCCATTCACCCGCTTCAGCAGGGCGTGTACATTTTTCTCGTCGCCTCTGACGAGGGCTTGCGTAAAGTCCGTCATGACGAGGGATTGTCCGGCTTGCAGCACAAAGCCCACAATGGCGGCCAGCCGCATGGCCACGCCAACAATCGCCACCTCACGTTCCGGTAATACAAAGCTTGCGACCAACACCACCACATCTGCAAACGCCAACATGGTTGCCGATACGATTGTAAGCGCCAGGGCGCGTGATCTCAGAGGTCGTGCAAAAAATTTCCGCGGCCAGCCCAAATGTTTGAAAGCGACACGGTGTTGATGCAAAGCCCATGATTGACCAAACATCGCAAGATAAGTCACGGTTACAAAAACAATGAGTGTTGCCAATGCTGTGTGAAGCATGCCGAGGAATGACAGCGCCAAGATGCCCACAAGAAACGCGCCGGGTCGCAAGATGAAATCGGGTACATAAGAGGTTTTGTAATAGCGCACCGCTACTGCCACGGCTGAATTGAAGCGGATCGCAAGAGATGCTGGCGCACATATAAACCCCAGTAAAATTGCAATTTTTTGGCCATCGGTCAGATCAACAAATTGCACGACAACCAGTGCCGCTACACACAAGAACAAATAGGTGAAAATACCGTCCATGGTGGCGATACGATAAAACGACTGGATCCCGGCATATTGCCGCCGCGCTTCAAGCTTTGGCATTTCTGTCGACGCCAACAGGGAATAGCCACCATTCGCTGCCAGTGCCACAAGCGCCGCCGCACTGGTGCCCAGAAAAACAATGCCCACCTGCTCAATTGGCAGCAATCGCGCCAACACGAGTTGTGTTAAAAATCCCAAGGCGGCGCCGACCAGACGTGCACCGACGAAGCCCGCAATTTTCGAGATTAAGTCTTTCAGTTTCACAAAACGATCACGATCTCAAAACGCTTCATGCCGCTGAAGGATCAAGCAGCTTGCGGGCGTCAGCCAGGTCTTTGAGCGCCGCTTTCAGTGTGTCCGCCTGTGAAGTTGAAAGCTTGTGAATGACTTTCGGTGGCTCGTCGCGCCCGCGCGCCATGGGAACTGCGCCAACACTTGGCCTTCCCGCCTTGCCAAGCCGTGGTGCCATGGCAGCGCGGCCGGGTGCCGGTGCGCCTTCCCGCATCGCGTCGCCCTGGCGCGGTTTAATTTCGCCACGCCCAACACTTACAACGTAGCTCGCGTTTTCTTCTTTGAAAATGCGTTGCACGCCGCGGATGGTGTAGCCTTCGCCATACAAAAGTGTGCGAATGCCGCGCACCAAATCCACGTCAGCGGGGCGGTAATAGCGCCGCCCACCGGCTCGCTTCATGGGTTTGATCTGGGTGAATTTGGTCTCCCAAAAGCGCAGCACGTGCTGGGGAACATTGAGTTCCTCTGCCACTTCGCTGATGGTACGGAAGGCGTCTGGTGATTTTTCCAAGGATCAGTTCCTTTTTTTCGCCACGTCAGTCTTCGTCGCCGCCTTCAAGGCCATTGACGACATTTTTCATCACTTGGCTGGGGCGGAAAACGAGGACGCGGCGCGGTGTAATAGGGACTTCTTCTCCGGTTTTTGGGTTTCGGCCCATGCGCTCTCGCTTCGCGCGCACCATAAAAGTGCCGAATGATGACAGCTTCACAGATTGCCCCTCCACCAAGGCATCTGAGACCAAATCCAACACGGCATTGACCATATCAGCCGATTCCGAACGCGACAGGCCGATGTTGCGGTGAAGCGATTCACTCAAATCCGCGCGTGTAAGTGTTTTTTTGTTCATGTCCCGGGCCTCTCCTATGGAACCGAAGAGCTGGACTGTATGGCGAGACTCACTCGACGTCAACGGGAAGATTTATAATTCTCAAAGGCTTATGAGGTTTAGTTAAAGCCTGTGACGCTAAAGTTGTAGCAAAACAGCACCCCACGTGAACCCCCCGCCCATGGCTTCCAACAGCACAAGGTGGCCGGGTTTGATGCGCCCGTCTTTGACGGCGACGTCGAAGGCCAAGGGAATGGAGGCCGCTGACGTGTTGCCATGCTTGTCCAAGGTGATGACGATACGGTCCGCGGCGAGGCCAAGCTTATGGGCCGTGCTCTCAAGAATGCGTCTGTTGGCCTGGTGGGGCACGAACCAGTCTATGTCGTCGGGCTTCACCTTGGCTTCGCGCATCACGTCATCCATCACCGACACCATGTTCACCACGGCATGTTTGAAGACTTCTTTGCCCTCCATACGCAGGTGGCCCACGGTTTTGGTCGTGGACGGGCCACCATCGACGTAAAGCTTGTCGTGAAAGCGACCGTCAGCCCGCAGTTTGGACGCAAGCACACCTGTTGTGCCATCACCTTCTTTTGCCGACAATACAAATGCCCCTGCCCCATCACCAAACAGCACGCA
>JANOPL010000166.1:0-57483 GCA_031421835.1 Hyphomicrobiales bacterium | reverse complement strand
TACGACCAGAAAAAGGATCATCCAAATGGCACCGGGTGCTATCAACCACAACGCGGTTTTCGAAGTTGATCTCGCTGATGTTACCATAGCTCTGTCCTAGCCAAACACTATCGCGTCTTCAGGCTTCCACCTGAGACGATAAGTTTTCTGTGCTTCGTATATTTTCGGCGCACCATTGGAGAGGTGGTGTTCAACCTCTATTACTTTGCCGCCGGCAGCTTCAAAGAAATACATGATCGACGACCCGAGATATTCACTCGCCACAAAGTTGGCGGAAAAACCAAGCTCTCCCTTGTCCGTTGTCTCGCCGTCTACCATCACACGATCATAGCGAATGGCATAAGCCGGCGTGTTCGCATCTGTGCGTCTCATGAAAGAGAAATCACCAAGTTCTGATTTGAACATGGACCCTGCAATCTCGCCATCAAACAGGTTGTACCGATTGAGAAACATCGCAACATTGGGCGACGCAGGCTTTCCGTAGACCGCGTCCGGCACATCAAATTGCGCGATTTGTCCATGGTCAAGCACCACAACGCGGTCGCCCATGGCAAGTGCTTCGGTTTCACTGCCCGTTACATGTAGAAAAGTAACACCCAGACGTTCACGGATCGCGCGCAGTTCGTTGCGCATGCGGGACCGCAAGTTGGCATCAAGCGCACCCAGCGGCTCATCCAGCAAAATCAGTTTTGGTTCAGTCACCAAAGTGCGCGCCAGCGCCACGCGCTGTTTCTGCCCACCTGATATTTGCCCTATGCCCCGGCCTTCCAGTCCTTCCAGGCCGACAAGCTTTATCGCTTCATTCACCCGCGAGGAAATCTCATGCGGGTTTGCTGGCTCTGCACGATTGCGCAAACCAAAGGCCACGTTGTCACTCACGTTGAGATGCGGAAACAGCGCAAAATTCTGAAACACAAAACCAATGCCTCGCACATGCGCAGGCAAGTTGGACACATCTTTCCCCATCACTTCAATGCTGCCATGATCGGGCACATCGAAGCCTGCGATCGTTCTCAGGAGAACAGTTTTACCCGAACCACTAGGTCCCAACAGCGATACATATTCGTTCCGGTCAACTGCAAGGCTGATATTGTCAAGCGCAACGATGTCACCAAATCTCTTGGTAACATTCTCAAGACGAAAAATTGATGCTCCAGTCGTCATCGCTTCGCTTGCCCGTATCTACTGAACCCGCATCCATTGAACCAATGTCAATGCACGTACTTGTTCATGCAACTTTATCGTTCAACGCATATTCCCGCGCGGCTCAGAGCGCAGGAAATTTTGTTAACGAATGAAAGCAAAAACGAACAATGTATGCAACATGATTCAAGATGCTCCAATAGGCAGCACTTTGATTAATTTTCAGACAGAATTCACCAGTTTAAAATGAATATTAAATCCATTATCCGTTTTATCTGAGCTTGGTGAGGTAGGGCAACTGATGCTCAGCTTCACTTACGACCGCTACAATTTTGAGCCTGGCCAAAGACTTCTGCGCCATCAGCTTCAAGTGATTTTCGAGATAATCCGCGGCCGGATCAATCAGACGTCGCTCGATCAGGCCGAACAATGACCGATATTCATCTGCAGCAAAACGATCCCGCGGCAAGCCCAGCGCAGTGAGCGCGCGATTGGCAGCATTTAACGGCAATTGAATACTTCGAATGACAGAAATCAGTTCGACATTCTTGGCCTTGGCAATACACGTCTCCATCAAGGCCACTTCAAAATCTTCCTCTTCTTCAACCTCACTTTCTGATTTGCGGGCAAGTCGGCCAACTTCGGCATAGTCGATATGGGGTGCCGCCAGCTTCAGCGCCGCCGGTTCCAGAATACTGCGAATAGCAAACCGCTCACGCACTGACTGGGCCGTAAGGGGCCCCGCAAGCCAATGCGAACTTTGATTCTTGCGGATCAATCCGCGCTCACTCAACCGGCTCAACACATCGCGCACCACGGTGCGGCTCACGCCCAAATGTTCGCCCAGCTCCGTTTCGATAATGCGGAATTCTCCAAATATCAAACTGGACGCAATCGCCTCTTCAACTTGGTCATAAACCAACTGCCACATGCCCCGACTTTGCAGGGCTTCATCGACCTCACCTGAAATTTGTAAATCAAGCGCGCTAAGTCCGCCACGAATGGGGACACTATCTGGGCCAAGTGGCCCTGCCACAAACCCCCGACCATCAAACCGCGAAATCAGTTTCTCGTCTTCAAGAATGCGCAATGCCATTTGTACGGGCGCGCGGCTGGACTGCATCAAATCCGCAATCGGTCCTTCCAGCAGAACAAAACCAGCAGGCAAACGACCCGATTTTAAATTGTCACGCAGCACATCAGCGATTAATTCGTAACGCTTCTGCATTGGTACTTTGTTGCGGGAATGCTTGTTCATGTCTGTCCGGCCCGCACACGACTGACAAAACGGGCCCAGCTGCGTGCCGCATAATTGTGTTCGTCCATCACTGTGTTCCACACTGCTATGCGGTTGGCCCGATCCGCGTAACCGCCGCCCGAGCGCCGCGCCCCCAACTTCACGATTGTTTGACCGTCAGGCCCCAACAGATCAGCTTGCGCCTCTTCGCCTCCATACCAATAGGCCCACTCCTCAGGCCCCAGCGAAGCCTTCACTGGCTCAAGTACAGACATATAATAACCCTGCCGTGCCATTACTGCACCCGGCCAACCAGATAACCACCAATTCATGTACTCATAAGCCATCTCGAGCGTGTCACCGCTCAGGCCGTGGCGCAAACTCATGCCGCCGTGCCAGGCGCGATAGCCTTCAATCGGAACGGCCTCCAGAAAATGCGGTGCCTCGCCACTTAAATTACCATAAGCAGGCGACCACATGCTCTGCACATCTACATGATTGCCGCGCACCAGCGCGCCTGCTTCTTCAGCCGTGCGCCACATGGTTCGGAAAAACCCTTTCTGCCGTCTTTCTTCCAACAGGTTCATGAGCGCATCAATTTCAGCAACCGTCATATTGCCAATATCGACAAACGAAATCTCGCCACTTGCTTCCGCTGCGAGCGCCGCGTCAAAAATCCCGATGGCTGGTTCATCCACCAAAGCGACACGGCCCTTCGCACGAGGATCGAGCAACCACGCCCAACTTTCGCCATGGCGCTGCGAGTAGCCAAACACCCGCGCATCATAACCAAACGAATCCAGATTGTGCACCGTGGGCAACATGCTGATGTAACGGTTTGGTTCTGATCCGAGGGAATCACTTGGTTGAACGAATAGTTTTTTGACAGGCGCGTCGCCATGGCCGCGCCAGGCATATCGGCTGATGCCGCCACGCTTGGTCAAGTCACTGACCTGATCCCAAAGTTTAATCCGTTGGGTGTCGATAGGTTGCAGTGCACCCCAAAACCAAACGATGTCGAGATTGTGAAAACATTGATCATAAATGTCATAGGTGTTTGGATTGAGCGCGGCCTTGCCCTGACATCTGACAAAATCCAGCACTTCAAACTCAATGTCAAATCCAAGATCACGCTGTGCCTCGTCCCGGATCTGATCGAGCAACGTGATCGCCGTTCCAAGGACGCGCAATGTGCGACGGCTGTGAAGTGCTGGAGATTTCACCATCCGCCATGGCTATCACTCACGGGCCACGGTCTCAATCACGAAATTCCGGAACTCCTATTTCCTGAGCGAAATCAGATAGGAACCCGTTGTATCTAACGTGGCACTCCAACCCGGTTCGATGACAATGGTTGTCGTCACTTCTTCGATAATTGCTGGTCCCATGATTTTTGCGCCAGCACCAATTCTGTCACCATCATAAATCGGCGTCTTGGTAGATTTGCCTGACGCCTCGAAAATTGCTTTGCGATAGCCTTTCAGCGCGCGTTTGAGTGGTGGACCTTTTCCGAATTGGGGCAGCCTCGGCTTTACAATACGACCATAGACTGTGGATTCGATATTCACCACTTCAACAGCATTGTGCCGCTCAGAGTACGTGTAAAGTTCCTCATGGCGTCTGTGAAACGCGTCTTTCACTTTCTCAATCGACGTCTCGTTGATATCGAAAGTGCCGATGTCCACCGTGCACTCATGCACCTGACCCACATAACGCATATCCATGGAGCGCTTGACGGCGATGTCCTTCTTTGCAAAGCCGTCGGCCTCCAGATGCTTGACGCCTTGCACTTCTACAGCTTTGAAAAGCACATTCAGCTTTTGATATGCCGCAGCGGCGTCGAGGCGCGCGGGTGACGTGGCCATGTAGTTGTATTTTACATCAGAAATAATTTGGCCAAAGGCACACAAGCCAGAGGCCAGCTTTGGAAGAATGATGGTGTTGATACCCATTTCGCGTGCCAGAGCGCAGATGTGTGAAGCCGTTGCTCCACCGGCCCCCACCAACACAAAATCTCTGGGATCATAGCCCCGTTCCACCGACACACGGCGGATGCCGTTGACCATGTTGTTATTGACGATGGTGTACATGCCGTAGGCCGCACGCTCCACCGACAGGCCCATCTGATCGGCCAATGTCTTGATGGCTTTTCGTGCCTTGTCGAGATCAAGCGGCAACTTGCCACCCAGCAAGCCTTCAGGATTAAGATAACCCAATGCCAGGTTCGCGTCAGACGTTGTCGGCTCAACGCCGCCCGTGCCATAGCACGCAGGTCCCGGATCAGAACCTGCCGACTGTGGTCCAACTTGCATGATACCGAGTGAATCAATCCAACCAATGGAGCCACCCCCTGCTCCCAGTGTTTCGACCTGAATCATTGGAACACCAATGCGATAGCGCAAGAAGTCAATGTTCTTGTTGAGGTTTGTTTGGCCATCTTTTGTGAGCGTAATGTCGAACGAAGTTCCGCCCATATCAACAGTGATGACGTTTTTTTTCTTGAATGGCGCGCTCACATAAAGCCCCGCTTGTGGCGCGGAGGCTGGTCCCGAATTGATGGCGTAAACAGAACGGTCGGTCATGACCGTACCGATGGCCAGCCCGCCATTCGATTGGAAATAGCGTACGGGTTGTTTCGCCCCCAGAGATTTGAAATAGGCATCAACGGCGCTCACATAGCGACGCATCACGGGCGCAAGGTAAGCATTGACCACAGCTGTGGACGTCCGCGTGTACTCGCGGATTTGCGGGTAGAGTTCGCTCCCCACTGTGAGAATAACGTTCGGCATCATCTCCCGCACAATCTCGGCTGCACGGCGTTCATGTTGGGTGTTAAGCACTGACCAGACGAACGAGATCGCGACTGTCTCTATCCCATCCTTCAAGAACAATTCACAGGCCGCACGAACATCCTCCTCTTCCATCGGTGTGCGGATTGAACCATCAGAAATCACACGCTCGCGTACGCCTCTCCGCAAATACCGCGGCACCAGCATCGTCGCCGCCGGATACTCAGGATCATAGCGAAAACCATCCTCTTTGTGGCCGTTGCGGATTTCAATTGAGTCCTCATGGCCTGCGGTACAAATCAACCCGGTCTTGCCACCGCGATGCGTGATGAGCGCGTTTAAACCCACCGTTGTACCGTTGATGCAGAGATCACAGTTCGAGACAATATCCGATGGCGATTTGCCAAAATCATCGGCAATCAGTTTCAAGCCATTTTCGATCGCTTTGGTGGGGTCAGCCGGTGTCGACAGGGCTTTAAACAATTTCACCTTGCCGGACTTTCGGTCTGCCAAAACGAAATCAGTGAAAGTACCACCGGCATCAATACCCAAACGATAGGTGCTGCGCATCACTGCCCCCTCAACGTAGCTGTGGCCTTGGTGTCAACTTCGAGCACCGCAGTGATGACCACACCATAATCCTCCCGCGCACCTTCCAGCGACACGAGACCATTTTTCACATCGGAGACAACTTTCTCAATGGGTCGCTCATGCGGATTGCCATAACCACCACCACCGGGATTCATATTGGTAATGGTTTGCCCCGGCTTGATGTGTTCCATGATATTGGTGCGCACCACCTCGGTCTTGCCATCGCGCTTGAACTGCACGCGGCCAACTTTGCTGTCGACCATTTTGGAAATGGCGCCTGCGGCCCCCATGGCGGGAATGCGCCTCCCTTCGCCAAAACCGATGCACAGCATGTCCCGGTCTAGTGGTTCAACCTCCCAAGCCGTGCCTGATCCACCCCGGAATTTTCCGGCCCCACCTGAATCTGTCATCAAGCCATATTTATGGATGATGATGGGATAGGAATACTCCAGCAACTCCACATCCCCCGACGTCAGCGCGCCGAAACAACACTCAGGTCCCACGGCATGCCAACCATCCTGCTGAGGCGTGGCACCGCCGCCTGAAATGATTGTCGCCAACACCATGGTCACGAATTCCTCGTTGCTGCGCGTGTCCCAGCCCGCAATGTTCAACCCATTGGCATGACCCCAGCTTGCTGCGACTTTCGACGGCATGGCTTTTTCAAACGCAAGGCGCACAGCGTCCGTCAAGGTTTCCATCGGCGTCGTTGTGCAGTTCATGTGCGGCGCCGGCTCAGCTGCATTGCAGATCGTGCCCTTCGGTCCGAAATCAAGTGAAACGCAGCGATACAGTCCTTCGTTGTAGGGCGGTGGCAACGCGGCAAACATCATGAGCCCCAGGTAAACCCCTGAGTGAGAATTGCCTTCGTAAGAATTGATAAAATAGGGAATCTGCGGCGGTGACGTGATCGCGATATGACAAGTGTCCTTCTTGATGGTCACCGTCGCTGTGATATCGAAATCACCAAACCCGTGGCCCGCATCCTCCAGCACCGCCGTGCCTTCATAGGTGCCGTCAGGCACAGCACGGATCAGATCACGCATGTGCCGATCCGCCATGTCGAGCAACTCTTCCACACACACATCCACGACGGACTTTCCGTATTTCTCAACCATGGCCAGCAAATTGCGCTCACCCACCTGGCACGCCCCGATGAGTGCATTGAAATCCCCTTCTTGGTCCCGCCGCGCCCGCATATTGGTCAGGATCATGTTGAGCACATCAAAGCGCGGCTTGCCCTTGTCCCAGATCTTCACCGGAGGAATACGCAGGCACTCAGCGTAAATATCTTTGGCCGCCGGGTTATACCCCGCAGGCACCGGCCCGCCGATATCGGTGAGATGACCCTTGCACACGGTCCAGTACACCAGCTTCTTTTTATAGAACACCGGCTTGTAAACACAGGTGTCAATCGCGTGGCTGCCACCAAAAGCGGGATCATTGTGCATGATCAGATCGCCATCATGGATGTCGTCACCAAAAAACGCCGCAACCGCTTTCATGGCGGGAATGAGCGAACCAAGATGGATCGGAATATCCTGCCCCTGCAAAATCATTTCAGGCTTCGAATTGAACAACGCTGTTGAATAATCATGCGCCAGATTAAACACCGAAGACCGCGCGGTCTTTTCCAGTGCCAACGTCATTTCGCGTTGCGTGGTTTCAAGAATACCCCGAACCACCGATAAGGTGATCGGATCCACTTTGGATTTTGGTTTGGCCATAGTGCCTCCTCCAACTGTCTCGCAGGAAAGGCTATGACGACTGCACCAAGAGGTCTTGAGAACAAGAGAACCGGAATTTGTCTGGGGGTGCAGCGTCAGACCGCAGCTTTACGCCTGCCATCTACATAAATAACCAAAATGCCTGCTCCCACGATCAGCACCATTCCCGCAATCGCCAGCCCATTCGGCACATCGCCAAAGAATACGAGGCCCATGACGACAGCCCAAATGGTAAGCACATACAAAAAGGGTGCCAGTGTCCGCGACGGCGCATGTTTGAAAGCAAAGAAAATCCCGACATGGCCACCGATCATCAACATACCAGCCAGTAGAATGAGGCCCGTGTTGCGCAGATCGGGCACAACTGGCACCTCAGTTGCCACCATGCCAATGGCTCCAGCCAGGGTGAGCACAATCAACACTGCCAGCGCCACCACCAGTGCAGGTATCTGCGTTGGAACTTTGCGCGTGATAAGATCGCGCGCTGCCGCCGAAATCGCAACCAGAAACCCATAGGCAGCATAGGGCGAGGCTGCCGTTGCAGCGGGCTGGGCCACCAGCATCGCGCCCGCAATACCCATAGCAATCAACACCAATCGCAATCGCCCCAAGGTCTCTCCAAAAATCAGCGCCGCACCCACCAGCAGAAACAACGGAGCTGTTTGTGCAATTGCCGTTACGTCGGCCAAAGGCAAATGCAATATGCCAAGCGTAAAGCCGACGTTGGCACCGACTTCACACAGGCCCCGCGCCAGTGCCCAAGGGTTCAGCAGCAGCGGCAGCCCCCAACTCTGATCCAACAGCACAATGAAAATCAAACACATCACACAGGCGGCGGCAGCACGCAGCATGACCACCTCAAACACCGGCACATGCGCAAACACAAATTTTGATGCCGTATCACTGGCTATGAACAGCCCCAGTGAAACAACAAGAGCGATAATACCGCGAAGGTGCGAGATGGCTGGCATGAGAAGTAGCGGTGCTAGCGGAGTCGCCCACCTCACACAATGCCACGGACGCTCGTCCGATGCGCATCCGGCACATATCAAACACACTGGTGTTAGGAATGGCGGTTACAAGCGTTGAGCTGAAACTGAGCCAAATCAAATACAGCACCGATACGCCTAATCCAGTAAACTTCTGCGCTCCCCAATCCCCGTCTTCATGGCGCTCGGACGCCGCAAGACAAAAGGAACATCTCTTCCTTTACACATATTTCCGCCAATCATGCTGCTCCTTGAACCCCAGCACTTCGCGGATTTTGCGGTTTGAGAGTGGACCCTCGAACTCTCCCATCTTGCGTGTCACTGGTGTGTTTGGCGCGTATTTCGCCAGGAAGTTTTCAGTCGGCAGATCGGCTGTGATGGTATCGTTGACAGCATTGAACACTTGGAAGCCCAGGCCGTCTTTTTCCACGCAGAGATGTACGATTTCGCCCAAGTCACGGGCGTCGATGTAGGTCCAGGCATTGCGTTTTCTGGACATTGGCTCTTTGACGAAACCGGGGAAGCGTTTGTATTCGTGTGGTTCAATGACATTGCCGATGCGCAGTGCGTAAATGTCAGCACCATATCGGGCGGCGAAGGCGCGGGCGGTATACTCGTTCAATTGTTTCGACAGGCCATAGCTGTCCATCGGATCAATTTCATAGTCTTCTTCGAGCGGGAATTTTTTATAGTCGCGGTCGCCCTCGGCGAAGCAGACGCCATAAGTGGTTTCGCTCGACGCGATGATGACCTTGCGCACACCCAGTTTCATGGCGGCCTCAAGCACGTTGTAGGTGCTCATGACATTGGTTTGATAGGTCACATTGTCGGGCCGCATGAGAATGGCGGGGACAGCGGCAAAGTGCACAACGGCATCAGGTGGCGAGGGCGGCTTTCCGTTCTCATAACCGCCATAGCCAAAATGCGTGGTGAGCGCGTTCATGGCTTGGCCGCTGTCAGTCAGGTCGGTGATGAGCGTATGGACACCCGGCTGGTCCAGCGGTTTCATGTCAATGTTCAGAACGCTGTGCCCGCGCTCCACCAAATGCGCCACGGCATATTTCCCCGCTTTGCCGGAGCCGCCCGTAAACACAATCCGCTGACCCATGGTGACATTCCTCTTGGCTTCGAAAATCTTATGCTGCCAGCTAAGCCCCTCGTCCAATGATGTCCAGTAACAGAACGGCTTGCGTGCCTTGCGTTTTTGGCCATACTCTCATCGAGATGAAGTCCACGCTTTCCACGTCCGGCACTGCCCCACAAGACCGTTCTCGCTTTTGGCACGAGACGATTGCATCAACTTATTTTCCCTTGGACCTGAAGTTTCGCGAACCTGCAACTTTTACTGGCGAACTTTCAAATTGGCAGTTGGGTGGCGTATCGCTGTCGAGGCTGACATCGGAGGCCTTGCAATATCGGCGCTTGCCACATCATTTCAAAGCTGAGCGTGAGGAGCATTTTCTGGTCACCGTTCCAGCGCGCTCGGAAATCTTTTTCGCGCAAGGCGGTAAAGATGTGCGCTGTAACCCCGGCGGCTTTATTCTGGAACGTAGCCACGAACCCTATGAGTTTTCCCACGCCGACCCTGCTGACCTGTGGGTGATGAAGGTGGAAGCCAAGGCCCTGGGGCTGCGGCTGCGTGCGCCTGATCGTTTTTGTTCCATGCAGTTCAACGCGGCCGAGGGCGCAGGTGGCCTGTTCACGGACATGCTGCATCTCATTCCCGCCCGCTTCGATGCCATGAGCATTGAAGTGCGAGACACCGTGGGCAGGCAGCTCATCGATCTGCTGGTGCTTGCACTCAAAGCCGATGAGCGCACGTTGACCACCGGCACCTCCACTGTGCGTGGGGCACATTTGACCCGCATTGAAACCGTTGTCAGAAAAAATCTCGGCGATGCCGCACTTGACCCTGAGACGATTGCCCGGGCCTGTGGCATCTCTACCCGATATCTGCACGAACTGTTTCGCGACACCAACCAAACCGTGGGCAGCTGGATCCGGGATCAGCGCTTGGAAGCGGCGCGCGAGGTTTTGACGGATCGCTCGAACAAACAGAGTCTGGCAGAAATTGCCTATCGTTTCGGCTTTGGCGACCAAGCGCAATTCTCCCGCAGCTTCCGCAGCGCTTACGGCATGGCGCCAAAAGATTTTCGCGCAAAACGGTGACCGCTCCATCCGCAGAAGCGGGAGGCAGGCCAGACATAGGATTGCGAAAACGATAAACATCATCATGGACTCGATATAGAACAAAACATGAACAATGTCCAGAACTATTTCTATCCCGACGCTAGATTTTATTTCTTATTGTTTCCAAAAGCCTGGCGCGATCTTTTCGCGCCTTCAAGGCCTGCGCCATTGTCACTTCTTTGAATCGCGTCGGCGTGTGGGGCTGCAATTGCCCGATCAAATCCATATCGGCCGAGATCACTGCCCCCACCATGAAATAGCCGCCACCTGAAACCGCATCACGATGCAACACGATAGGTTCAGTACCGGACGGAATCTGGATGGATCCGTAAGGGTAACAGGCATCGACGATATTGGACGGGTCGGAGCCAGCACCAAACGGCGGAACGCGATCGACGAAGTCGAGTTTTCGTCCCCCCTTGAAGCGGTAGCCGATACGGTCTGCTTCGGGGGCAACTTTCCAGGTGTCCTCAAAAAAATGCCTGCCCGCGTCAGACGTAAGACGATGCCAGTAAAGCCCCGGAATCATGCGCAATTCAGCGGGCATTGCGGGCCCACGGCGCAGCTTCTCAGCAACCGCGCGTCCTTCTTTCGCGGCACGGCCCTTGCCGATTTTCAACAAGTCGCCTTCGGCAAGTTTGCGGCCTTGATGGCCGCCAAGCGCGCCAAGTGTATAGGTCGAGCGCGATCCCAAAACCACGGGCACATCAACACCGCCTGAAATTGCGATGTAAGCCCGTGCACCTTTCTTCAGAAAGTCAAAGGATAGCACATCGCCCTTTTTGACCTTGAATGACGTCCAGTTTTCCCGCACTTCACCGTTGACCTTTGGCGGAAGTTCCGCCCCCGTCACGGCAACCGTCGATGCTTCAGTGAACTCCAGCTCCGGCCCCATGAACACCGCCTCAAGCACCGCCAGCGTTTCCTTGTTGCCCACAAGCATATTGGCACAACGCAGAGCAAATCGGTCCATGCCCCCCGAAATCGGAATACCAATGTGATAATATCCCGGACGACCCAAATCTTGCACTGTGGTTGAAAGTCCGGGCTTCAAAACTTTAACGGCCATTTAACGCCCCCATCAGTTTCGCGTTGTATCCATCCATATCTTTCTTGAAATCTTCAAGTGAGAACGTGACGTCCTTCATACGCGGCATGAATTTCCCCTTCTCGACCGCGATGAGAGTTGCGTCATATTCCGCACGATCAATGGGTTTCCACTTCACAATGTCGCCGGGTTTGAAAAGACACATGAAGTCTTTCAGATATCTGATTTTTTGATTGGGGTCATAAATTGGCATAGGAGTGATGCCGAACATCTGATAGCCACCAGCACCACGTACGGAATAAATGCAACCGAAGCAACCACCATGCCCGACAGTCAGTTTCGGCGTATCCGTCCGTGGACGGAGATATTTCGGCGATTGGATTTGCCGTTGCTTTTCGACCATCTGATAGAGGAAAGGTAGACCGGCCACGAACCCCACCATTGATACAAACCAGGGCGCGCCAGAGTGGGCTTTCACAAATCCATCAACACCATCCAGATTGTTGATACGCGCCGTATATTCGACGTCCGTTGAATTCGGGTCTTGATGGCGATCGCGAAACTTCATCAAGGTTTCATGCGTCCACGGATCATTATACAAAACCGGAATTTCAATGATCCGCGTTTTCAGCTGCGACCTGCCCTTACCCGCTGATTTTTCAATCACCTTTAATTCTTTCATCAAGTCACCGGGCTTGATGACATCGGGATTGAACTTGATTTGGAACGAGGCATTCGCCGGGCAGATTTCGGTGACACCCTTGATCCGCGCTTTCTTTACTGCGGTTGTGATGGAAAGACTTTTGAAAAACGCATCGAGTGACATTTCTTCATCGCACTCAACAAAAATATGCTCGTCACCACCGTATGAATATCTGGTTTTCATGTGTTGAGTGTCCCTCGTCATGAATTCAGTTTGTGTAAGTTCTGCTCAAGCCACGGCTCAAGCCAGCGGGTGTGGAAAGTACCTGCACGAACATCAGGGTCCGCCGCAAGCGCCAAATGAAGGGGTTTCGTGGTCGCCAGACCCTCAACCCTCAATTCACTCAGTGCACGGATCATCCGGTTGATCGCAGCCTCACGAGAGTTGTCCCACACGATCAACTTGCCCAGAAGTGAGTCATAAAACGGCGGCACCTGATAGCCTTGATAGAGCATCGTATCAAAACGTGTGCCGGGGCCCCCCGGCACCGTCAGTCCAGTAATTGTTCCCGGAGCGGGCATGAAATTTTTAGCCGGATCTTCCGCGTTGATACGCACTTCAATCGCGTGGCCCGTCATGCGCACATCTTTTTGGGCTATCGACAATGACGCGCCGCCGGCAACCAATATCATCTCCCGCACCAGATCTATTCCCGTAATCATCTCTGTCACCGGATGTTCCACTTGAATCCGGGTGTTCATTTCAATGAAATAGAACGCATGCGTCTTGTCGTCATAGAGATACTCAAGCGTTCCAGCTCCACGATAATTCACAGCTTCGGCCAAAGCCACAGCTGAAGCACACAATTTTTCGCGTATCGACTGTGGCAAAACTGGCGAAGGTGCCTCCTCCCAAACCTTCTGGCGGCGGCGCTGCAGTGAACACTCGCGCTCAAAACAATGTATGGCGCGTTTGCCATCACCCAATATCTGCACTTCAATGTGCCGCGCCCGATCAATCACCTTTTCAAGATAAAGCCCGCCATCACCAAAAGCCGCCAATGCCTCAGCACTGGCTTGCGGCATCATGATCTCGAGCTCTGCCATGTTCTGCGCGATGCGAATGCCACGACCTCCACCACCCGCAGCAGCTTTGATCATCACAGGAAATCCAATAGTCGCCGCAGTGTCCTTTGCCTCAATGTGATCGTCAACACGTCCATCCGAACCCGGCACACAGGGCACACCCGCCTTTAAAGCGGCAACCCGCGCTGCGACCTTGTCGCCCATGGTGCGAATGGCATCGCCTTTGGGACCAACGAAAATCAATCCAGCGGCTTCAACGGCATCAGCAAAGGCCGCATTCTCCGCCAAAAATCCATAACCGGGATGAACCGCATCAACGCCGGTTTTCTTTGCGGCGTCCAGAATGTTTGCAATGTTCAGATATGACTTTGCTGCATGAGGCGGACCAATATTCACAGTTTCGTCCGCCATTTTGACGGCCAGAGACTCAGTATCTGCAGCGCTGTGTACCTGTACAGTTTTGATTCCAAGCTCCTGAGCAGCCCGAATTATGCGAACTGCAATTTCGCCACGATTGGCAATCAGGAGCTTTTTAATTGTCATGGTTCAAGCGAGTTCAACAAGTTGCTGACCCGCCATCACAGGTTCTTCATTGTCAGCAAAAAACTGGACAATTTTACCCGATTGATCAGCTTTCACTTCGTTGAAGGATTTCATCACTTCAATGAGGCCAATCACTTCACCCACGGCAACGCTATCACCCACTTCCTTATAGTTTGCCTTGTCGGGCGCGGGCTTCCGGTAGAAAGTTCCAGGAAGCGGCGAGAGAATATGTGTGGCCATGGTGTCCTCGTCTTGATTCATGCTGCTTTGATGTAAGGTCTGATGGCATCACGCACCGCTCGGGCGATGGCAACTGCATTTGGAGTATCGGAGTGAATGCAGATACTGTCAGCGCGAACCGAAACATCTTTTCCGCCTATGCTTTTTACTTTTCCTTCTTTGACAGCGCGAACCGATTTTGCTGCGGCAACCTCTGGGTCTTTGGCATCGTGTTCGCGCGTAATGATCAACCCACCTTCATCATTGTAATCAAGGTCAGTATAAAACTCTGCTATGAAACCGTGGCCACGCGCGGGGTAGACTTTCTCGTGAAAAGTATTGATCATCCCTAACAAGGGCACCTTAAAAACATCGGCAGCATCACACACCGCATGGGCCATCTCTTCCATCCGCGCTGCCATGCCGTAAAGTGAGCCATGTGGTTTGATGTGGTTGAGCGTCATACCCTCAGCTTCCAGAAAGCCTTTGAGTGCTCCCACCTGATAAATGATGCAATTGGCAAGTTCTTCGCGCCCAATTTTCATTTCGCGCCGGCCAAAACCCTGCAAGTCGGGCAGCGAAGGATGCGCCCCCACCTTCACGCCATATTTTTTCGCCAGCTGAACAGTTGTGCGCATGTGATTGAAGTCTGATGCATGGAACCCACAGGCCACATTGGCGATGTCGATGAAAGGCATGATGCCAGCATCATCACCCATTTTGTAAAGCCCAAAGGCCTCGCCCATATCGCAATTGATAATGGTCACACAAATCTCCCTCAGTAAAACAAAGATGGCATGAAGAACTGGCTATGTAAAAGTGGAAAATTGGGGATCACCGTCATCTTGCTCTGTGGATCAAAACATTGCTCGCCAAATGTCTGGCGCGCCGTTGTTGGAAATGCTGGGATTTCAGGCGAATTCTATGCCGTTGCACCCTCAAATTATATCGCTTCTGTCAGCTCCGGGCATTGCCTGCAAAGAAATCAAGTGATCGCACTAAATCCTCCGAACGGTATCCACGACCGATCAACACAATAGTGTTGTCTTCACGTTGCGGCCCATCAGTCTGTTCCGGTAAAATCTCCGGCGATTGCACGATTTTGCGCACAGCTTGAACCAGCAGCCGTCCCGCAGGTGTTTTGACAACACCCTTGACGCGCAAAACATCATCGCCACGCGCATGCAGTAAAGCTGACAACCAGACGCTAAACGTCGTCCAATCAATTCTCTCATCAATGACGAGTTTCGACGGAAATATTGGTGGCAGTTCTGCATCAGGCAAAAGTTCAGCGAGAGTGTCAGGTTCCGAGTCCATGGGCGAAGGCAAGGGAGTTTTTGTACCTTTGACAGTACCAAACACTTCCGCCCCCGGATTGAGAACGCGCAGCGTCGCCAGCAATTTTCCAAGTTCAGCAGTGTTTGCTTCATCAAGTTTTGTAATCATCAAACAGTCTGCAGTTTCAATTTGCCGTCGCCCCAGCGGCTCGCTGCGCAATTGGCTGAGGCCATGAACCGCATCGACTGTCAAAAGAATTTCGCTGATCACAATGTGGTATATCAAAATCGGATCATTGCGTATCGCCTCTACAATCGGCGCGGGGTCAGCCAGACCGCTGGTCTCCAATATAATGCGTTCTAAGCGCTGCCCGGTTGAATCCGTTTTACTCCGATCATCACAGATCTTGCGCAGGAGTGAGATCAAGTCCTGCTTGCCGTCACAGCAGGCACACCCACCGGCCAAAACAGAAAGCTTGGACGACCCTTGCAATAACGCGTCATCAACTGGTGTTTCAGCAGCTTCGTTGACGATGACATATGCGCCAGCAAAAACACCCTCGTGCAATTGGTGACGCAGCCATGTTGTTTTGCCGGACCCGAGAAACCCACCGAGCAGCGTGAGGCGAATGCGAGTCTCCGTCAAATCAAGAACCTTTGTCCACAACGCTGACGAACCGCGGATCCAAAGGATCAATGGGCTCTGCCAGCCATTGCTCTGCAGTGGCCCAGACCTCCGCCAAATCACGCGCGATGGTCTCATGTCCAAATTGATTGGATATTTGAATGCCCGGCACCAACCCTCCGTCATGGGCCTTCAACCCATAGGCTGAAAGCACCCTTTGTAAAACGTCGGCGCGGCGAAATCGGGACCTCAATCGATCAGTAATCGTCGCTGCACCGGCCTCTGTCCAATGGCCGGGAGCGGCAGGATATCCACAAGCCGAGCACATAAAAAAACACCTTTCGCCAATAGATTTAGGTCCATGAAGGTAGCAACGTAAACCCCATGAACGTCGAGCCACCCAAGATTGACGCGCCATGAGCTGGCCTAAACTAGGCGTCGATCTGACAGTTGTCCATTGAGGTGCGCAGTTTTCATCTGCCCGGCGCCCCCTACTCCCACTCGATGGTGCCTGGTGGTTTCGAGGTGACGTCATAGACGACGCGATTAATTCCTTTCACCTCATTGATGATGCGCGTGGCAGTGCGGCCTAGGAAATTCATATCATAAGGGAAAAAATCCGCTGTCATGCCGTCGACACTTGTCACCGCACGCAGTGCCAGCACGCGGTCATAGGTGCGGCTGTCTCCCATGACGCCAACGGTTTGCACTGGAAGCAGAACGGAAAAGGCTTGCCAGATTTTGTCGTACAATCCGGCTTTGCGAATTTCGTCGATGTAAATCGCATCTGCTTTTTGCAAAATTGCCAGCTTCTCGCGCGTCACGCCACCGGGCAAACGGATGGCCAGACCAGGTCCGGGAAACGGATGTCGTCCAACGAATTTCTCAGGCAATCCAAGTTCTTGGCCTAACTTTCTCACTTCATCCTTGAACAGCTCACGCAGGGGTTCCACCAGTTGCATTTTCATGCGGGCGGGCAATCCCCCGACATTGTGATGAGACTTGATGGTGACTGAGGGGCCGCCAGTGAAAGACACACTTTCAATCACGTCGGGATACAGTGTGCCTTGCGCCAGAAAATCAGCGCCGCCTAATTTCTTGGCCTCCGCTTCGAACACTTCGATAAACAAGCGGCCGATGGTTTTGCGTTTTGTCTCCGGATCGCTTTCGCCTTCCAAAGCGTTGATAAATAAATCAGCGGCGTCCACATGCACCAGTGGCAAGTTATAATGCTCGCGGAACATCGATACCACTTCCTTGGCTTCATCCAGACGCATCAAGCCATGGTCGACAAACACACACGTCAGTTGGTCTCCGACCGCCTCGTGAATGAGAACAGCAGCAACTGAGGAATCAACACCACCCGACAGGCCACACAGCACCCTGCCCTTGCCGACCTGTTTGCGAATGCGTTCGATCGCCTCCTGCCGGAATGACGCCATCGTCCAATCTTGTTTGCATTTCGCAATCTTCAAAACAAAATTGCCTATCAGCTTCGCACCATCGGGCGTGTGCACCACTTCCGGGTGGAACATGGTCGTGAAAATTTTCCGCGATTCATCGGACGCGATGGCAAACGGCGCGTTTTCGGAAACAGCTTTGACGGTGAAGCCCTTCGGCAACTGTGTCACACGATCACCGTGGGACATCCACACCGGGTGCCGCTCACCAACGTTCCACAAACCGTCAAACAACGCACTATGTTCATTGATCTCGATATCTGCACGGCCAAATTCAGCGGCATGTCCACCTTCGACAACACCACCCAATTGCACGGCGGTCGTTTGCTGGCCGTAGCATATCGACAGGACAGGCAACCCTGACGCAAACACAACCTCAGGCGCGCGCGGACTGCCGACACGGGTCACTGAATCAGGCCCCCCCGACAAGATGATCGCCTTGGGTGCCATCGCATGAAATGCGAGCTCCGCTTTCTGGTAGGGTACAACCTCGGAATAAACCCCGAGTTCGCGAACCCGACGCGCGATGAGCTGCGTAACCTGCGAGCCGAAATCGATGATCAGTATCTTGTCGTGAAGCGCATTTTCCATGGGCGGCGTTTAAGGAAACTGACCAGAGTCTGCAAGACCGCCGCTATCCGCCAAATCCAATATCCCACAGCAACTTTATATTCAGCGCGATAATCAAAGCCGCAATGACACCCGCCACTGCCGTCAGCCATGACGGCGATACCAGCGCTCCCATTTTGGACTTATCGCGCGTGAACATCACCAGCGGCACAATGGCGAAGGGCAACTGGAACGCCAAAACCACCTGGCTCAAAATCAACAGTGTGCCTGTTCCTTCGGCACCATAGTAAAGCGTCACACCTGCTGCTGGCACAATCGCAACCATGCGGGTGAAGAGTCGGCGCATCCATGCCGGAAGCCTGATATTGAGAAACCCTTCCATAACGATCTGACCCGCAAGCGTTGCTGTCACTGTCGAATTTAAACCACAGGCCAACAATGAGATGGCAAACAGTTTTGGTGCCAACAACGAACCGACGAGCGGCGCCAACATGGAATGGGCATCGCCGATGTCCGTGATAGTCGTGGCACCTGAGCGATGAAAAGTTGCAGCAGCCAAGATCAGGATCGACGCATTGACCAGCAGCGCAAACATCAGCGCCACGGTTGAGTCAATGGTAGCAAATTTCAATGCTTCACGTTTTTCCGGCAAACTTTCGCCGTAGGCTCTCGTTTGAACGATGCCGGAATGCAAATACAAATTATGCGGCATTACCGTTGCGCCTATAATTCCCAGTGCCAGATACAGCATTGCCGGATTGCTGACGATGTCTGTTGTTGGTGCAAAACCCTTGATCACGCCGCCCCAATCAGGATCAGCCATGGCAATTTGGACAAAGAAGCATGCGAAAATCACACCGAGCAGCGCGATGATGAAGGCTTCGACCCAGCGGAAACCCAGCTTTTGCAGCCACATTATCAGGAACACATCAAGCGCCGTGATGATCACACCAATTTCCAACGGAATGCCAAACAGCAAATTCAAACCAATCGCTGTCCCGACAACTTCAGCAATGTCCGTGGCGATGATTGCGATTTCCGCAAACACCCAAAGTATGAAGGATACTGGCTTTGGAAATGCATCACGACAGGCCTGCGCCAAATCCCGGCCAGACCCGATGGCCAGCCGCGCGCACAAGGACTGCAAGATAATGGCCATAATGTTTGACAGCAACGCCACAAATAACAATGCGTAACCAAACTGCGCTCCCCCCGCGATCGAAGTTGCCCAATTGCCGGGGTCCATATAGCCAACGGACACCAGATAGCCTGGCCCCACAAACGCCATGGCGCGGCGGGCCCAAGAGCCAGTGTTGCGAATGGGAACGGTGCGGAAAACGTCCATGAGCGACGGTTCACCCCGCCCTTTCCGCCAACCGTTTTCCGTCTCTGCTGTCACGATGTGATCCAAATTTAGCCTTTGCTAAACTTTAACTTAGCATTGGCTAAACCCTTGTCAATGGTCTATTGCAACAACCGAAAAATCATGGCTACCACCCCGCGCAAAGCAAAATTGCAGTCCCAGGCATTCCGCCGCACAAGGGCCGACCACTCTTCGGAACTGGCAGAGGATTACGTTGAGCTGATCGCCGAGTTAATCGATGAAAAAGGCGAAGCCCGCGGCACCGAGGTGGCCCTGCGTTTGGGCGTGGCCAATGCAACTGTTGTTAAGATGTTGAAAAAACTTAATGATCGAGGCCTCGTCACGCAGGAACCTTATCGCGCCATCATGCTGACGGGGGAAGGCTGGGCGTTGGCGGAAAATGGCCGCCGCCGCCATGATATTGTCGAAAACTTTCTGTTAACCCTCGGCATATCGGCTGAAACGGCCAGACTTGACTCTGAGGGTATAGAACACCACGTAAGCGACGAGACCTTGAAGGCCATGGCACGGTTTTGTGCCAGAAAGTCTTGGTAGATCAACCTGACTTTTGACGTTAGCGTCAAAATTCGGAAAAGTTGATCGAAAATTAAAACTGAGGGCGATTTTGACTTTTCTATGAAAAGTCAAAACGCTGAAGTTCGGGGGAATTGAGATGTTGAAATATATTGTTTTAGGTTTTGGTTTGATGGTTGCTCCGGCCTTTGCGCAGGACACATTGAAGTTCGATTCAGCGCGTCTCTGTGCCTGGCAGTCCGCCAACAACGGCATGGACGTCGACGAATGTTCAAAGCTTGAAGACGAAGGCAAAACGTTGGTGGCTGAGCTTGAAGGCTCTGTAGACGCCGACCGCAGAATTGCTTGCGTTGCCGAAGGCAACAGCTTTGCAGGTGATTCCGGCGTTGCCAGCTACACGCTTTATGCGTCTTGCCTGAAAGACGGGCCGAGCAACTAACTCCGCTGCATGACAGCGATGAAGAAGCCATCAACATCGTGCTGCTTCGGCGTGAGCAGCAATGTGTCTTTCGCCCCATCTGCTGACGTTGGAGCTACATCACCAATGGTGCGGGCCCATTGCTCACTATAGGGCAGCAGTTTGAAGTCTTTATGCCCCGCCAAGAACTGTTTGACCTGCCCCGTGTTTTCCTCTGGCAGCAGTGAGCAGGTAAAGTAAGCCAGCCTGCCACCCTTCCGCACCAGCTTTGCGCCGCTTTCCAAAATATTGCGTTGCTCGATCAACCGCGTGTCCAAGGTTTTGCGCGTCAGCTTCCACTTGATCTCCGGTTTCCGCCGCCATGTTCCGGTGCCGGAGCATGGTGCATCAACAACCACACAATCAAAACTCTCGTCTTGCATCACGGCTGACTGGTCTGCTGAAACAACTTCAACGCAGCTGGCCCCAGCACGCAGAACACGCTCAAAAATCGGACGCAACCGGTGACGATCCACATCATGTGCCACAAGCCGCCCCTTGTTCTGCATCAACGCCGCAAGTGCCAACGTCTTGCCACCGGCACCCGCACAGATATCGGCCACCTGCTCACCAGCTTTCACGCCTGTCAGTGCAGCAGCAATTTGCGAGGCTGTGTCCTGCACTTCGAAGTAACCCATGCCATGAGCAGGGTCGACTTCGACATTTACATGCTTCTGATCAGACCCAGGTGCAGCTATGCGCAACGCGGTATCCACCCATGGGCCCGCAATAGGATTATATGTAGAAAGTAGCGCGCGCAGTTTCAAGCGGTCGCACTTTAATGAATTGGTGCGCAAGTCAATCGGCGCGCGCTGGCTGAGTGCCTCACCTTCGGCTGCAGCAGAAGCACCAAACAGTTTTTCAAATTCCGGTGCAAGCCACTCCGGTACATTTGCCGAGACATGCCACGGCAATCCCGAAGGTTCGCCACTCAAAACTTTTTCTTCATCACCGCTCAATGCAGCAGGGCCGTGCTGCCCATCCGCGAGAGCTGCAATGTCATTCACAGGCATGCCCCAAGCGCGTCGCAACAAGCCCAACACAATATGCCGTGAAGTCTCTCCGCCACCCTGCACAGCCATCAACGAACGCTGCCGCAAACTGTCGTAAACCAATGTGCCAATGGCATGCCGATCACTGGAGCCCGCGAAGCGGTGGGCCTTGCCCCAGTCCTTGAGTGCTTCTGCTGCGGGCCGGTGCCGTGTCAGCACCTCATGCAAGACGTCAATTGCCGCTTGAACGCGGCCCGCAAATTTCACTGAAATTACCTCATAAAAAACAACTGAACACCCATCCAGAACCACATAGCCGCAACGGTGAACAAACCAAACATAAATATCCGCATGCGCGAAGGCACATCATTGTTGCCGGTATGCACGAAGCTGTGGGCGTAACGCGTCAGAATGAAAATCCACGACAGCGCGATGAAGGCGAGGTCCACCATTTGCAATGCCACAACCAATGCAGAGACGGCATACCACAATGTCGGCGTATCAAATTGACTGTCAAAATTATTGCCAAGCAGCTTGACTTTACGCGGCCATGCGCTGGAGTCAGACGCAATCTCTGACATCTTGGCAGTGCCACCGCGTATGGCTTTGACACGCGCTTTCAACATGCGGGTGCCAACCCAAAAAATCAAAATCAGATGCAAGAATAATGGAAGCAAAAACAGTTTGGTGAGCATCGCCAGTCCCTAGGTCTACAAGTGCCGTCAATTCACGCGCTGATAATTCGGAGCTTCACGCGTGACCATGACATCATGCGCATGACTTTCCCTCAAACCAGCGTTGGTGATTCTGACAAACTGTACCTGAGATTGCAGGTCACTCAAAGTGGCCGCCCCCACGTATCCCATGGAGGCGCGTAATCCGCCCACCAATTGATGCAGCACTTGGCCCACCGGACCTTTGTAAGGCACCTGGCCTTCGATGCCTTCCGGCACCAGCTTCAGCGAATTTCCCACATCCTGCTGGAAATACCGGTCAGCTGACCCCCGCGCCATGGCCCCGATGGACCCCATGCCGCGATAGGATTTGTAACTGCGGCCTTGATAGAGAAACACTTCGCCGGGGCTTTCGTCTGTTCCCGCCAGCAAAGAGCCGATCATCACAACGCCAGCCCCTGCCGCGAGGGCCTTGGCCAAATCACCCGACAGTTTGATGCCGCCATCAGCAATTACCGGCACGCCTGATTTCATGCCTTCTTCCGCACATTCCAGAATGGCAGAAAATTGCGGAACGCCGACCCCTGCCACCACACGTGTTGTGCAAATGGAACCAGGACCAATGCCGACTTTGACAGCGTCAGCGCCGGCATCAATCAGCGCCTTCACGCCTTCCGCCGTTGCCACATTGCCCCCGATGATTTGCACCTTGTTGGACATTTTCTTGACCAATGAAACTTGCGCGAGGACATTTGAGGAATGCCCGTGTGCTGTATCAACAATGATCACGTCAACACCCGCGTCGATCAAACGTTCGGCCCTCTCAATGCCATTGGCACCGATGCCTGTGGCAGCTGCAACCAGCAGACGCTCCTTGTCGTCCTTCGCGGCCCATGGGTGATCGGCAGCTTTTTCCATGTCGTTGACTGTGACGAGGCCGACGCAATGTCCATCGGCATCAACCACCAGCAGTTTTTCAATGCGATGCTTGTGCAGAAGTTTTTTGGCTTCAGCACGATCTGCACCCTCTGATACTGTCACCAGATCGCGACGCATCAGATCCGCAACCTTGGTGTTCATGTCGGTGGCAAAACGCACATCACGATTGGTGATGATGCCTTGCAGTTTTCCCTTCTCATCGACAACGGGAAAACCTGAAATGCGATGTTTGTCTTTCAACTGCAACACTTCACCCAGCGTTGCATCCGGCGAAATCGTGATCGGGTTCACAACCATGCCGGATTCAAAACGCTTCACTTGCCGCACGTGGGCTGCTTGTGTTTCCGGGTCGAGGTTTTTGTGAATGACGCCCAAGCCCCCGGCCTGCGCCATGGCAATGGCCATCGGCGCTTCGGTGACAGTGTCCATCGCAGCAGACATGACAGGAATGGCAAGTTCAATGGTTTTGGTCAGCTTGGTTCTGGTGGACACTTCAGTCGGCAACACTGATGATGCGCCGGGCTTCATCAACACATCGTCGAAGGCGAGGTATTCAGGAAATGTGCGGGACATGATGTCAACCTTTTCAGCGGCGAAGTGGATTCGGTGAGTTGACGGCTGCCCTTAACAAGATGGGGGGCAAGGAGCAAGGACGGAATTTTGGGTACGGCGTCGCCTAAGTTCAGACGGAAGCTCGGTGGAAGGAAAAGTGCCCTAGGGGCGCTGCCGACATCGCAAGCGACGTAAAGAGGATGAGGGAACTCCTACAGTCTATCGATGTTGGACTGGCGGTAAGCCTCCACCATGGGCCGCAGGGCGATGCACGCTTTCAATTTGGTGGCAAGCAGATACATGCCGCCGATTTTCCGGTGCAGAAACAACGTGGCGGCGGGTGGGACGTGGTTCAGGTCTTGATCGCTGCCCATGGCAAGACCCATATCGCGCAGGCGTTCAATCAGGTCAGTGCGGCCAAAATCAAACGGCGTTTCTTGCCGTAATGGAGTCATTGCCGTTTCAAACATCTGGGTGATCAGCGCCTGATGCCGCGCCGCCACTTTGGCGTCGAAGTAGCCGATCTTCTGCATGGCGCTGCGTGTTCTCATGGTATCGCGGTCCAATGCGGCGTCCAGCAAAGCGCGAAAATCCGCAGTCAGTTCTGGCGCAATATTTCGCACAGCACCAAAGTCCAACAGCACCATACGCTTCGACTGGGGCTCATAGCGATAGTTGGCAAGGTTCGGGTCCGTCTGCATAAAACCTAATTCGAAAAGCTCCCGCAGTACCAATTCAATCAGTTGCCCCGTCACGCGGTTGCGCACCTCTTGTGGCGCAGCAGTCAAACTTTCAAGCGGCTGACTTTCAATATAGGTCATCGCCAATACTGTGGCGCTGCTGAGATCCGCTTGGACCTCCGGCAGCATGAATACGTCGGAGCCCGCAAGCAAAGCGTTGAAGCGGGTGAGATGCCGCGCCTCAGCCACATAGTCGGCTTCCTGATGCAACTGTTGTTTCGCTTCAGTCAACAGTGGTGCGATATCCATGCCACGGGGCAGCAGTCCCGGCAGGCGCATCAACGTGGCGGCATTGTTGAGATCACTGTCAATACTGGCACGTACGCCGGGATACTGCACTTTGATAGCGAGCTCGCGCCCATCGGTAGACGTCGCACGGTGCACCTGCCCGATGGACGCGGCCGCAAAAGGCTGCATGTCAAAGCGCGTAAACCGACTACGCCAATGCGGCCCCCACGCGGAGTTCAAAACCGAAGCCACTTGGGCATCTGGCATCGGCTGTGCATCATCCCGTAGCTTTGCTAAAATTTCCGAGAGTGCAGGCGGCAACACCAGTCCCACATCCATCGACATCATTTGGCCCAGCTTCAACGCGGCCCCCCGCATGTGCGACAAGCTTTCTGTCAAGCGCAGCGCATTCACTGGAGTCAGCAACACAGATGCCAAATCCGGCCGCGAACCTTGGCTGAGGTGCCGCAAACCGTCGAAAGCCATCCGCCCTGCCACACCTGAGACCATTGAGCCCAAAGTGAAAAGGCGCGATACACGGCTCGTGGGCACAGGACGTGGTCTTGGAGTAGGTGTTGACGACAAGGGAGAAGCCTTTGGGAGACATGACTGATCCATTTACGACTGGCGAAGTCGTACGGATTTTTAAAGTCAACTCGCTTGGTGCTGTGCCGCCAGTCACTTCAAGAGCGTACGCATGACATACATTTTAAATGTATATCATTGGAGACGAAAATGCAGATTTCATAATGGGGCAACAGCTTGGTGGTGCGCTTGCCCAAGGCGCTGGTGGACTCGATGAAGCTCTCGGATGGCGATGAAATCAACGTCGTCGAAGCAGACAGCAAAACTCTTGTTGTTGCAAAGGCTGCAAACAAAGCAGCTGTTCTCAAAGAACTTTCAAAGTTTCGATTTGAACGTCTTGCCGATTACAAGTTTGACCGTGAAGAAGCCAATAAACGGTGAAAGCCTTTTTCGACACCGACATTTACATCTACGCTTTTTCGCCTGACCCGCGCCGCTGGAGTAAACGCTTTGGGCGGCACGATCAACATCCAAGTGCTGAACGAATTCACCAACATCATGCATAAAAAGCAGAAACTGCACTGGATGCGAAGTGCGATGCGCTGTTCAGCGAAGACTTGTAACATGCTTGAATGTTTGGGGCGTTGGAAGTGGTGAACCCGTTTGGGTGACACCACAAAAACCCTTGGGAGTTGAATGCACTGTCACCGAAATCTCGAAATCTACATGATCACAAAAGACTTCCACTCATGAGAGTGGAAGTCGAGGCGTTCATCACCTGAGTGCAGTGAAAGCTAGTTGTTGCTGCTCTCGAATCCTCTGATGCTTTCAAATTTGCCTTTTTCACAAATATAATCTTGGCCGTTTCCTTGCGTTTCGCAATAAATCTTGCGACGCTTTGAAACTTCGTCTTTCGTCATTTTCATCATTTCTCCGCGCATCTTGAATGTCGTTTCATCCATACATTCAGGGTCAAAATTGTTTGCTGCGCAATACGGGGACTTTCCCATCTCTTCGGCCTGTGCTGGCAAACTTGCAAACAATGATGCCGACAATGCTGTTAAACAGGCGATCGTAATTTTATTCATGTAAAAGACTCCATTGTTGTAAACGACCATTTCGAGGGCCGTTGTCCCGTTGCTATGTTGCAAAGACATGACGCACCAGATGCCGAAAAGTTCCATGTTTTCTGAGAACATTTCAGGCGCTGTAGCTGAACTGGAGACAGCTTTCGATCATCGTGGCAGAAAACAGTCTCGACGTCAGGTTTAACTGGTCGCACCTTTCACGACTTGAGAGCAACCGCAGTTCCTCGTGTTTCTGAGCCGGGATGGACCACGGCCGAAATTTCAGCCGTAACTGGACATCGCATGTTTCCAAACATAAGACCCTTGACACCAACCATCCATAAAACAGCGATGGCCCTCGCTCGCGATCACACCATCAGTTTCTGCGACACACTGATCACGGCGCCGCATTGGATGCGGAGTGCGATAGGCTGTTCAGTGAAGACATGCAGCACAGTCACGAGTTTGGGAGATTGGAAGTGGTGAACCCGTTTGAGTGAGGGAGCAGCGACGGTGTAGCTCAGAGGGAACAGGATTCGGGAATAGAGTTGAATGCACTGTCACCGAAATTATAACCGATATTCCTGTCACCGAAATTCCCGAAATTTCGGTCGTGTATTGACTCCGGCGCGAACATAGTTGATGTTTAATGATGAGCGCGGTCGCGCTTCTCTTGCCCAGTTGGGCAATGCGTCGGAGGTCCTGATGCCAAACGAACTAGACAGACAATACGTTGAAGATCACCTGGGCGCTCATAACTACGAGTCCTTTGGGCGCAGCATAGTTGCAGCTGTCCTGGAAGAAGCACTTGAGCAAAAGAGCCAAGACGGCGGCAGAGGCTTGAAGTTCAATGTCGAGACCACGCTTGAAGCAACATCCTCTGGATGCACCTGGCTCATAATGATCGTGAATGGCAGACGGATACGCATCCATCAACCACCAATAACAAGCTACTAGTTGCAATATTGTATTCCGGGATATCGGCGAATTACGGTAGAGCGTTCAAGCTGTATTCGACCTGAGGTTTGCCAAGCAACTTCGGCGAGAAAATCTTCGCGTCGCACACAAATATTACAACAGAAACCTTAGTAGCACCGGAAGCAATGGCTGGGGGACTAGGATTCGAACCTAGACAATCAGAGTCAGAGTCTGAGGGCCTACCGTTAGCCGATCCCCCAATGCCTTGCAGGATGTGTTGCGTTTAGCGGGCTGGTTTTTGAATAGCAAGCCTGCCCTAATTCCGGAACTGCTTCAGCAGGTTCGCCAGGCTTTCCTGTTTGTTGGCAATCTGCTCGGGCGATGGGGCCAGTGGAGCTGTCGGCCGGGGTGCCGCAAGGCCGCTGCTTAACACCGGGTTCCGCCGCAAACTGGGTTGGGGTGAAGCGGCAGCGGGTTGTTGGGCCTGGCCAAAGCCGCTGGATTGCCCGACAGGCATGGGTGCGGGTGCCGCCACGTGTGAGGGCGCAACTGGTGCTTGTTCAATCGAATAATTGGCAGCATCGGGATTGTAATTTTGCGAACGCCAGCGATTGACGATTTCGTGCAGGAAGGTATCGTCGGGAATATCCTTGGCCCAGCTTGTGGTGAAGCTTGCAGTATTCGAGCGCGGCAGTTCATGGGGCGGCAACAAATCAAACTTGATGCGCGTTGGCAGGGCCACGCCTTCTCCAAAGGTGATCGCTTCACCCGTACCCATGGTTGGCATGAATTCCAGCAGCGATGCCGCAGCATCGGAAATGCCGGCCTTCAGACTGTCCTGGTCGCGCTCGTTGGTCAAGCGCAATGAAAAAATCGTATTGCACTGGGACAGAATTGTGGGATCCAGTTCCGATGGGCGCTGAGTAATGATGGCAAGCGACACGCCATATTTGCGGCCTTCCTTGGCGATCTTGGAAATGGCGCGCTTTGTCGGTTCAAAGCCCGTGGTTTTGTCGTTGGGCACATAGCGATGCGCCTCCTCACACACGAATGTAATCGGAATCTTGCCGGCACTCCACACGCCGAAATCAAATGCGAGACGGGCCAAAACTGATACCACCACGTTGATGATTTCCGATGGCATGCCGCCCAATTCCAGAATGGCGATGGGTTTGCCGTTGACGGGAATGCGGAAAATGCGGGCCAGAACGGCGGCCATGTTGTCTTGTACCGTCAGGGAGCCGAACATGAAGCCGTAGCGCGGGTCGCGCGATACGGTTTCCAGTTTGGCTTTCAGCCGCTTGTAGGGCGACAATTCGTTGCGCAATTCCAGCTTGCCCATGTACTCATCGATGACGCCCAATAGGTCCGACGTGCGATAGGGAATGGGAGTGTCGACGCCCACGTTTTGAAGATCAACCGTTGGCACAGGCGTGCGTCCCACACCCGTTTTGTCGCGGCGTTGATTGCTCAGATAACGCTGCTTTGCAATGGGGATGAGTTCACGCAAAACTTCAATGTCTGACTCACGGCTGGCATGTTGGCCCACCAGAATTTCAACCGCTTCATCGAAATTCAAAAGCCAGAACGGCAATGACATGTTGTCAGGTGAAATGACCTCAGAGATGCCTTGAAAGGATTGGGCATATTCACGGTGCACGTCCAACAACAGGATATGCGCCTGCGGGTTGCGATCCAGGATACGACGCAGGATCAAGGCCACGGTGCAGGACTTGCCCGTACCCGTGGTGCCAAGAATGGCAAAATGCTTTCCCAGCATTTCGTCTATCTTGATCATGGCGGGAATACTGGGGTCTTGCTGGATATGACCGACACGCACGGAACTTGCCGCATCACAGGCATAGGCCAGCGCCAGTTCAGCCCGCGTGGCCCGGAAAACCGCATCGCCCAAAGACGGATAGCCCGACACGCCGCGACGGAACGAGCGCGGCACGCCATCCTCACCTTTTGGCAATTCGCCGATGAACTCCACCTCAACAATCCGCATTTCCTTGTCATTGGGATTGTTGGAAGGTGACGGCGAACTCAGGGCAGAGACCAGCGCCAGGGTAATGGAGTTGGCAGTTTCAGCCTTCAGCAATGTGCCAATTTCAGGCCCGCGATGGCCTTCGGAAAACATGGTGTCCACATAGTCAAGCAAGACAATGGCGTGAGCGCCGGTCACCGCCACGATGCGGCCCATGCGTTCCATTTCGGGAACAGGTAAGGGGGGTGATGACAAAGTATTCAAGGCGGGCATGGCTGTCATGGTTGCTCAATGAACTCCGGTCGATACCAAGCCGCTCGCGGCTTTCATGGGGGTGGAAAAAGACGAGGCCAGTGGAATGAGCACGCTGACGCGCGTGCCCGCACCCTTGGCTGATTGAATGCGCAAGTCGCCACCGTGCAGGCGGGCCAATGCAAAGGCGATAGGCAAACCCAAGCCCGTTCCTTCATGGCGCTTGTTGAAGCCTGCCTCAACCTGGCCAAACGGGCTCATGGCGGTTTCGATTTCCGATGGGTCCATGCCCTGCCCTGTGTCGCTGATGGCGATGGTGGCAAAGCCTTCAACTTGCACAGAGGCGTCAAGGCGCACGCGGCCCCACTCCGGCGTAAACTTTACGGCATTGCTGAGCAGGTTGATGATGATTTGTTTGAGACGCAATGGATCGGCCATCAATTCCGGCAGCTTGTCGGAGATGTGGCTCTCAACCGCGATGTTCTTTTCTTTGGCCTTGGCATCAGTGATCAGCAATGTGGAATCGAGAATGCCAATCAGGTTGCAAGGTTCAGGATCAACCGAAAGCTTGCCCGCCTGGATTTTTGAGACATCGAGAATGCCGTTGATCAAGGCCAGCAGATGTTCGGCTGCCTGCTTGATGTACGTGGAGTACTGGTGGACTTTTTCCGGGCTGGTCACGGTCTTGGTCACCAGCATATCGGAAAATCCGATGATGGCATTCAGTGGTGTGCGCAATTCATGGCTCATGTTGGCGATGAATTCGGATTTGGATTTCGATGCAAGTTCAGCGTCCACCTTGGCAGCGTTGAGCGCCAAAGCCTGCTTGTGCTGCTTTGTCGCCTGGCCCAAGTTGTCGCCAAACTCAGCGATCAACGACCCTTCCTTGAACAAACTGCGGCCTAAACTACGCATCATCCACCACCCCAAGTGGACGAGTATTAGGCACAGAAGGTCAATGTCACGTTAACACCTAACGCCTCACTTTCAGGGCTCCGTTCATAATTCCTTTACCGCGGCGGCCAAGGTGCTAAGGTGGTTCCAACGGAAGAGTTTGGGACAAGGGGCGTACTGGTGGTTGCAAAACCACTGTTTGAGCGCAGGTCTCTGAAAGGTTTGAAGTGGACGCGACCAATACCGGGGCCAAACGCCCTGCAGGCCGCGGCGGCAGGGGTGGGCGCTCGCAAGGGGCACCTCGGCCACGGGGTGGAAGTGAAACCGGCAGCTCCGATCTGCAGGACGCAGCGTGCTATGGTGCACTGGATTTGGGCACAAACAACTGCCGTTTGCTTTTGGCACGCCCGACCAGCAAAGGCTTTGTCATTGTCGACGCCTTTTCGCGTATTGTGCGTTTGGGTGAAGGGCTGGGCACCAGCGGGCGGCTGAAGGACGCTGCCATGGACCGCACCATCGAAGCCTTGCGGGTGTGCTCAAACAAACTGAAATGGCACCGCGTTGAGCGTTTTCGCCTCGTCGCTACGGAGGCCTGCCGCCTCGCTGAAAACGGTCCGTCATTCATCGCCCGTGTTCAAAGTGAAATCGGGCTTAATCTCGAAATCATCAATCGTGAAACCGAAGCTATGCTCGCGGCGGCAGGCGCTGAGGCGTTGATTGACCAGCAAGCCCGCTCAGCCATTGTGTTTGATATTGGCGGCGGCTCCACCGAAGTGATGTGGGTTGAGCGCAGGGCTGATGGCGGTGATGTCAAAGCCTGGATCTCACTGGCAGCGGGCGTTGTGACCCTGTCTGAACGCCATGGCGGCGGCCGCGATGTGACGGCAGAAAATTTCGCGGCCATGCGAGATGATGTGAGGCTGTTGCTGGCTCCCTTTGTCGAAGAGGTGATGGGCAGTTCTGACATTGGTCTGGGGCCTGATCACCTGCTCGGCACCTCCGGCACTGTCACCACCATTGCTGGTGTGCATTTGGGATTACGACACTATGACCGTTCCATCGTCGATGGCTGCTGGCTCGAAGCCATGGATGCGGATCGTGTCACACAGCAGCTTTGTGATATGACATACGAGGAACGTACCCGTAACGGCTGCATTGGCCGCGAGCGGGCCGACCTGGTTCTGGCGGGATGTGCGATATTGGAAGAGATCCGCAATGCTTTTCCGGACAAGCGCATTCGTGTGGCCGACCGTGGTTTGCGCGAAGGAATTCTGGCCCACCTGATGAAGCGTGATGGCCATGCAGGGAGACGATTATGAGCAGGCCGGGCGACCGCAACAAACTGAGCACGGGGCGTTTAAAAGTACGTGTCAAAACCGGCAAAGGCCGCACCGTATCGCAAAAGCTGTGGCTCGAACGCCAGCTCAACGACCCCTATGTGCATGAAGCCAAAAAACTGGGCTATCGCAGCCGCGCCGCTTTCAAACTGTCGGAGATTGATGACAAATATAAGTTTCTGAAACCCGGTGGCTACGTGGTGGATTTGGGTGCCGCCCCAGGCGGGTGGAGCCAGATTTCAGCACTGCGCGTCAAGTCGGTTGAAGGCAAAGGCAAAGTCGTGGCCATCGACATGCATGGCATGGACGAAATCCCGGGCGTCACCATTTTCAAAAAGGACTTTTACGACAACGACACCCCTGCCCTGTTGATCGAGGCCTTGGGCGGCGGCCAGGCCGACGTGGTGTTGTCCGACATGGCCTCCCACGCAACGGGTCATCGCCAAACCGACCACATCAACATCATTGCCTTGGTCGAAGCGGGATATGATTTTGCGCGGCAGGTGTTGAAACCGGGAGGTTCTTACCTTGCCAAGGTTCTGCGTGGCGGCACCGAAAACCAGTTGCTTGCATTGATGAAAAAAGATTTCAAAATCGTGCGCCACGTCAAACCCATGGCAAGTCGCGACGACAGTGCGGAACTCTTTGTATTGGCGACGGGGTTTAGAGGCGGGGTGTAACTATTGGGTTTCACCTCCGCCTGTCGCATGGCGCAGAAAAATAACGCGACGCAGAGTAACTCAGCAACGCTGAGTCAACTCAAGCAATGACAACTCCACCAAAGCCGCCGACGCCAACGACACACTTGGCGACGCAGCCGGCGTATTGAAGACTGCAAGGGATACAGCAGATGCAGACGAACGAATGACTACAGTTATTCTCTGTCATACATTGGTTATATTCATTCGCGCACTTTGTGACACATGTTGAACCACCCGATCCTCCGCCGTTGTTCAATCGCGCGACAAGGGAACCAACCAAGTCCGCTGTCAACTTGACCCAAGCAGAATCGTTTACGAGTTTTAGCATTGCGCTGTCATCCGCGTCGGAAAGTTCCAGCGCTTCATGAATAACAATTGAAGTGCGTTGGACAAAAGAGCGGGAGATCTGATCGATTTTCGTGAGTTCGCGTTCATCGGGGAAGCCACTCAGCGCCTTTTTTGCTGCAATCCTCACGTCGCTGCAGAAATGTTCCCTGCCATTTTTCTGAAATTCCTCATTGAGGACTGCAAGGTCTGTGAAAACTCCCGCATCGGCTGGACTGTTGACCTTCGCGCAGCCGTTGATACACGCCACAAGGGCTGCATCACTGTTCGGAAACAACGATTTACAGTTCGCGACACAATTATTGTAGTCTTGATTTGAGTTCGAAAGAGCCATCAGAACCTCCCAATGTTAAACCAGGATGTCCGCCAAATTAAGTGATCGACGGTTCGAATAGGCGAATTTTCATGTGTGATTGAGCTTAGCACTGATAGCTGTTTTAGTCAAGTTTAATGATGGGCAATCAGCGGAAAATAGAACAGGAACTGTCTTTACATTTTTATAAAATTCGAAGTTTCTGCGATTGATTGCAAACCCAAATATCATGACTCATTAAAGTATCGAAAGCACTTGCGGATTTATCTTAGGCATCGAAGTAATATTCGCTCACCCGCTCCCCGCTGCAAAACCACTGGCCCAAGCCCATTGAAAATTATATCCGCCTAGCCATCCCGTTACATCAACCGCTTCGCCGATGGCATATAGTCCGTGTACAGATTTTGCTTCCATGGTTTTGGATGAAAGATCGTTGGTATCAATGCCGCCAACAGTAACTTCGGCTTTCGGGTAACCTTCCGTGCCATTGGGAATGAGCGTCCACTGGTGCAGCTTGTGATCGAGAGTTTGCATCTCTGTCTGCGTGACCTGCGCCATGGTCTTGTCGGGCACCAGTTCAGCAGCCAATCGCTGGGGTATCACTTCACTGACGATGGTTTTGAATTCAGCTTTTGGACGTTCGTGTTTTCGTAACTTGAAATGCGCGGCCAAATCGACACCGGGTGCGAGATCAAGCGTTATGGCATCTCCCTGCTCCATGTAAGAGGACACTTGCAAAATTGCAGGTCCCGACAATCCTCGATGGGTGAACAGAATGTTCTCGGCAAAGCGCATCTTTTCGGTTTGCGCTGTGGCTTTTACGGAAACTCCTGAAAGCCCCGAATAGAATGTGAGTTGATCAGCGGGCGCATGCAGTGGCACGAGGCCTGGTTTGGGCGTAACAATTTTCAAACCAAATTTTTTGGCCACATCAAGTGAGAAACCTGTGGCCCCCATTTTTGGAATCGAAAGACTGCCCGTTGCCAACATGAGTTTGTCAGACGTGAATGTGCCAAGCGACGTATCAACTGCGAAGCGATCAGCTTTGCGAACTTCGGTGATCTTCACGCCCAGTTTCACCTCAACACCAACGGCCGCACATTCGGCCAACAACATCGCTACAATCTGTCGCGCTGATCCATCACAGAACAATTGGCCAAGCGTTTTTTCATGCCATGCGATTTTGTGTTTTTCCACCAGCGCCAAAAAATCCTTCGGCGTGTAGCGCGACAAAGCTGAGCGACAGAAATGTGGATTGGCTGAAATAAAGTTTTGAGGCGTGGTGCCGGTGTTGGTGAAGTTGCAACGCCCGCCACCGGAGATCAGTATTTTCGAACCTGCTTGAACATTGTGATCAAGCAACAACACACGGGAACCCTTGGCCCCCGCAGTCATGGCGCACATTAATCCTGCAGCACCTGCGCCGAGGATGATGACGTCAAAATGGGTTGTGTTCGAACTCAAACCGAGCGGCGCGAACGCTTATAAAACAACACGCCCACAACGATGATGCCAACGGCGATCATGGCCAAGTGATCAGGCTCAGTCAGCAAATGCGCCAAACTGCTGAGAACAGAAAGTGCATGTTCGCCAGAGTTTGCCAAAGCCACGCTTGACGTTGAAACGAGTGTGACTGTCGCAAACAAAATCTTTTTCATGTGCCGCTCCTTGGCTTTTGCAAATGGCGCGGGGCAAGCCCGTCCGCCGATGAACTTTGGTTTAGCAAGGCTGCGAGAGAAGTCCAATCGCAAAAGCGGCGTGGTGTGGGTTGGGTGCGAAATGGCGCGGCCCTCTCCTGCTTCCCCCGGCCTTCGCCGGGGTCAGCGTCCTCTTCCGTAAACGGGAGAGGTGAAGACATTTCACTTCTCCCGCTTGCGGGAGAAGGTGGCGAGCGCAGCGAGACGGATGAGGGACCGGGATTTCAATACCCCTTTGGCCTTACTTTATGAAACTTCGTCTCCGCTTCATAGGCCGCACACACCCGGAGTACCGTGCGGTCATCAAACATGCGCCCCACCACATGCAACCCCGCTGGCAACCCACTTTGCGTAAAGCCGCAGGGTACTGATGCTGCTGGTTGTTGTGTGAGGTTGAAAGGATAGGTGAATGGTGTCCAGTTTACCCATTTGCCTTGCGTGTCAGCATTGTCGGGCTGCAACCTGCCGACTTCAAACGCCGGAATCGGCAGGCTGGGGGTTACCAACACATCATAGTCTTGCATGAACAGGCGCATGTGGGTGCCCAGCTTGCCGCGCGCCGCGGTGGCCTTTGTAAGTTCTTCCGCCGTGATCGACGCGGCTTGTTCGACGACATCAGCCAGCATCGGATCGAGCAAGGCTTTCTTCTCTGCTGGCAAATGTCCGAGAGCTGAACGAGCCCCGGTCCACCAAAGGGTTTTGAAAATCGGTGCCGGGTCTTCAAAGCCCGGATCAATTTCCGTCACCTCAGCGCCCAGCTTTTCCAGCACTGTCACGGCGTGTTTCACCAGTGTTGCAATTTCAGGATCGACTTCGGCATAGCCAAGCGTTGCCGAATAAGCCACGCGCAAGCCCTTCAATTTGCGCTTCAGCTTATATGCGTAGTCCACGTCATCATATGGAAGCGAATACCAATCGCGATTATCAGGCTGGCTGATGGCATTCATCATCATGGCCGAGTCTTCAACGGTGCGCGTCATCGGCCCGATATGCGCGACAGTGCCATAAGGCGAAAGTGGATAGGCAGGCACACGACCGAAAGACGGCTTCAGGCCAAAGGTGTTTGTAAAGGCTGCGGGGATGCGAATGGAACCACCGCCATCGGTCCCTAATGAAAGGGGCGCATAACCTGCTGCTATTGCCGCTGCGGATCCGCCCGATGAACCGCCGGGAGTCAAAGCCGGGTTCCACGGATTGCGGGTGATTCCCGTCAACGGGGAGTCGGTGACCCCCTTCCAGCCAAACTCCGGCGTTGTGGAAAGCCCCAAGAACACCGCCCCTGATTCCCTGAGGCGCGCCACGGCAGGTGCATCGACATCCCAAGGGCCGTCCCGCGAAATGGTTTTGGAGCCGCGCAATGTCGGCCAGCCCTTCGCCAACAAAAGATCTTTGATAACAACGGGAACACCGTCAAGCGGGCTTAAAGGTGCGCCCTTTTTCCAGCGCTTGGCTGAAGCTTCGGCCAATTCCAACGTGGTTTTTTCGTCCATGTGGCACATGGCGTTGAGTGCGCCGTCATGGGCATAAACCTGGGCCAGACAGGCCTTGGCCACGTCCACTGCGGAAAATTTTTTCTTCGCAAAGCCTTTCGCAAGCTTGGCGGCGGACATCCAATTCAGGTGTTGTGTCATGATTTTACTCAGCTTTCTTTGAAACCTAAGCAGAGAACAGTGTCACAATCAGCCAAAAAATCGTGAATCTAAACGGAATATGAACGGGGCATTCAGCCTGCGTTCCCTTTGCCGGTCCTAATGTCAATTCAAGTTCAAACGAACACTTACAGAATAGGGAAGCAAAAAATGATCCGCTACACGCTCTTCGCTCTCGCGGTTCTAGGCTCAGCAGCAACCGCCGTCGCCTCCATCAACGTTGGCAACGTGGTTACGCCAGGCAAAAATGTGACCGTCATTGAAATGAACAATGTTTGGGCCTCGCAAGTCGACCTCACGGTTGAAGCTTGCGCCAAAGAAGACTGTTCAGACACGCCGCAAGGCTGATTTTACGAATTCGGTTTGCGGCCCTCTTCGGGCAGCAAAACGTAGGACAACCGGGGTCGGCATTGCCCGATCTGATAACCCGCCCCCTCGCCAGACGAGTGGTTCCGGCTCCGGTTTCCAAACCCCATACGTTTCACAGCCGGGACGGCAGTGAAATGTTGAAAAACCGGAGCCGGGATCATTTGTTCTGATAACCCGCCCCCTCGCCAGACGATTGATTTCTGGCTCCGGTTTCCTATCTATAGAAAAGGCAGCCTCCCCGATCCCCTGCAAAGTGATCCTCCCAGCTGCCCAAACTGAACCCCGGCGTCCGACTCGCCGGGGTTTTTTTATAGTCGTTTTGTTGAATCTAAACCCAATATGAACGCCTCATTCAGCACGGGTTCCGCTTGCGCGCCCTAAGTTGCTCCCAAGTCCAACGCATGACCCCCTGAATGGGAGAGCAAAATGACAAAGCCACTGAAAACCCTGACACTGTCTGCAGCCCTGGCCGCACTGTTTCTGTCGGCCGGTGCCTTTGCGGGAGCGCCGATCAGCACACCAGCGATTGTTAAAACCAATGTCACAATCATCCACAAGAATTCGCAATGGCCCGTCAAAGGCCAGATCACATCCAATGTCTGCGCCGTCAAGCGCTGCATTGCGATCTAAGTTTCAGTTTCGCCTCTTAACGACGCGAAATGCAGCGTGGACGGTCCGGGCCTGACAACGCCCCCTCGAAGGCACGGACCGCCACTCTGTACATCTCACCCAAGGACAGCCCATGAAATATCTCGCCGTCGTTCTGGCTCTGCTTTGCGCGTCTGACGTTCAGGCCGCCACCCGCAGCTATTCGTTCTCTGAACCCGACAGTCGCATCGGCACGTGTCTGGCTGACGGCACCAGTTGCGGAAAGATTGCCGCCGACGCCTTTTGCAAAAAGGAAGGTTTCGCGGAGAGCATTTTATTTGCGAGGGAGAAGGCTCCGTCAGCCCGCATCCTGGATTCCGAGGTCACGTGTGAAGGTGAACAATGTGAGGCGTTCAAGCGCATCAAGTGTTATCAACCGGTCGAGGAAACAGCTACCCAGTCAAACTTGGCTCCCGGATGATGCGGGCAAACACCGCCCGCACGTCTTCCGCTGATGCGGCATCAACAGCACCATTTGCAATTTCGTCTTGTGTCCACATCCACGAACGTGCCGGGTCATCGCGCATATGCCAATCCGGGAACAACCGCGTCTTCGTATCATCGCAACTGATCAGCACCACATCGAGATGGCGATCATCCCTCATGATTTTATGGAACGTTGCAGTCACCGCCGCGCGCGAGCCTTCGAGCATTTGCAAGTAAAGGTCAGCCCGGCAAATCAGCGAACCTGTAATCCCATCCCGCAGGTTATTCCGTCGTGCCACCGAAAGGATGGTGTTGAGAGTCGGGTTGTCAAAACCAAAAGGCGTGGAGGCGTAGATCAGTTGTATCAAGCTCATGGGATAGGCTCCTATTTGCATAAGGATATATGGAATTGCGGAAATTACGCTCGAAGAAACTGAGGGATTTGAAAGTGCTGGAAATCGTCACGCCCGTGGATGCGCAAAACCGCGTTACTGCACCAGCGCCGGAGCGTTCCATTCCGGTGCTTCCTGCACTTCAGCATGACCTGTCTTTCGGTCAAATACGCAAATGAGGCGCTTCGCTTTTCCCTTGTCATCTGCGCCGCGCAGCAGTCGGGCTTCAATAGCCACCACATCGGAAAAACTGATTTTTGCGTCGATTATTTCCGGGCGCACCAAGCCGGACTTGTCGATACACGCCTGATTGACACGCTTGTATAGCTCGTCCCATGACTCCGAAGTGGATGCAAATGCCATTTGCGTAGAAGACGCCATTCCAGTGATAACGACAAAAGTGAGATATCCAAAAAATCTGCTCATTGTATAATTCTCCGATACAGTCAGGGTTCAAATTTTGCCGCAATCATTGGGTGCAGCTTTTTTCGAGAATCTGTCGTCAATCCAAGTGAGCGTTGGCCCGGCACTTTGGCGTGCTGTTGTTGCATGGTCCTTGCCGGGAAGGTCGATCCAGCGCACGCGCACCTTGTTGCGACACAGGCGGCGCGCAAACTGACGGGTCACACTGGCCGCCACGAGAGGGTCATCCCGCGTCTGGGCCAGCAGCACAGGAACGCTTTGTAATGGCGCTGTGCTGTTGGACCTCACAAAACGCGACCAAGGCCGTGTCGCTGCAAAATCAAAGTTTTTAAGGTCGCGTCGTAGTGTGAGAATGCCGAGTAACGCTCCAAAGCGCGGTGTTTGATCAGTCGAAAGACAATTTGCGGCAAGTCGGTTGATGATAAGCGGCGTTGATTTGCGACCGAAATTCAGCGGCACACCATAATAGCGGGACCAACTTGCAGCACTCAGCGACAACAGGAAAACCTTGGCATTGGGGTCGCTGGCGCGCCGGAAATTGGCTGCAAGATCAGTAGGCGGTGCACCTGCTGCAACGCCAACAAGTTCTAGACCCTGCCCCTCTGCCTTGAAGCGCTGCCCTGTCCATAGAGCCGCATGGCCGCCCTGGCTTTCACCCCATACAGCAAAGCGACGACCTGCCGCCGCACTCGGAATTTCACGGGCTGCGCGAATGGCATCCAATGTAGCGCGCGCTGTGACGCCGCCAACGAGATAGGGGTGTGCGCCCTTGCTTCCCAGGCCCGGATAATCAGGCGCAACGACAACGTAACCATTTCGCACGGCACCAAGTGCTGGCGTCAGCTCAAAAAAACCATTGGAAAGCGACGGTGCGCATTTTTCTGCAATACCCCATGTGCCATGGGTCCAAGCAATCACCTTGCGCTGGAGACGAGGGATTGTGGTCTTGGGTGCGACCACCATCCCCGTCACTTCCTTGCGGCGGCCAGCGTTATCTTTTGTCCAATACCGAATACGCCATGCGCGCATGCCATCAGGCGCGCCGTCAACGGATATAGCTTTGATGAGAACGCTCTCATCGGCTGCTATTGCCGGGGACGACACCAGCAAAAATGCAATTGCCATTACGAAACTGAAAAATTTCAAAACGCTTTTCCTCTTTGACGCCAAATTCATAATCCGAAATGGGTTGAGGCGCTACAACCAACAACGCAAACCAGCCGCGCGGTCCTACCAGCAAGATGGCGAGGCGGTACGGCTTTTTGATTGTAACTGCTAGGCAAACAGTTCGCGGTCGCGCTTTCTTTCGGGTTCGCTCCAGTCACGTTCCCACCAGGCACTTTGGCTTTTTGTTTGCGGTGGAACTTTCAAAGCCAGGATTGCTTTTGCTTTTTTGCCGCCCGACTTCTGTGTCGTGCGAAACCGATAGTGATCGTACAAGCGGATTGCCTCTACCGCATAACTCGTCGCAACAGTCCGGTCGCGGATGCAAACCAGATTTTCGCCATTCTCAACGTCTGCCGGTTCCGAAAAATTGTAAGATCCCGAATAAACGCGGGCATTCGGCGTGTTGAAATCAACAACCACGAACTTGTGGTGCATGCGTGTACCCCTGTGGCTGCTGGTTGCAGAGCCAGACAAACCAGTGGGTTCTTCGCTAAACGGTGGTGGAATGTTTTTTGTAAGCGAAGCACTGTTCACGACACGCCGCTGTTGGTCCGGACTAAGAACTTCAACGCCCAAGTTATCAGGGCCTACGCGGGCATCGGCAATTCCGAGTGTATGAACCTTTGTCTTTTTGATCGCACGCCCAAGTGCCGTGACCACAGCTCCCTTCTTCATCTGGCCGAGAAAAGCGAGTGAAAACAGGACTGACGATTTTGCGCTGTCAATCTCGTCACCGATTGACTGCAACATGCCATTTTGTTCGCTATGCGGAGAAAAGCTGACCTTGGCATCTAAGCCCGTAAGTCCTAGACTGTGCCAACCTTTGGCAAACTTCGTCACCTTGAATTCCTTGCCGGAGTTTGCGGCGAAGTAATCTTCAAACGCCTCAAAAAGATCGTCTGTTGCTTTTTTGCTGGTGACAACGATGGCATTGTTTGACTGGACGAACATGCCGCGCCACGTGAAATTGGTGGCACCGTACACAACCTGGTTAAGGCCCTTCACTGCGATGCACTTGTGGTGCTGCAGGTTTGACATGTGTTGCCGTTTCACATTCGCCGCACCCGCAGATTTAATCAAACGTCGTTCAGCCGCAGACTCAGGCGAGTCTGATGCTCCATGTCCTGTAACAACACCTTTTTTGGTGGTAGTGGAATCATCAATGATAACGCGCAGACGTTTCCCGATTTTCACCAGCCGGTCGAGAATGTCTGGAAGATTCAAATCATAGGCAATAACCCTGACCTCAGCTTTCTTTGCGATGGCCTGATCCAGAACATCCAGAATTTCGCTGCGCGCCTCAAACCCCATCCAGTCATGGGCTTCTTTTGTTTTCGGATGTGTGGCTTTGAATGAAAGTCCATCGATGGATTTGCCCGGCACTAAGGTGGCAATATCACCAAATTTTTGAAACCGTGCGACAAAGGCCTGCGACGATACAAAACCTCGGGTGTAAGCAATATTGAGTTTGCCCGGAACAGTTTCGCGCATCAGTGCCAATGCGGCCAACTGGGACTCGCCAGCACTGAGGGTTCCGCTTTCATTCATGAACATGGGGGTGACCCGATAGGTAAACTTGCCGGCGAGGTGGGCATTGACGGGCACATGTAACCAACGGAATTTTTGGAACGGGGCTTTGGTGCTTTCAACAGGAGGGTCGTCGAATTTGGTGCGTTGGCCTGGAAAGCCAATGCGGTTCTTGAGCGGCCAAAACCTGTCGGATTTTGGCTCTTTGTACTCAATGGCAAAACCCACGAAATCTTTCGGCGGCTTGCCGTTGCGCCAATTCATCGCCAGCAGCGCCATGCCATCACCCCGATGAATCTTAAGCGTGAACGGCGCTTTCGCATTTGCGCCTAGAACTTGAAATTCGGTTGACATGACCACCTCCAAGCTGAGTTTGGCTGATGTTAACACATAAATGGTGCCAAGTTGAGGGGTGTTCTGAAGCGTTGACAGCAGAATAAATCAACAACGGTCAATGCGTTGTTCTGCGGCCAGACGACAAGCCGCAAGCATACGCGGCGATTTTGGCAACGCGGAAGGGAAGGAAGTTTACGGAGGTGGTGATACGCGTGGTGGACCCGTCTACTGAGATTGGGTAGACACGTTTCGTCAGTGATATAGAGTGCACTGTCACCGAAATTATGACTGCAGCTGTGGTGTGAAGCGTTAAAGATCCTTCAGTATGGTCAATGGATAATCGTCAATACAAACTGGTCGTTGCCTCAACGAAAGTGACTTTGACGCCCGGCTTCACCAGCTTGGCCAATTCAGCTGCATCCCAATTGGTCAGCCTGATACATCCATGTGATGATGTTTTTGAAATTTGTGCAGGCTCAGGTGTGCCATGAATGCCATAGGTCGGTTCCGTCAGGTCGATCCATGTTGATCCCACAGGCCCGTTGGGACCGGGTGGAATGGTCAATTTCTCAGCATTCTCACCTTGCTGGAAATTGACATCGGGATTGTATCCGTAGGTCGGAAACTCGGCGATTGCCCGAACCTCGTGCGTGCCTACAGGAGAAGGCGTAGCGTCACTTCCAATTGTTGCCGGGTATATGATCTCAGGCTTTCCGCCCTCACCATATACGATGACCCGCTTGTTCGCCTTGTCTGCAACAATGCGTGTCACAACGGTTTTCGTCGCAACCCCGGGATTGGCAACCAGCACCGTTTCCCCCGCAGTGAACGTGGCACCCGGATTAAGAGCGGCCAGAAAATCTTTGTCCATGTGGAATTTTTCGGCGATCGCTTCGTGGCCTGACGTGTAACCCAGCCACTGCATTTTCGCCTTCTCAGCATAATCGTCAGGGATAGCCTCGGCCAGTTTGGCAACGTCTGCGGCTTCAATCACATATTCTACCATCACGGGTTCTGACGACTGAAGTTTGGCCCATAACTCTGGCGTCAAAATGCTTGTCGGTTCCAGTCCGAGCATCTGCTCATAGCCTTGAACGGCTTTCGTCACGTTATCACCAGAAACACCGTCGATCACGCCGGGATTGGCACCCGCGCGATCAAGCAAAATCTGCAGCTTGGTGGCGATGGCACTGAGTCCTTCCGGCAAGTGTTCCGTGAACTCGGCTTCATTGATCTGTTGTGAGGTGAGGCGTTCCGGTGCAGGTTCCTCCCCGGATTCCTGTGACAGCGCCGAAAGTGGTAACATGATGGAAGCGAAGAAAGCGGCAGCGCACGTGATATTTTTCATGTCACAACAACGCTTAAGGCAGTGAGTTGTTCCGCTTACTGAAAGTATTTTTAGTATGACAGAAAACAGGACAATGACGCGTCTTTTGGACGGACCCAAAAAGTCCTGCACTGTCACCAAAACTTTCATCGAAACGCGGATCGCTGTCGCGGCTCAATGTTTTTTAGTCAGCATCGCGGGCGAATGTTCGGCAAGGGAGTTTGCAAGATTTACACATTCTCCGTCAGGACCTCCCAAAGTTGCGCGCCAGGGCGTAAAACGTAGCCCGTGGAAACAGGGTTGGAATCGCGCTCCGCTTCCGCTAGGACACCCCAAATCGGGATCCCACATGCCAAAACGTACTGATATCAAATCCATCCTCATCATCGGGGCGGGGCCTATTGTGATCGGCCAGGCCTGCGAGTTTGACTACTCCGGAACACAAGCCTGCAAGGCGTTGAAAGAAGAAGGTTTCCGCGTCATCCTGGTCAACTCCAATCCGGCCACCATCATGACCGACCCGGATTTGGCCGACGCCACCTACATTGAGCCCATCACACCGGAAGTCGTGGCCAAGATCATCGAAAAAGAACGGCCTGATGCCATTCTTCCCACCATGGGCGGGCAGACGGCGCTCAACACGGCATAGTCGCTCAACAAAATGGGCATTCTGGAAAAAAATAATGTCGAGCTGATCGGTGCGAAAGCCGAAGCCATCGATAAGGCTGAAGACCGCGAATTGTTCCGTGATGCCATGACCAAGATTGGCTTGGAGTCACCACGCTCCAAACTGGCCAATGCGTCTGTCGAGAAAGACAAGGACAAGGAACTCTATGCCCAACTGAAATCCGAAGCGACCGACGCTGAAGCTTTCGAAAAGAAATGGGCAGACGCAGAAACCGAACGCCAGAAAAAATATCGTGACCGCGCCATGGTCGAGGCTTTCGAAGGCATGCTGGCCATCGGCCTGCCCTGTATCATTCGCCCGTCTTTCACATTGGGCGGCACCGGCGGCGGCATTGCCTACAATCGCGATGAATTTTTCGACATCGTTGAAACCGGACTTGACGCATCGCCCACAGCCGAAGTGCTGATTGAAGAGTCAGTGCTCGGCTGGAAAGAGTATGAAATGGAAGTGGTGCGTGACACCGCTGACAATTGCATCATCATCTGCTCCATCGAAAACATCGATCCCATGGGTGTCCACACAGGCGACTCGATCACCGTGGCCCCTGCCCTGACGCTGACCGACAAAGAATATCAAATCATGCGCAACGCCTCGATTGCGGTGCTGCGCGAAATTGGCATTGAAACCGGCGGCTCCAACGTGCAGTTCGCGGTCAACCCTGTCGATGGCCGTCTCGTCGTCATTGAAATGAACCCGCGCGTCTCGCGCTCGTCCGCACTCGCGTCCAAAGCCACAGGCTTTCCGATTGCCAAGATCGCCGCGAAATTGGCTGTCGGTTATACGCTTGACGAATTGGGCAATGACATCACGGGCGGCACCATGCCCGCATCGTTTGAACCCACAATCGATTACGTTGTCACTAAAATTCCGCGTTTCACCTTTGAAAAATTCCCCGGTGCCCAGCCTTACCTTGGCACAGCCATGAAATCCGTTGGTGAAGTGATGGCGATTGGCCGGACGTTTCAGGAATCGTTCCAGAAGGCGCTGCGAGGTTTGGAAACGGGCCTTAGCGGCATGAATGAAATCGTCATTCCCGGCATCGGTGAAGGTGACGACAAGAACGCGATACGTGCGGCTTTGGGCCTCGCCACTCCTGACCGCCTGCTGAAGATTGCGCAAGCCTTCCGCCACGGTGCCACCGTTTCGCAGATTTACGAATCTTGCAAATACGAACCTTGGTTCCTGCGCCAAATTGAAGAACTGGTGAAAATGGAAGATACCATTCGCCAGAAAGGCCTGCCGAACGACACCGTAAACATGCGGAAGTTGAAAGCCATGGGCTTTTCCGACAAACGCCTGGGTCAACTCGTCGGCATCAAGGAAGCCCGCGTCTCTGCCCACCGCCGCAAGTTGAAAGTACGCCCGGTCTATAAGCGCATCGACACGTGTGCGGCAGAATTCGCGTCGCCCACCGCCTATATGTATTCAACCTACGAGACAGGTCTCGCAGGTTCCCACGGCAATGAAGCGCAGGTCAGTGACAAGAAGAAAGTCATTATTCTCGGTGGCGGGCCAAACCGCATCGGTCAAGGCATCGAGTTTGACTATTGCTGTTGCCACGCGTGCTTTGCGCTGCACGATGCCGGCTATGAATCGATTATGGTCAACTGCAACCCCGAAACCGTGTCGACCGACTATGATACGTCAGATCGCTTGTATTTCGAGCCGCTGACGGTCGAAGACGTTCTCGAAATCATCCATGCTGAGAAACGCAAAGGCACACTGCATGGCGTTATCGTGCAATTCGGCGGGCAGACACCGTTGAAACTGGCCCAAGCTTTGGAAGATGCAGGTGTACCCATTCTCGGCACCACGCCAGACGCCATCGACCTGGCTGAAGACCGCGACCGCTTCTCGAAGCTCGTGCGCAAAATCAAACTGCGCCAACCTGAAAACGGCATCGCCTACTCGGGGGCCGAAGCCAAAAAGATTGCCAAGAAAATTGGTTTTCCTGTCGTCATCCGCCCGTCCTACGTGCTGGGTGGACGCGCCATGGAAATCGTGAGGGACGATGTGCAACTGCAACGCTACATCACCGAAGCGGTCGTTGTGTCGGGTGACTCGCCGGTGTTGATCGACAGCTATTTGTCGAACGCCATCGAGGTTGACGTGGATTGCATTTGTGACGGCACGGACGTGTTCATTGCAGGCGTCATGGAACACATCGAAGAGGCCGGCATTCACTCTGGCGACTCCGCTTGCTCATTACCGCCCTACTCGTTGAAGCCCGCCATCATCGCCGAGCTTGAAGCGCAGTCGAAAAAACTCGCCTTCGCTCTCAACGTCGTGGGTTTGATGAACGTGCAATTCGCCGTGAAGGACGACGTGGTTTATATCCTCGAAGTCAACCCACGCGCCTCGCGTACCGTTCCTTTTGTGGCCAAGGTGATTGGCGAACCGGTAGCAAAAATCGCGGCCCGCGTCATGGCGGGCGAGAAGCTGGCAGACTTCAAGTTGAAGACAAAGAAGTTGCAGCATGTCGCTGTAAAAGAAGCCGTTTTCCCCTTCAATCGGTTCCCCGGTGTGGATGTTTTACTGGGGCCAGAAATGCGCTCAACCGGCGAAGTCATGGGCCTCGACAAAACTTACGACATGGCCTTCGCCAAAGCCCAATTGGGTGCAGGCATGCGCATTCCAAAATCGGGAACAGTGTTTGTATCAGTGAAAGAATCTGATCGTGCCAAGGTCTTGCCTTCGATCAAGAAGTTGGTGGAACTCGGCTTCCACATCAAGGCTACGGGTGGCAACCATGCCTTCCTCGAATCCAAAGGTGTGCCGTCGTCAAAGATCAACAAAGTTCTCGAAGGCCGCCCCCATGTTGTGGACGCCATCAAGAACGGCGACATTCAACTGGTGCTCAACACCACCGAAACAAGATCTTCAGAATCCGACTCAAAATCCATCCGCCAAACCGCCGTGATGCAAAAAGTGCCCTACTACACTACACTGCCCGGCATCATCTCAGCGACGAAAGCCATTGCCGCACAGAAGGCAGACACGATCCAGGTGCGGCCGCTGCAGGATTATTTCGGAGGAAAGCGCGATGCGTAAAATTGCGGGTCGCATTGGCAAACATGTGCGCGTGTTAGGCAGTGCCGTTTCCGCCGTGCGGGGTAACATCGCGAAGTCTGCGGCTATACTGGAAAAGTCCCGTTTCACTGATCGTGAGAACTTTCGCGCCCTTCGCAATATCTTGCGCATTCAAGGACGAGACAGAACGGTAATCGATCGGTTTTACACTGCCATAAACCTCATCGCTGATTGCAAACCCGAAGCCGAGCCCGTCATCAACAATCTGTTGTCAGTGTCAGAGGGCCAACTGTGCCAGGATATTTTAGCCGTTCTCGCCTTCGAACAGAAAAAAGCTGGGACGTTCGTTGAAATCGGTGTGGGCAGCGGCAAGTCCATTTCCAACACCTACTTGCTGGAAACAAAATTCGGCTGGAACGGCTTGCTCATTGAACCTTGCCGCACGTTCCATGCCAGCATTGCGAAACAACGCAAAGCCAAGCTCGACAGGCGTGCCGCCTCGTCCGTTGAAGATACGGAGTTGGAGTTTTTCGAAACAAAAGGCAATGGCGAGTTTTCATATGCCAGCAACGCAAAAGCTGAGGGCGGAAAATCTCCTTCTGACAAAGAGTTCACATCTTACAAAGTTCAGACTGCAACACTGAACCGCATTTTTGCCGAGCACAAAATGCCAAAGAACATCGATTTCATTTCATTGGACACCGAAGGCTCTGAAGTCGATATTTTGAAGGGCCTTGATCTGACCCGCTATCGTATTGGCCTTTTCTGCATTGAACACAATGATCGTCCCGGTTTTATCAAAGCCTTGGACAGCATTCTCATACCCCACGGCTATCGCCGCATCATGCCGGTCACGTCAGCTTACGACGCTTGGTATGTGCATGCGTCCCTTCACACCTCGTATCTGTAAGGCGCGCGGCGTGGGTTTTCGCACCGATCTGAAGTTGTTGCTGAAAGGCAAAAAAGGACTTCTCCTCAGCCTGCGCCCGCTTCGTCTCGAGACACGCCTGTATGAACCGAACGAATACGAAAAGCTTGTGAAGCAACTGGCGCTGAACGGTGTTGATCTGGTTTATGACGTTGGCGCAAACAAAGGTCAGTTCGGCAAAAGCGTTTTCGCGGCAGGCTACAATGGCGCACTGGTTTCGTTTGAGCCTTTGAGCGACGCCCACGCGTTGTTGACCGCGGCGGCCGCACGCACTCCAGAATGGCTGGTCGCCGCGCGTGCCGCAGTTGGCGCAAAATCAGGCGAAACAACAATCAACATCTCTGGCAACTCGCAATCGAGTTCCATTTTGGTGCTCACCCAGCAAGCCATGGAGGGAGCACCCAGCGCCAAGTTCGTGCGCTCGGAAGTGGTCCCGGTCATCACATTGGACAGCACCGCTTACGGAACAAGTGTGAGCAGGCGGTTCATCAAAATCGACACCCAAGGCTTCGAGATGCAAGTCCTCAAAGGGGCCACCAATCTCCTTAAAACCGCCAAAGGCGTTCAACTCGAAATGTCGTTTACGCCCATGTACGAGGGTGCGCCGGATTTTGAGACGTTGTACAAGTTCATGATCGACCACGGTTTTGAGCTTTGGGGCATCGACACGGCTTTCCGCGATCCAAAGACCCGCCGCCTTTATCAGGTGGATGCAACTTTTTTCCGCAAAAGTTGAGGCGCGTCCAGGCTAGGCCGCCGATGCAGTGGTTGGATCGATCATTGTCTTTACTTCCTGGATACGGGTGGCGGGAAAGCCTGACAGTTTTGCATGACGATGGATCGTCGCTTCATCTTTGGCAAGATAGACGCAATAGGTCTGGTCTGCAGTGACATAAGACTCCACCCATTGTACGTCTTTGCCGATTTCGGCCAAAGCTTCGTTTGACTTTGCTGCTGCGCCACACAATTCGGCAGCGGTCGATCCTCCGATACCCGGCAGAGCGCGTTCGATGACATATTTTTTCATTGTCATTTTCTCCTGTTGGCAAAAATTAAATCAGAACGAACGTAAAAGCAGGCGCTCAACAGACGTTGCGCAAGAGACTTCTTGCTGCGACAACGGTAACGGGGCTGCTGGGCGGCAGTCGTCTTCGCCGATGTCGTGGCGGAGATGTGCACTGAGATCAGCCCGATCGGTGTTGTTCAGTCTAAAATCGCGCGAAACGAAGAAAGTTTGAACGCTCGCATAGAATTCCTGAATACTGGAAAGCGCGTCATGTTTTGGTGAGACTTGGGTCATGGTATTTCTCCGTGTTGATGACCCGATATTGAAACGCTTCTTCTTTTAATGGAAACGAGTTGCGCGAATGACGCAAATGAGTAATTCTCATTTTTATGGCTTTGCCACTCGCTTTTGACCTCGATTTGCTCCGCAGCTTCGTCATCATCGCGGAAGAGAAAAGTTTTACCCGTGCAGCAGAACGCGTAGGTCGCACCCAATCTGCGATTACGTTGCAAATTCAAAAACTCGAAGGCGTTCTGGGGCAAGCCGTTTTAACACGCGGAAAGGGTGGACATGTGGAACTCAGCCCCTTTGGCCAAACTTTGCTGGGGCGTGCCAAAGAACTTTTAGCCCTCAATGATGATGTGATGGGTACGCTGAAGGCGACGCCTGCACGCGGCTCAGTACGATTTGGTATCGCAGAAGAGTTGGCCGACCGTTTCTTGCCGACCATCTTGAAAAGCTTTTCCGCGGCTCAGCCTTCGGTCGAAGTTCAGGTGTCAACAGTCGCGTCCTGCGCACTCACCCAACAGCTGCAAACCGGCACCCACGATCTGGTCTTGTCGCAAAGCACAGTAGCGCCTCGGCATTGGCCAGCAGAGCAGATTTGGCAAACGAGGTTGCGCTGGGTCACCTCGGATATACACCAACAGCATCTACGAAATCCGCTGCCGATCATGGTAGGGATGGAGCTTTGCCCTTGGCGTCCTGCTTGGCTCACCGAATGCATCTGGCGCGGAATGTCCAAACGCGCCCTCGAGCGGGCAAACCGGAACTACCAGATCGTGGCAACCTCGACCACCACCGCTGGGCAGCTTGCCGCTGTGTCGGCAGGGCTCGCAATTACCACCACGTTGGAGAATGACCACATGCCCGATGGCATGAGGCTGGTCCGGCCCGATGAAGGGCTGCCAGATTTGCCCGTCATCGAATACCTGATGTTGCGGGGACGTGATGCGCCTGTGCAGTTGACTGATATTTTGGCAGAACACTCGCGGCTGGCATTTAAATCTTAGGTTGAACCGCCACGTATTCCCACCCCTTGCAAAATCAACAATTATGAGCCACATTAAGCAATACCCGGCTGGGAGTTCTCTCCCTCAAGCCGGGTGTTTTCTTGAACAGGCTTTGGTTTTTCGTTCCCTCTGACGGGTGCGGAAAAACCTGCCATTTTGGACGTGACGACGATGGAACGAGTACCGATGACCGAAACGGGTTACAACGCCTTGGTAGACGAGGTGCGCAGCCTCAAAACCGTGGAGCGCCCGCGCATCATTCGCGCCATCGAAGAAGCACGCGCCCATGGCGACCTGTCGGAAAATGCTGAATATCACGCCGCCAAGGAAGCCCAGGGCTGGAACGAAACCCGCGTGGCCGAACTCGAAGACAAGATTTCCCGTGCCGAGGTCATCGATGTGTCAAAGCTCTCAGGCGATACCGTCATGTTTGGAGCCAAGGTCACACTGATCGACGAAGAAACCGATGTGAAGGTTGCCTATCAAATCGTGGGCGATTCCGAAGCTGACGTAAAGAAAGGCCGCATCTCCATTTCATCGCCCATCGCCCGCGCCATCATCGGCAAGAAAAAGGGTGATAGCGTCGAGGTCAACACGCCAGGTGGCGGCAAGTCCTATGAGATCGACAAGGTCAACTGGGGCTAACCTTTTAACCGTGATAGAAATCCGGCGAAACTCATCATGCCCTCGGGCCATGGACCATGGCCTGAGGCGATATTGATGTGACCTTGTTCGCCCGCTTCAATCAGTTTTGACCCCCAAGCCAACGCCAAGTCAGCCGAGTGTTCGAGGCTGGCATAGGGGTCATTGCTGCTGGCGATGAGTGCCGATGGAAACGGCAAAGGCTCACGCGGCACTTGCGCAAAGGCAGGGTCGATATTGGGCAACTCCGTCAACGCCAATTCCGAAGGCGGAGCGACGAGAAAGCCACCTTTCACCCGATCACTTAAGCTGAGCTGCAAAAGCGTGGGCATGGCATGGGCCACCAGGGTTGAACCCACCGAGTGGGTCACAAAGACGATGGGGCGACTGGCAGTTTGCACAGCCATGACCAGTTCGCCAATCGCATCCGTGAGGGATGGATAAGTCCAATTGCTCTGCTCAACCATGCGAGCCGTTGAAAGCTTGCTCGCCATGCGCTGCTGCCAGTGCGTAGGCCCTGCACCTTCATAGCCTGGCACAACAAGTATATCAGTTTCAGACGATTTCATGTTTTGGATTTGAAGTGCGGCAGTCTATTGCGCAAGCGCTTTTTCAATTGCAGTTTTGATTTTGGCACTGCCGGGTTCTGTGGGCGTTGAAAACCAGTCGATGAACTTGCCGTCGCGGCCAAACAAATATTTATGGAAGTTCCATTTCGGCGCACCCAACATGCCAGCTTCGCCAGCGGCCCACTGATAAACCGGATGTGCGTCCTTGCCTTTGACCACGGTCTTGTCTGCCAACGGAAACGTCACGCCGTAGTTCAATTTGCAAAAGGTCGCAATCTCTTCGGCCTTGCCGGGTTCCTGCCCGCCAAAATCATTCGATGGCACACCGATGATGACGAAGCCCTTGTCTTTATTGGCAAGGTACAAGGCTTCGAGGCCGTCATACTGCCCGGTGTAACCGCATTCCGACGCGGTGTTGACCAGCAGGACGGCTTTGCCTCTGAACTGATCCAGCGCCATGGGCTTGCCGTCGATACCGGTGAGCGTAAAATCGTTAAGGGAGGCGGCGGAAGCAGTCATGGTGAGGCCTGACAGGAAGAAGAAGGTGAGGAGTGATTTGTACATGCTGATGAAACGAACGCGAAGCGAATGCAGATCATCGCGCGAAGCCCCCCTCCCGGCTTTGCCGTACTCCCCCAACACGTTGGGGAAGTGCCCGAAGGGCGATTGGGGGGCTTTTGTCCTTAAAAACTCCACTCCCGCGCTTTTGCGACAATAAAGTCCCGGAACACCGTCACGCGCTTGGTTTCTTTCAATTCTTCAGGATATACAAAATACGTATCAAACTCCGGCGTTTGCACGTCGAGTTCAATTTGCACCAGGTTCATGTCGGGGGCCACCAGATAGTCTGACAGAATGGCAATCCCTGCGCCTGCTTGTAAAGCGCGGCGCAGACCATAGGCTGAGTTCACGCGGAGTGCTGGCACACGTGGATCGTTTTCGTTGCGACCAATCGTCAGCAGCATGTTGACGTAAGTCAGATAACTTGCACCCTGGAAAACCAGAATGCGGTGCTTGTCCAGATCGGTTGATGATTTTGGAATGCCGTGTTGGCGCACATAGTCAACTGACGCATAGACATGATGATGCACGGTGAAGAGTTTGCGTTGAATGAGATCAGGCTGCGTGGGCCGTCGCAGTCGTATCGCCACATCAGCCTCCCGCATCGACAAATCCAGCTCCTCATCTTCAAGCAGCAATTGCACTTGAATATCAGGATAAAGCTCCATGAACTCCTTGATGCGCGGCGTCAGCCACACCGAGCCCAAACCCACTGTCGTTGTGATGCGCAATTCGCCAGAAGGTTTTTCTTTCGAGTCCATCAAACGGGTTTTGGCAGCAGCCAATTTGGTGAACACATCATGCGCCGTGCGATAAAGCACTTCGCCCTGCTCTGTCAGAATGAGGCCCCGTGCATGGCGATGAAACAGCGGCACGCGTAAATCATCTTCCAGCGCTGAAATCTGGCGGCTGACGGCTGATTGCGACAAGTTCAGTTCATGACCCGCATGGGTGAAACTTCCAGCGTCAGCAACGGCGTGGAATATTCTGAGCTTGTCCCAATCCATGAATTATTCCGCCGCTTCTCTTTGTTCAGTTTTCATCGTGTGTAAGTATTTTTCAGCTTCGAGTGCGGCCATGCAGCCCATGCCCGCCGCCGTCACAGCCTGACGGTAAATATCATCGGTCACATCGCCCGCCGCAAACACGCCGGGTAACTCGGTTTGTGTTGACCACGCCGCCGTCTGCAGATAGCCGCCATTTTTGAAAGGTAACTGATCTTTGAACAATGCGGTCGCTGGTGAATGACCAATGGCGATGAACACGCCATCAACCTCCTGAACCTCTGTGACCCCGGTCTTCACATTCTTCAAACGCACGGAGGTTACACCGCGCGGCTCATCCGTGCCCAGCACTTCGTCCAGTGCAGTATCCCACTTCACTTTGATCTTGGGATGTTTGAACAGGCGTTCCTGCAAAATCCGTTCCGCCTTGAACTCATTGCGACGATGAATAACGGTGACTTCCGATGCGAAATTGGTGAGGAACAATGCCTCTTCAACAGCAGTGTTGCCGCCACCCACCACCAGCACTTTTTTCTGGCGATAGAAAAAACCATCGCAGGTGGCGCAGGCAGACACGCCGAAGCCCTGGTATTTTTCTTCTGATGGGAGGCCCAGCCATTTGGCTTGTGCCCCTGTGGAAATGATCAAGGCGTCACACGTGTATTCCGTGCCGCTGTCACCTTTCAACCAGATCGGCGATTGCTTGAGCTTCACTTCGACAATAGTATCAGAAATGACTTCGGTGCCCATATGCTCCGCCTGGGCCTTCATCTCTTCCATCAGCCATGGACCCTGGATTGACTTGGCAAAGCCCGGATAGTTTTCAACATCGGTGGTAATGGTAAGCTGCCCCCCCGGTTGAATGCCCTGCACGACGAGAGGCTTCAACATGGCGCGCGCCGCATAAATCGCAGCGGTATAACCCGCTGGACCAGAACCAAGGACAAGAACGCGGGCGTGGCGGGATGACATATTGAACTCCGTTTGAGCTATGAGAAATTAGCATAGCTCAACATATAGTGTGTTGCCAAGCTGTTACAACAGTTTTGAACAAGCTGTTTTAATCTGCGTTAATCTGGCATGCTGCATCCGGCAAAATGGAATAAGCTATGTTTATCAAGCCCTTCGGCGTTGAAATTTGGATGAACGAGTATGAGTTGAAGTGCGAACTCAACCTGGCCGAAACCTGCGTTGACAGTATCACCATCGCTCAACTTTTGGAAATGACCGGACGCAACGACCGATCATTGGCCGAACTGTTGCCAATGAAAATGACTTACGGTGCAATTGAAGGCGCAGACCGATTGCGTGATGCGATTGCAGCGCTCTATCAAAAACAACAGCGCCAAAACATCGTGACCACCCATGGCACGATTGGCGCAAATTCCTTGGTGCACCAGGCATTGGTGTCGCGGGGCGACAGGGTGATTTCTGTCATCCCCACTTACCAACAGCACTACTCAATCCCTGCATCGATAGGTGCGGACGTCCAGCATTTGCATTTGCGGGCCGAGAATGGATTTTTGCCTGACCTCGATGAACTGTGCGCCATGGCAACACCAGGCACAAAACTCATCGCCATCAACAATCCAAACAACCCGACAGGTTCGTTGATGGACATTGATGTGCTTGAAGCAATCGCTGCCATAGCAAGGGCGTGCGGCGCTTGGGTGTTGTGCGATGAAGTCTATCGCGGCACAGATCAGCATGGCACAGTTACCACTGTCTCAATGGCCGATGTTTATGAAAAGGGCATCAGCACCGCCAGTACATCGAAAGCATTTTCACTTGCAGGCTTGCGCGTCGGCTGGATTGCAGCGTCCCGTGATGTCATCAACGCCGTGTTGATCCACCGAGACTACAACACCATTTCCGTGGGCCAACTCGACGAACACTTTGCCACCTTGGCCTTGGAAAATTCTGAAATCATTCTGGCGCGCAGCCGTAACATCACACGGACCAACTTAACACTGTTGTCTGACTGGGTCGAAAACGAGCCGCTGATGTCTTGGGTCAAACCTCAGTCCGGCACAACTGCACTTTTGAAATATGATCTCGACATGCCCTCGCAAGACTTCTGCATCGCCTTACTCGGCGAAACCGGCGTCATGTTCACACCGGGGTCGGCCATGGAAATGGAAGGTCATGTGCGCATCGGTTACGCCAACGCGACCGATGTGTTGAAAGCAGGGCTGGCCCGCGTGTCGGCGTTTTTGGCTAAACGCAGCTGAACGCCCCTTCCAATCGCGCAACAATATTGCGTATAAGCCAACGCCATGGACAAGCATGGCAACCCCGATACCATCGACTGGAAAATTCTGCGTGAATTGCAGCGCGAAGGTCGGATCACGAATGTTGATTTGGCAAATCGTGTGGGCCTTTCGCCACCGCCCACCTTGCGCCGTGTGCAAACGCTCGAGGACGCAGGTTATATCACGGGTTACCGTGCGCAATTGGACCGTAACAAATTGGATTATGGCGTGAAACTGTTCGCCACCGTCGGTCTTAAAAGTCAGGCTCAATCTGAAATGGCTGACTTCGAACGCCGCGCCAAAACCTGGCCGATCGTGCGCGAATGCTACGCCGTGTCGGGTGCGGCTGATTTCATGTTGGTCTGCGTCGCGCGGGATTTGAATGCCATGCAGGCTTTCGTCACCGGTGCGTTGTCAAAGGCGCCGAATGTTGAAAGTGTAAAAACATCACTGATCCTGCACGTCGCCAAGGACGAACCGGAAGTGCCTTTGCCGTGACCATCCCCTCAAGGCATCACTGGTTCTCTTTGATTGCGGCAGCGGTGGCTGCTGTCATCGTTGGCTTTGCATCAACAATTTTGGTGGTGATGGAAGGCCTCCGCGCGGTCGGCGCAACCCCAACACAGCAAGCTTCGGCAGCGGCATCTATTTGTTTCGCCATGGCTGTCACCTCTTTCATTTTGGCGTTCCGCTACAAACAACCCATCATGATTGCATGGTCAACGCCGGGTGCCGCATTGATGGCAACAGGTGGTGCGGGCATTGCCTTTCCCGACGCTGTTGGTGCGTTTATTTTTGCGGGTGCATTGATGTTGCTGACCGCATTCATCAAACCCATCTCCACCGCCATCGGCAAAATGCCGCCCACTATCGCAGCCGCCATGTTGGCAGGTGTGTTGCTGCGCTTCGTCTTGGGTGTGCCGACATCGGCTCTCGAAATGCCGTTGTTTGTTGTGCCGCTCATCATTGCGTTTTTCGCGCTGCGGCTGTTGGTTCCCATGTCTACCGTTCCAGTGATTGTGGTTTTGGGCCTCGTCTTCGCTGGCCTCAGCGGTGGATTTTCGACTGCCATACATATCGGCATCACACCGCTGGAATTCGTGACGCCACAATGGAATTGGCAAGTGCTTGTCGGCTTAGGTGTGCCGCTGTATCTCGTCACCATGGCGTCGCAAAATCTACCCGGTTTTGCTGTGCTAAAGGCCCACCAATATGAACCGCCAGTATCAGCGTGTTTAGCGATCACCGGTTTGGGCAGCATGATCGCAGCTTTATTCGGCACCCACGCCATCAATATGGCTGCAATCACGGCTGCAATGGTGGCAGGCCCCGATTGCCATCCGGACCCGAAGCAACGCTGGAAAATGATTTATCCGTACACGGTGCTTTATGTGGTGTTCGGTTTGGCGGCTGGCACCTTCGTGTCTTTGCTGGGCGGCATGCCCAAGCCCTTGATCATCGCCATTGCCGGATTGGCGCTGTTTGCACCCTTGATGGCGGGCATAACAGCAATGGTGAGAGAGCCGCGCGATACGGAAGCGGCAGTGGTCACGTTTCTGGTCACAGCTTCCGGCATCACGATACTGGGAGTAGGTGCAGCGTTCTGGGGCTTGCTGGCAGGGCTGCTGGTGTGGGGACTGAAGAAGGCGATGCGCTAGAGGCCCCCCTCCCCCCTTCGGGGTACTCCCCCAACAAGTTGGGGGAGGTGCCTACCACACAGTCTTCCCCAACTCGTTGGGGAAGTGCCAGAAGAGCGATGGGGGCCTTTTGCCAAACAAACAACCCCGGCTCATCACCGGGGTTCTGTATTTCACACTCGACGAAATTCTTACTCTTCGTCGCCCATGTCTTCTTCGACCATGGCTTGCAGGTCTTCCTTGCTCACGGTCTTGTCGGCCACGGTGGCTTTGCTGACAATGAGATCGACGACCTTTTGTTCGAAGATCGGACCACGCAACTCAATCAGTGCTGAGGGGTTATTGCGATAGTAATCATAGACTTGCTTTTCCTGGCCGGGAAACTGACGCACGCGGCCGATGAGGGCCTGTTGCAATTCCTGTTCGTTGACTTGGATACCTTCTTTTTCACCCATCGTTCCAAGCACCAGGCCCAGACGCACGCGGCGGGCGGCAATGGTCTTGTATTCGTCGGTGGCTTTTTCTTCTGTCGTATCTTCATCAGCAAAAGACTTGCCGGCCTTCTTCATTTCATTTTGCAGAGCATTCCAGATACCGTTGAATTCAGCGTCCACCAATTTCGAAGGCAATTCGAATGAGTATTGCTTATCGAGAGCATCCAGCACATCACGCTTCATTTTCATTGAAGTCATGCGACCGAATTCGCGCTCCAACCCCTGCTTGACCATGTCGCGCAATTTCGCAACGTCTTCAAAGCCAACTTTCTTGGCAAACTCTTCGTCGATGGCAGCAACTTTCGGAGCTTCAACGCCGGTTACTTTTGTGGCGAACACGGCGGCTTTGCCAGCGAGGTTGGCGGCACCATAGTTTTCAGGGAAGCTCACATTGACAGTCACATCATCGCCAGCTTTTTTGCCAACGAGTTGCTCTTCAAAGCCCGGGATGAACTGGTTGGAACC
>JANOPL010000165.1:0-23466 GCA_031421835.1 Hyphomicrobiales bacterium | reverse complement strand
GCCGAAAGCGAAGTGGTTGTTACCTTGGACGACCTCTTGGCCGTAGTCGCGCGATTTGGCACACTGCCATTAAATCCTGAACCGAATGAGTTTGAAATACGGAGAAGAGCGCTTGCTAAACGTAGACTTGGACTGGGATCTGACGCTATTGCCAATCAGTTAGCCATTAGCGACATTTTCCAGAAATATTACGGCCTAGAGTCTGACAAGGATGAGAGCCTTTTAATTGATATTCTTGAAAGTGACATATTGAGGAGGATTTGTTCGATTGTCGATCTGGCTTCTTTCGACAATGCCGGGTTCGCACCGTCAAACAGATATGCGGCTTCTCAATTAATCGATGCCGCAAAGTCCTCGGTTTTCCTTGACCCTGGCCAAATTGAAATTGACCGATCGCTTTTCGCAGGTGACGAATGGTGGGATACATACAATCTCTGGTACGGAGAGCTTAGAGATGCCCCTGTTTCCGAGTTCGGTTACGCTGAAGGCCAAGTGCCATTGGGGTCTGTGCGACTTTCTTTTGTCCCTATCGGCATTAAAGGGTTATCTCCCACAATACTGTCGCGGATATCTTTTTCACGGTTGGGTGAAAAGGAAGAGCGCCTTCTTCCAAAGCGAGTTCGAATTCCGACCGCGCTAGTTGTAGGCTCGTCAATTCAACTTCCCAGGCTTAATGTCCCAGTCGAGAAAAACCTGTCACTGCCAATTACCGAATGGTCGAAGGTTTTGACTGAAATGTTGGCCAGAGGTGAGAACACTTATTTCGTTTTTGGAGTGTTTTATCAGTATGTTGATCTTGCGCCTCGTCGCTAAGCTTTGCTTATGCATTTTACTTCTGATGACCTACTCCAAGCCAGGAGATGCGGATGACTCTCGTGAGTACGCACCCTACTTAGCTTATGTCTACAAAGTAGTTAAGCCTGGTGATGATAGTGTTATGGACTATTCTGATCGGATTTTTGCCATAGTCGGCGGGAAGCTTGTCTTGACGAATTATAGGTTTAGCGAAGTCTACGCAGACCTTCTTTATTCACAAAAAATCATCATGGAGCGAGGACCTTACTTCGAGGAGATGGCTGAACGACGCAGGGCAGGCGAAGTAATATCCGGAACGCGCTTGAAGATTAAGAAGGGAATCTCAAGTATTCGAGATGCGGATCAAAGACAGAAACTCATTGAGCTGGGGCGCAGCTGCTCTAATCGCGAATACCCAAATAGAAATAGTCAACGCATTAGAATATATGACTACGTGCTTGATGTAAGCTGTTTGCTTAGGAGTGATGAGGCAATAGCAAAGAACCTTCTGACCTATCTTCGTCATAGTCTAATAGCGAATGATTTAGAGGTTCATGCAGCACGAGAGCTCTTTATCTCACAATTTGATCGAGCTTCAACTTCGGTCGTCTTAGCTAGAGACATTCTTTTGCGTGGCAACCAGTCGAAACTTTTTGCTGAACACGCAAGCAAAATCAGCGTGCGCAGCTTTTCTTTCGACCGACCTTGGTACGATGGGAGACTTTTTTCTACCTACGTCTCTGGTCGATTTGGAATGTATCGCAACGAATTCGCATTTGGACCATCCCGGATTGCAGATGCACCACGTAACTATTGCTTTGCAGAAAGTCTAATAACGATTTGTAACAAGTCAGAGGCAGATGAACACTGTGTGATCGAAAACATCACGTGTCGTGGAATTCCGGACTTCTTGGTTGACGGCAAGGGGTTATATTAGGTCATCTATAAAGACCAATTCGAGATTCTGGGCTTTGTAACCTGCTCCCCGTCGTGCCAGCATCCTTAAGTCAGGCTTTTTTCATGTATGCTCCTCTCCCAAGCGTCGGAACACTTGACGCCATGGAAACTTCTGACGTGATCTGGAATCGAAGTCTGAATGTACCTGCAGTTATACGAAGGCGCGGTAGATATTTCGGTTATTACGCTGTTAAAACGCTGTTAAACAGGTGTTGAAATCAGGCCGTTTTCGCCAGCAACGCCTTTAGCCGCGTTTCAAAAGCCTCCACAGCGGCGCGCATTTCGACGGCATAGGAGTAGCGGTTGTAGACAGCAGCCACACCTGAAACCGTGCCAGACACATGGTTCAACAGTTTTTCTGTTACGTGGATGGGCGTGCCCAAGGAAGCCAGTTGCGAACTGAACGTGCGGCGCAGGTCATGCAATGTGAAGGGGCCAACGCCTTCAAGGCCCGCGTCGAAGTTGCGCTTGTGTTTCGGCCAGCCGTTGATGATGCCCGTTGGAACACCGCGCACATGGGCACGGCTGGCAGGGAAGAGAAATTCGCTGGTCTTTGGAATATTCGCGATGATGTTTTGGGCCATGGGATTTATGGGAACAACATGCTCCCGCTTGTTCTTACAGAACCCCTGCGGGTATGTGATTGTGTCTTTCGAAAGCCAGGAGCGGCGCAAGCCTGCAATTTCGCCTCTGCGCTGACCCGTCAGAATTAAGAGTTGTACGAGAGTGCCATAGGGATAGCCAACCACTATTGCCCGATGCCAGACGGCAACCAACTCAGTCTCATTCAAAAATCGGCTGCGTGATGTGACCCTGAACTTGAAGGGCGGTAGGTTTGAATGCTCTACGTAGCCGTGCTGTTCGGCCCAGTTCAACAAAGTCCTGATTGCAATGAAGGCATGATGAGCGGCACTTGGGCGCTCCCTGAGATCATCAATCACTTCGGCAATGTCTCGCCTTTGAATATCAGCAATCGGCATATCGAAAGGGAAGTGCTTGGTGAGCAGACGAGCATATTCGGCATGTGTCGAAGCTTTGGTGCGCGTTGCGGTATCCTTCAAAAACAGTGTCTGCACTTCTGCAAACGAGATCGACTTCAACCGGCTCGGCGATTCTTCTCGTCCAGCAACTTCGCCCAGCGCTCGCTTCGCCTCAACGCGGGCTTCGGCCAAAGTCATTTCAGGATAGCGGCCAAGCGTCTTGAGGTTGCGGCGCTTTCCATACATTAACACGAAAGTCTTCGAACCACCCATAGAGACCCGAACGCCGAAGCCTTTCATGTGGTCATCAAAGTAGGTTTTCTGCTTAGTCGCATTAGTCGCATGTTTTCCACCCTCTTGGAGGGGCGGTTTGAGTGACTTGATCGTGAGGTCTGTTAGTCGCATGATAGTCGCACAAATCGTATGTTTTTGAGTGTTTTCCAATGTTCTGAAAAGTTCAACAGAACGGCTCATAATACATTGAAATTAAACGACTAATGTTCACAAATGTCAATAAGAGTAAAATCCAGAAATTCCGGCTATGAATCTAGGGGTCAGAGGTTCGAATCCTTTCGGGCGCGCCATCTTTACAAAAAATGTGTTGTTTTTACTGGATTATTTTCAGATTTTGTCCAACTCGGCGTCAAAGTTGGACATGCCTGTTCACTTTCTGACCGCAAAAGATTGGCCATCGCTTGCTAGGCGTTGCGATCTTGATCGGCAGCTTTGGTATAGCGCGCAACCTCACTAAGCGTCTTGTGACCAGTGATGGATCTGATCTGTTCGGGCGTGCGTCCTGCATTCGCGAGTCGCGTGGCGCAGGCCTTGCGCAAGCCGTGTGCAGAGCAATGCCGCAGCCCTGCTTCGTTGCAACGATCGCGAAACCAGTTGCCAAAACCTGCCGCCGAAAATGGTGCGCCTGCTTCGGTCAAAAGGAATGTCAGGTTCGTACGCTGCATTGAAGTCATTGACGCTTCCAGTTTGGGACGAACTGGCGCTTTCAGGAAAGCGCCCGTCTTGTCTTGGGTCACACTTAGCAGATTTCCTTATATGTGCTGCCATCCCATGCGCACCACATCGCTGCGTCGCTGGCCAGCCCACGCAGAGCTTTCGAGAACAGAATTTATGAATATTTGACACGCCATTTAATGCGTCAGCGACTAAAAACTCGACACCACGTATTAAGAAAACCGAATAAACTTTCGAATATTATTTGATATAATTTGCACTGAATGCAAATGGTATGGCCACACATGATTAATCATGCAGAGCATAGTTGTAGTGTTATTGGTCACCCGGATTCCTGATCGCAGCGCAGAGAATTTCTTCGTCGGACTCGATGGTGCGGCCAAGATTTGCATAGAGTTTCTTGGGGGCAAATTCTGGCGATGCGATGGATAGGTTGAAATATTACTTGCTAACAGCCTCACACATCTTTTGCTGGACCGCACCAATTTCAATGCATTCAGTCATCACTCGGAATTCGAGTTGACTGTCGAAGATCTTCGAATATTCTTGGCAAAGTCATTATTCCAGGTTTCCGCCACGATTGATTATTGGAAATTCTATTGTTCTCAGACTTTCTAAGTCAGTCAGCACCTGCTCAGCGGCGGTAAAATCATCATTCGACATATATGAACTCGGGGTCACCACAGTCTTGATACCAGCAGCAAGTGCCGCCCTAAGTCCCACACCGGAATCTTCAAAGGCCAAGGCCGCCGTTGGCTCAAGGCCCAATTTTTCGAGACACTTCGTGTAAACTTCTGGGTCAGGCTTTTTGTGCTGCACGTCTTCGCCACACACAATGGCATCGAATATTTTGTCGCTTTCGGGACCAAAACAGCTGTGCAGGAGTGCCATCAGATTTGACCTGCTTGTTGTTGTGGCGATACCAAGTTTCAAGCCGGAATGCCGCGCGTCCGCAATCACCCGAGCAACTCCCGGCCGCAGCACCAGCCCACCTTGCGCAATCGTTTCTGCATAAAATTGGTTCTTGGCAGCGTGCAAACGCGCAATCTTCTGCGCGATCTGCGGCAAGCCTTGCTCACACGTAAACCGCGCTATACGCTCTTTGCCGCCTGCTGTGGAAAGAAGCTTGGCATAGCATGCTCTGTCCCAATACCAGTCCAGCCCCGCAGCGTTGAAAGCTGCGTTGAAGCTGTTGCGATGAATTTCTTCGGTCTCAGCCAGAGTGCCATCGACGTCAAAAATCAGCGCTTTCAACATGCGCCCGTTTCCGTGGTGGTAATGAGCTCTAAAAAAGCATGAAAATCTGAAACAGTTTTCCAAGCGCCCAACTGTGCCGCCGGTTCAATTGTATATCCGCCATCAACAAGTAGGCACGGCAACTGTGCCGCCCCTGCAGCTCTGACATCGGCAATACTATCACCCACAAAAACTGTTTCATCAGCACTCACGTTGAGTTCTTGCATGGCAAAATACAACATGTCCGGTGCGGGCTTTTTCGGTAATGCGTTTTTTGCGCCCAATACCACATCGAGCCGATGAAAAAGGCGCAGTTCGCGCAACAGATGCTCGGTCAGGTGATGCGCTTTGTTTGAAACCACCGCTGTTTTGATGCCCCGTTGTTTCAACAGCTCCAGTCCCCCAACTACACCCGTGTAGGGGCGCGTCTCGTTGGCGATATTGGCTTCATACAAAACAGCAAAAGCCGCCGTCCGCGCATTCAAATCGTCAAGACTTAAACTGCGATGTTGTAGCGCATAAGCTTTTTCCACGAGCCTGTGAATGCCCTCGCCAATCAAGCTGCGCACGACTTCAACGGAATGAGGTGCAATCTCCTCCCGCGCCATAACTGTGTTGACTGCAAAAGCGATGTCAGGCGCTGAATCAACCAGCGTTCCATCGAGGTCAAACAAAATAGCACGCACGGGTTTTGCCGAGGTTGGATGTATGAACATCGCGTTAGGCCCCGCGAATAGTGGCGATATTTTCAGCGTAGCGGGCGGCGTTGTTATTTTTAAACACAGCAGAACCTGCCACCAGCACAGTGGCCCCAGCTTTCACAACGGCTGCCGCATTATCAGCAGTAACGCCGCCATCCACTTCAATATCGACGTTGCGTCCCCCAATAAGGCTGCGCGCTTGTGAAATTTTAGCCACCATGGCGGGGATGAAGGATTGCCCACCAAAACCGGGGTTTACTGTCATGATCAAAATGAGATCAAGGCGGTCGAGCACATGCTCAATCACACTCAGTGGTGTTGACGGATTGAGCGATACGCCAGCCTTTTTGCCAAGTGCTTTGATGGCCTGCAATGAACGGTCAAGATGTGGGCCAGCTTCAGCATGGACAGTAATCACGTCGCAACCAGCATCGGCAAACGCACCCAAGTATTGATCAGCAGGTGCAATCATCAAATGGCAGTCGAAGGTTTTTTGAGTGTGTTTGCGGAGTGCTTTAATGACTGCTGGGCCAAAACTGATGTTCGGAACGAAATGACCATCCATCACGTCCAAGTGAATCCAGTCTGCACCCGCATGATCGATTGCCGCAACCTCTTCGCCCAAGCGCGCATAATCAGCTGATAGAATCGATGGTGCAATCAATACATCGCGATTCATTTCAATTCTCCCTGCTCGGTAAACACGCGACTGGCGCGCACATCGCTTTCACGGATCAATGATAGTTCGTCGACGTTGATTGGCCCTTGCGACGACTCAAAAATACGGTTGGCCTGACGAAGCCTGATACGGTCCAATGCATTGCGAATGGACCGGGCGTTGGCAAAATGCGGTTGCGTGCGACGCTTGCTTACGTATTCCGCCATTGCCTCGCGGGCGGGGCCGTCCAGCTGGTAGTTTTGAAGCTCTAGCATCTTGCCTGCGATTTCAAGCAGTTCATTGTCACCATAATCCGGGAAATCAATGTGGTGAGCAATGCGCGAGCGGAAGCCCGGATTGGAGGAAAAGAACCTATCCATACGGTCGGCATAGCCTGCGAGAATGACCACCAAATCGTCACGTTGATTTTCCATCACCTGCAACAGAATTTCGATAGCTTCCTGGCCATAGTCGCGTTCATTGTCGGGCTTATAGAGGTAGTAAGCCTCATCAATGAACAACACACCGCCCATTGCCCTTTTCAAAACCTCCTTGGTCTTGGGTGCCGTGTGGCCGATGTATTGCCCCACAAGATCATCGCGCGTCACCGACACGAGGTGGCCTTCACGGACATAGCCCATCTTGTACAGAATTTGCGCCATGCGGAGCGCCACTGTGGTTTTGCCAGTGCCGGGGTTTCCTGTAAAACTCATGTGCAAAGTAGGAGCATTCACGGCGAGGCCAAGTCGCTTTCGCTCCCGGTCAATCAACAGAAGTGCAGCAATTTCGCGGATGCGTTTTTTGACCGGCAGAAGTCCGATCAGTTCACGATCCAGCGTTTCCAGCACTTCGCTGATTCCAGTTGCAGCAAACTCCGCCTGCAAATCAATGGTGCCATTTGCATACGTCTTTTGTGTATCGCTCATTCAGTAACGCTCGCCTTCCGGTTTGTCAGTCGCATAGCTGCTTACAGTATAGGTTATAGTCCGGCCTGCCCCTTCCGTTCGGTTGAGCCGGAAGCCCGGTTCATTTTTCGGTCGGTTCACGATGTAGGACATGCGCGGTGCTTCCCAACCATAACTCGAGTCAAAAGCGGTGACGCGGATATAGTGGTTTGGGAAAGCCTTGCGGCAGTTGTTAATCTCCATCAAAATTCCAGCGGGATCCTTGAGATCGAACATTGGGTTGCCAAACATTTCCCAATAGGTGTTTCTTGGATGTGGATCGTCAGTGTATTCCACACTGACTGCCCAATCGTTCTTCAGCGCATACTTGATCTGTGCGGTGATTTGAATGTCTGTGAGATCAGGCAAAAAAGAAAACTGGCCTTGTGTCACACGGTTTCCGTGGTTGGTCATCATGATAAAGTTGTCCTTCTTAAAAAATCAGAATGAAACTGAGGGGGTCGGCGCAAAGTCTGCCGTATCGGTTGACTCATAATTGAAACTGATGTCACCCCAAGTATCGATGGCGGCTTTGAGCGGGCTGCACCAGCGAGCGGCCTCCTTCAAAATTTCAGGGCCCTCGCGGAAATAATCGCGGCCTTCATTGCGAGCCATGATCATTGTTTCCAAAGCCACACGGTTTGCCGTGGCACCGGCTTGAATACCCATGGGATGGCCAATGGTGCCGCCGCCGAACTGCAAGACGCAGTCTTCACCGAGATAATGCAGGAGCTGATGCATTTGGCCCGCATGAATGCCGCCCGATGCGACTGGCATAACTTTGTTAAGAGACGCCCATTCTTGGTCATAGAACAAACCGGTTTCCAAATTCATCGGTGTGTGGTTTTCGCGCAACGTATCATAGAATCCCTTGATCATCAGCGGGTCGCCTTCCAGCTTTCCCACAACGGTACCTGCATGGATATGATCGACGCCTGCCATGCGCATCCACTTACAGATGACGCGGAAGTTCATGCCGTGATTTTTCTGGCGCGAATAGGTAGAGTTTCCGGCGCGATGCAAATGCAGGATCATGTCGTTTCGCCGCGCCCATTTAGCCATAGACTGTATGGCTGTGTAGCCGATCACAAGGTCAATCATGATGATGGACGACCCCAGGCTCTTCGCGAATTCCGAGCGCTCATACATCTCCTCCATGGTGCCAGCGGTGACGTTGAGATAATGTCCTTTAACTTCTCCAGTGGCGGCCGCCGCACGATTGACAGCTTCCATGCAATACAGAAAACGATCACGCCAATGCATGAATGGTTGCGAATTAATGTTTTCGTCATCCTTTACGAAATCAAGGCCACCCTTCAAGGCTTCGTAGACTACGCGGCCATAGTTGCGACCAGAAAGACCAAGCTTTGGTTTGGTTGTTGCCCCTAAAAGCGGACGACCAAACTTGTCGAGACGCTCGCGCTCAACCACGATGCCAGTTGCGGGCCCTTGGAAGGTTTTGAGATAGGCAACTGGAATCCGCATGTCTTCCAGTCTAAGTGCTTTCACCGCTTTGAAGCCAAACACGTTGCCGATAATCGAGGCTGTGAGGTTTGCAATCGAACCCGGCTCAAACAGGTCAATGTCATAAGCGATATAGGCAAAGTATTGCGCCTCGGTTTTGGTGCCGGGGCCAGTATTTGGAACCAACTCGCTGCGATACGCTTTGGCGCGATATTTTTCGCAAGCCGTCAATCGGTCTGTCCAAACGACTGTCCACGTGGCAGTTGATGATTCACCCGCGATAGCTGCTGCTGCTTCTTCGTGATCAACACCTGGCTGTGGCGTGACGCGGAACATCGCAAGAATGTCAGTATCTTTGACTTTGTAGTCAGGTTCCCAATAGCCCATTTTTTTGTAGGCCAACACGCCTGACTTATATCGGTCTTTGCTGCTCATTTCTTTCGTTTGCGTAGACATGGCTATCTCCTTGTTGCTTGAAGTGTTTGATTTGAAATGACTGCTGTGGCGCGTGCAATGATCGCATCCACCGTGATGCCGAAATGTTGGTAAAGCTTGTCAATCGGTGCCGATGCGCCAAAGCTGTGCATGCCGATGAATGCGCCGTTATCGCCCATCCACTCGTGCCAGCCTTGGATACAGGCAGCTTCAATTGCAATGCGCGGTGCAGTGCCCAAAACATGCGCCCGGTATGAGGCGTCTTGTTCGCGGAACAACTCCCAACACGGCATCGAAACAACTGATGCCGCAATCCCTGACTTTTCTAGTTCACTCGCTGCGGCCAGCGCCAGCCCCACTTCGGAGCCCGTTGCAAGCAAAGTCACATCGCGTTTTGTGTTGTGACCATGGACGACATAAGCGCCTTTTGACACGTCGCCATGACCTGCAATCGGTGCCAGCGCTTGTCGACTGAGGCAGAGCAGTGAGGGACGATTGTCGTGCATCAAAGCACAGCGCCAAGACTCCAAAGTTTCGCGCGCATCAGCTGGTCTGAACACCAACAAATTTGGCATCGCCCGCAGTGACGCGATGTGTTCGACTGGCTGGTGTGTCGGCCCGTCTTCGCCAAGACCAATTGAATCATGTGTCATCACGTAAGTAACGGGCAAGCCCATGAGGGCCGACAGGCGGATGGACGGTCTGACAAAATCTGAAAACACCAAGAACGTGCCGCCATAAGCGCGAAAACCACCGTGCAAGGCGATGCCATTCATAGCAGCACCCATGGCATGTTCGCGGACGCCAAAATGAATATATGATCCTTGAAAGTCCGTTGCGGTGATTGGGTTTTGACTTTTGCCTTTGGTCAAGTTGGAGTGGGTAAGATCAGCGGACCCGCCGATGAGATTGGACTGTGCACGTGTCAGAACATTAATGACTTGTTCCGAAGCTTGGCGGGACGCAAGTTTGGGTGGTGTTGCGGTGTAAGCGGCCGAAAGAGTGTCAAGAGCTTTGAAGGCGTTTTCGGACACGCGGTTATCAAGATGATCGGCAAAGCTCCAAGCTGTATCGTCGTCAATTTGAGCTTTTACTTTTTCCCATTGCTTGCGTTGCACTTCGCCTCGGCTTCCAACGTGGCGCCACGCCGATAGGATCGTCTCTGGCACTTCAAATGGCGCATGTGGCCAATCAAGTGCCACGCGTGCGGCGGCAATTTCCTCCGTGCCCAAGGGTGCGCCATGTATCCCGGCGGTTCCCTGTTTTTTAGGTGCACCAAAGCCAATCACCGTGCGGCATGCGATCATGGTGGGATTGTTAGATGTTTGTGCCGCCGCAAGTGCAGCAGCGATCTCGGCAGACGAATGCCCATCAACACGGTGAACAGTCCAGCCAGCAGCCTCAAATCGGCGGAGTTGATCGGTTGAGGTTGCAAGTGCCGTTGACCCGTCAATGGAAATGCCATTGTCATCAAACAGCACGATGAGCTTTGAAAGTTTGAGATGCCCCGCAAGATCGATGGCTTCATGGCTCAAGCCTTCCATCAAACACCCGTCGCCTGCAATGACGTAAGTTTTGTGATTGACGAGCGTATCACCAAAGCGCGCCGCCAACATGCGCTCGGCAATCGCCATGCCCACAGCTGTTGCAAGGCCTTGGCCCAACGGCCCAGCCGTGGTTTCAACACCAGCACAATGACCGTATTCAGGGTGTCCTGCAGTTTTTGCACCGAGTTGACGGAACTGTTTAAGTTCATCCAAGCTTACATCTTCATATCCGGTGAGAAACAACAGGCTGTAAAGCAACATAGAACCGTGGCCCGCAGACAAGACAAACCGATCCCGATCAGGCCAGTGCGGATCTGATGCGTCAAATTTCAGAAATTGACTGAACAACACCGTCGCAACATCGGCCATGCCCATGGGCATTCCGGGGTGACCAGATTTGGCTTTTTCAACGGCATCCATCGACAAGGCGCGAATGGCACCTGACATTTGCTCATGCGTCGGCGTTTCACCCCCACTCATAACAGTCTCTTCCGCGCATCATAGAGACGCATAATAAGTGGTGTCAGGATGAGCTGCATCGCAATGTCCAGCTTGTTGCCTGGAATGACGATTGAGTTGGCGCGCGACATGAAACTGCCGTGGATCATCGACACCAAATAAGGAAAGTCGATGCCGCGCGGATTGCGAAAACGAATGACCACCATCGATTCATCAGCCGTTGGAATCCAGCGTGCGATAAAGGGATTGGAGGTATCAACCAAAGGCACACGCTGGAAGTTGACGTCTGTGTGTGTAAACTGAGGGCAAATGTGACGGACGTAATCCGGCATACGGCGGAGGATGGTATCCATGACGGCTTCAGTGGAATAACCGCGCTCAGCCTTGTCGCGATGGATTTTTTGCGTCCATTCCAAGTTGATGACTGGCACAACTCCGATGCGAAAGTCTGAGTGTTTTGGCAAATCACAATCCCCGCCGACATATGCGCCGTGCAGCCCTTCGTAGAGCATAATGTCTGTATCCTTTGGCAAGTCCTGCCACGGGCTGAATGTGCCGGGAGGCGTTCCGTGCTCAACGGCTTCGGCTTCATTGTGGACGTACAGGCGGCGTTTGCCTGATCCGTCTTTGCCGTATTGCATGAACAAGTTTTGCAACTCATCCAGCAAGTTTGCTTCCGGCGAAAAATGACTGAGATGGTTATTGCCTTGCTTGGCGGCGTCAGCAATCGCAAGCTTCATCGCAGCTCGATCATGACGATGGTAAGAATCACCTTCAACAAAAACCGCCTTGATGCCTTCGCGTCTGAAAATCTGATCAAACGTGTGTTTGACAGTTGTGGTTCCAGCACCCGAGGAACCGACAACTGAAATGATGGGATGTTTTGCAGACATTTTTTAGCTGCCTTTCCGGAAGAAGCCGCGATCAGAGAAAAGAGGCGACGCCTCGTCGGGCGACACAGCACTTGAAGAACTGAAGTAAGTCATTTGCTGTATCGAACCGAAGCAAAAAGGAATTCGTGCATGCAGTGATGTTGGTGTAATGTCGAGGATGCGGCGCGTTCCGTCCGTTGCCATTCCCCCTGCATTTTCAATCAAAAAAGAAATCGGCGCACATTCATAACAATAGCGTAAGCGGCCGTGTTCATAGCCTTTGCGCTTGTCTGCAGGGTAAAGGAACAATCCACCCCGCGTGAGAATACGGTGGGTTTCCCCCACCAGGGCCGCAAGCCAGCGCATGTTATAGTCTTCGGCATAAGGACCGTGCCGCCCTTCGATACAGAAATTTACAAAATTGCGCACCTCTTTTGACCAGTGACGATGGTTTGAGGCATTGATGGCAAACTCACTTGCTGATGCCGGAATGGTGCAGTCGCCCGCAAACAACCATTCCGTCCGGTCCCCGTTCAATACAAAACGCTTGGTATCAGTACCAACCGACAAAACGATTTCAGTGCGGGGGCCGTAGACCACATAGGCCGCAGCCAATAACTCTTTTCCCGGCCTCAAAAACTGCTCCGATATACCGCCCAGTGCGACAGGGTATAAGCCGAATATTGTGCCGATCGTGCCGTTGATGACAATATTGGACGAGCCATCAAGCGGGTCAATGGCTAGTGCCAACACGCCAGCGGGATCAATTGCGACTGCTTGCTCCTCCTCTTCTGACAGCATGCAATGTACGCCAGCCTCGGTTGCAGCTTGCATGAAAATCCGGTGAGCCAGCACATCAAGATATTTTTGCGTCTCGCCTTGAACGTTCACCTCGCCTTCAGTTGCAAATCCTTCATTTTGCGATCCGTCAGCAATGGCAGCTGCCAATTGTGCGGAAGCGGCTGCCAGGCATCCAATGGTTTTCACCAATGCCGCACGGTGCGCTGTCTTGGCTTTTAATCCACGGAGGAACTGTTGCAGTGTTGTTTGGGCCATGAAGATCAGTCCGCGAGAAACATTCTCCTCTTGAACTGTCGATTGAAAACGCTTTAAAGTAAAATTGAATTTTATCACCTTCTCTTTGAGTTTTATTTAATGCACAATCCAACACTTAAACAACTGCAAGCCATCGCCCGCATTGCCGAGCACGGAACGGTCACAGCAGCAGCCGAGCGCTTGAACCTTTCACCCTCAGCGGTTTCGATCACCTTGAAACAGGTCGAAACAGACTTTGGGCTCAAGCTTTTCGAACGCACAGAAAATGGTTTTCGACCAACCGAAGCCGGAAAGCAGTTCATTGTGGCGGAGGCCCGCATCGCTTCAGTTCTGGGTGAACTGGCAGAAACTACAAGTGCAATGAAAGGTGGCCGCATCGGGCATGTCAGTTTCGCTGTTGTCAGCACAGCTAAATATTTTGCCCCATTTTTGCTCAGCAGCTTTGAAAAACGCCATCCCCGTATTGACATTACTTTGGCGGTCGGCAATCGCGGTGAAGTTTTGACTAAACTCTCGGATTACCAAGTTGATCTGGCGTTGATCGGGAGGCCACCGCCAGACATTGATTTGGTCGTGCATGAAATTGGGTCGCATCCTCACGTCATTATAGCCGAACCTTCACATCCACTGGCCGCCAGCCGTCACATCACCGCTGCGCGGCTGTCACGCGAAACACTGCTTGTGCGGGAAGTTGGATCAGGAACACGTCTGCTCACCGAACGGCTGCTGACGGACTTGGGCGCAACGCCGAAAATCGGCATGGAAATCAGTTCAAACGAAACCATCAAACAAGCGGTTATGGCGGGCCTTGGTATTTCGCTTTTGTCTTACCACACAGTTGCACATGAAGTTGAAGAAGGGCGCTTGGCAATTCTAAATGTCGAGGGAACCCCTGTTATTCGCAAGTGGTATGTTGTGCGCAACAAGAAAAAAAACCTGCTTCCATCAGGACAATCACTCTGGAATTTTATTGAAAAAGAGGGCGCATCTTACTTGCCAATATTGAAAAAGTAGCGGAGCGAATTGATTTCGTAACGAAAAGGCTGAAAATCTAAAATTCTCAAATTGGGATCAATTAAGCTAACGTCGCTCTGACACTTGAAATCCAGATGTTGACGGTGGCCTTGCCTTCAGGGTGAAAACCAACGATGTCGTTCTAAGATTTAATGCGTTTTTTTGGTTTTTTCTGGTCCCGACTGCGCAGTGTATTGATACTGGTGGAAGCACTGGGATTTGAATAGATGCAATCGGCTCGGAATCCAAGTCTGCATGTTCTGCCGTGCAGGTTCGCATAATTTGACTTGGACTGCTTCCCTGTTTCTTAAGAAAAAATAACAGAGCAGTTTGTTTGAATTGACAATTTAAATGTATCAAATTTCTTAAATAATCTGCCGTTGTCCGATGCGGCAAAAGTACTGCTACTTAAAAACACTATTCTATGTAAAATGTAGACGCTGTGCAGTTGTAGCAAGGAACGTGTGGAAGCAAAATCAACACGATTCCTGAGCTTCCCAAGCTGCATACAAGGGTCCAATTTATAGATTTTTGAGTTGGACCTGATCCTATATGTCCTAAAAAAATCATAGTTTCGTTTTGATCGATTAGACAACCTAAACAGTTGAAATCAATCGTCTGGCTCAATCCTTTCGGGCGCGCCATTTATTAGCAAGCTAGCAAAGCTGTCATTCTTCTTGTCGCAAATGTTGTCGCGCGATCGGATAGTGATTCTGCGGCCTCGGTGTCAGACGATGTGCATGTGATCGATTTGACTTATGGGGCGATAAGCCGACGATCCTGGTTTTGGCAACCCTGCCAACTGGATGCCTTAATGTGCAAAACACGGACCATCATCAGCTGTTGACTGCCAGGCTGGATACACTTAGCATCACTGGTATAACAGGTATACCAGCCATGAATGTCCTGAAGCGCACTCGCCTTTATGAACAGATATCCGAAGTTCTCGAGCGCCAGATCCGCGGTCGCGAACTCGAAGAGGGTGCTGAATTGCCCTCCGAGCGTGAGCTGATGCAGCAGTTCAACGTCGGGCGCCCTGCCGTACGTGAGGCGCTGTTTCACCTGCAAAACATGGGACTTGTTGAGATCAAATCTGGTGCAAGGGCCCGTGTTGCGGCTCCCTCGCCCGCTGCGGTGGTGTCGTCCTTGGCTGGCAGTGCGCGTTACCTGCTGTCGGACGCACAAGGAATGAGGCACTTCCAAGAAGCGCGCATTCTGTTCGAAACTGGACTGGTGCGCGAAGCGGCACTGCGTGCCTCTGCCCACGACATCGCAAAGCTTCGACAGGCATTGGATGAAAACCACGATGCGATTGGCGATGTCCGTCGTTTTGAGGAAACCGATGTCCGGTTTCATTATGCCATCGCACGGGTTCCAAGTAATCCCATATATACCACTTTGCACGGTGCCATTATTGATTGGCTTGTGGAGCAGCGCCGCGTCACGTTGAACTTTCCGGGACAAAACCGCGTGGCGTACCAAGCCCATGCCGCAATTTTTGAAGCCATTGCAGCCAGCGACGAAGACCGAGCGGTCACGTGCATGCGGGAGCATCTCTCACAAGTGGCGGACCTCTATTGGAAAGTCAGGGAAGTTCTCTCATGACTGGATTTGTTGTTACCGTCGATTTCAAGTTGAAACCGGGTGTCATGAAACCCTTCCGCGCCTTGATGGATCGCAATGCCATTGACTCCTGCGCCCACGAACCCGGTTGCCGCCGGTTTGATGTGATGGTGCCCGAAGAGGATTCGGACTGCATATTCCTTTACGAGATCTATGATGATCGCGCTGCCTTCGAAGCACATCTGAAGACCGCACATTTCGATACTTTCAATCGTGAGAGCGATGACCTGGTGATCCGCAAGGATGTCAAATTTCTGTCGCTGGTGTGCGAAGGTTCAGCGGAAGGTCATGCATGATGGCACGGGCCGGTTTGAAACAATTGATGAAAACCCAGGACCTCAAGGTCGGACACTTCATTGTTGAATTCGTGACACCGGGCATTGGCCATATTCTGAAGGCTGCGGGCTGTGATTTTGTGTTTCTCGACATGGAACATTCAGGCTTCAGTTTTGAGACTTTGAAAAGTGCGATACGGTATTTTGAGGCCGCTGATGTTCCCGTCATCGTGCGGGTACCTGCTCTTGAAAATGACATGTTGGCCCGGGCCTGTGACATGGGCGCCGAAGGTTTGATCGCACCGATGATCTCTACCGCAGCACAGGCGCAGGCCATGGTGGATAGCATCAAGTATTTTCCACGCGGCAAACGTGGCGTTGGTTTGCAAATGGCACATGACAACTATCGGGCGGCACCGGTGGCCGAGGCCCTTCACAACGCCAATGAACGCACCGCAGTGATCTGCCTGATTGAAACCGCAGATGGCGCAAAGAATGCTGATGCGATTGCGGCCATTGTGGATGTCGATTGCCTGTGGGTCGGGCATTTTGACCTCTCTGTTTCACTGGGCATACCGGGGCAATTTGACCACCCTGATTTCACGGCAGCCATGGACAACATCGTGAATGCCGCAAAAAAACACGGCAAGGCGCTGGGGCGGCTGGTGCCAAATACCGATCAAGGCATTCACTATTACAAGCAGGGCTTCGACTTCTGCTGCTACTCCGGCGATGTCTGGGTGCTCAGGGATGCGCTGGGTGCCGCGGTGAAAACACTGCGTGAGGGATGCACGTGATGGCCGGAACATTTCGTGTTGCCATGTCAGGAGACTTCAAGAAGACTGACGGCTCGCCGACGTTTCCGGACTTTGACCTCGCGCCGCTGAAGGCGTCGCGTGACGTCGAAACAGTTTTTCTCGAATCCAACAACCCCTTGACTGCTGACCAGCTTGAAGATTTCGACGCGCTGATTTTGTTGGCCCATCGCTTTGCGGCAACAAGTGTGCCGAAGTCCGGACGGTTGACAGTGGTTGCACGTTTTGGTGTGGGTTATGACACGGTGAATGTCGAGGCCTGCACGGCAAATGATATCGCGCTTGTTATCACGCCCGACGGCGTGCGCCGGCCCGTCGCTGTTTCCATCGTCACCTTTATGCTGGCGTTGACGGGCAAGTTGTTGGTGAAGGACAAGCTGGCGCGCATGGGTGGGCCCGGTTTTGCAGCGCGTGGTGAACATATGGGGGTGGGACTTGTGGGCCGTACTTTTGGTTCGCTCGGGGTTGGCAACATCGGGGCTGAGACCTTCCGCATGCTCAAACCTTTTGACATGCAATTCATTGCGCATGACCCCTTTGCTGATCCTGCTGTCTGCAAGGAACTTGGCATTGAACTTGTGAGCATCGAAGACTTGTTCGCACGTGCGGATGTGCTGTCGGTCAGCTGCCCGCTCACAACCGATACGCATCACATTGTGAATGCTGAACGTCTCTCAATGATGAAGCCGACATCCTATCTCATCAACACGGCACGTGGACCCATTGTGGATCAAGCCGCGTTGACAAAAGTCTTGCAAGAGCGACGCATTGCAGGGGCTGGGCTTGATGTTTTCGAGGTGGAGCCGCCGGACCCCAATGATCCGTTACTGGCGCTGGATAATGTGATTGTTGCACCGCATGCCCTCTGCTGGACCGACCAGTGCTTTGCCGGAAATGGTGCAGCTGATGTGGCGGCAGTGCTGGCTGTGCAACAGGGGCTGGTTCCACGGGGCGTGGTCAACCGCGCCGTCCTTCATCAGCCGCGGTTCAAAGCAAAACTACAGAAATACCGGGGGACTGATGACTGAAGAATTCCTCGTGCGCCTGCACGGGGATGATTGAAGTGCAGCACAAGCTGCGGATCACCAACTGGGAGGATAAAATGGTAACGAGACGTGACCTAGGTAAAATCGGCGTTGGTGCCGGTTTTGCGGCTGCCTTGCAAGTCCGCGCGGCGCAAGCGGCTGATGCAGCGGCAACAGCCGTTGAAGCGGCGAAAAAATATTCGGGACAGACCATTACCATCGTGTGGGAAGCTGGCCTGCAATCACTTGATCCGCTGAATTTCTCCGGCCCCAAGTGGAAAGAGCTCACAGGCATTGACGTCAAGGTCGTGGAAGTGCCTGTGGCTGAAATGTTCACCAAGATCATGCAGGACTTCAAGTCCGGTGCAGGTGCCTATGATGCGCTCAACGTCATCCCCTCATGGATGCCGGACCTTGCCAATGCGGGTGCGCTTGAAGTGCTGGATCCGTTTGTGGACCAGTTCGGCTACCGTGACGAATTGCAGCTCATTGCCCCCACTTATCGCGACAACCAAATGATGGTGAATGGCAAGATCTTCGGCCTGCCTGATGATGGCGACGTGTTTGTGATGTACTACCGCAAGGACGTGCTCACTGACCCCGCGATCCAGAAAGCCTACAAGGACAAGTATGGCTCTGATCTGCCTGTGCCGCCCACGAACTGGAAGGATTTCGACCAGGTCGGCGCGCTGATTACGGAAGTGTCTGCGGGCAAGATATATGGCGCGGCTTTCTTCCGTGAAGCAGGTTATGGCAACTTCATGTTCCAGGAACGCTTCCGTAACGAAGGTGGCAAGTTCTTTGATGGCGCAACCATGAAGGCCACCATCAATTCTGACGCTGGTGTCAAGGTGTTCACCGACTGGGTCACCGAGAACAAGTTCGCCCCTGCTGGTGTTGAACAGTGGGGCTTTGTCGAAAACCTTGCGGCCTTCCTGCAAGGTCAGACTGCCATGACAGTGTCGTGGCCACCCTATGGCCGTTGGGCTGCAAGCTATGGCACTGATCAGGAAGTGATGAGCTGGGTGCCAAAGTCCACCATTGCGGGCAAGGTTGGATATGCCATGACGCCGGGTGGGCACCCTGAATTGGCAGCAGGTTTCTGCCTCTCCGTCTCAGCAGCTTCAAAGAACAAGGAAGCCGCCTATCTGTTTATCCAGTGGCTGAACAGCGAGTCGGTGAGCCTTGAGCGTGTGAAGCTGCCTTACGCCCTGCGCGATCCGTTCCGTACCTCGCACTTTGCCGATCCGGGCTATGCGGCCCTGTGGCCGGAAGCCCCGGAATATCTTAAGGCCCTGCAGGATGGTGCGAACAACGGTCTTCTTGATTTGTCCTTGTTGCAAACCGACAAATATGAAGAAGTTCTGCGCCAGTCCGTTTCGAAGCTGTGGGCGGGTGAAGACCCGAAGGCCATTCTCGATACAGCGGCTGCTGAATGGGATGCGATCACCGACAAGATCGGCGTCGACAAGCAGAAGGCTGTTTATGCCGACTGGGCTGCGAAGTCTGGTGCTTATCCCAAAATGTAAAGTTACCGTATGCCCTCTCTGCCTGTCGGCGGGGAGGGTTTTTTCTATCGTCTGACCAGGAGCCGCATGCCCGCCGCTATTCACCCCGACCGCAATTTCAAATATTGGCTGGTGGCGCCTGCCATTTTCCTGCTGTTGCTGATTGGACTGTTTCCGCTGCTCTACTCGTTAATTGTCAGTTTCATGCGCATTGACATGATGGAGACTGACACATCTTTCGCCGGATTTTTCAACTACAAGAATCTGTTCAAGGATGCGCGGCTGTGGTGGGCGCTGGCCCATACGCTGATGATCACGGCCATTGCCCTGCCGATTGAACTGCTGCTCGGCCTTGCCATGGCCTATCTGTTTCTTGCGAAAATGCCCGCGCGGCAGATTTTTATTTCGCTACTGGTGTTGCCCACCATTATTTCACCCATTGTTGCAGGTGCCACGTGGCGGCTACTGTTTGATAACAAGTATGGCCCGATCAATCAGATCCTCGGTTGGTTTGCGGGCGAGCCTGTCAATGCGCTGTGGACCATCAACCCGAACCTGGTTTACCCCGCTATCATTTTTTGCGAAATCTGGCAGTGGACGCCGTTCATGTTCCTGATCCTGCTGGCGGCGCTTTCCAATGTCGACAAGTCCCAAATGGAAGCGGCTGAAATTGACGGGGCAAGGTTCTGGCGGAGCTTCCGCTATATTGTGCTGCCCGCCATCTGGCCGGTGATGGCGATTGCCATACTCATTCGCGGGCTCGACCTGTTCCGAATCTTCGACATCATCTGGGCGCTGACGCAGGGCGGGCCGGGCAGCAAGACAGAGACCATTTCGATCTATGCCTATAGCCAGGGCTTCAAGCAATTTGAAACAAGTTACACGGCGGCGATTGCTTTCCTTGTGGTGCTTATTCTGACTGTGGTTTGCACCTGGGCCATCCGCCGCATGGGTTTGGCAAAATGAGTGGTCTTCCCTTTCATCGCCGCCCGGCTGTGCGCCTTTCGGCCCGTTATTTGATTGCCCTGTTGCTCGTCGTCATCTTCTGCTTTCCGGTGTATTGGCTGTTCATTATCTCGTTCAAAACCCCCGATGAAATATTTGCCTTCCCGCCGGTTTGGTATCCCGAGTCCATTCAGTTCAAGAACTATGCCGTGCTGTTCAAGGATGGTGATGCATGGTCTGTATGGAACAGCCTGGTGCTGGCGAGTGTTTCCACTTTCGTGGCGATGATTCTTGGCACACTGGCAGCCTATAGCCTAGTGCGCTTCAAAACGGGTGGCGAAAACCTGGCGGTTTGGATCATTTCGCAACGGATGATGCCGCCCGTTGCAATCGTGTTTCCGCTGTTCCTGCTTTATGTTTATCTGGGCTGGGTGGACAGCTATTTTGGACTGATCATCCTCTACACAGCGTTCAGCCTTCCCTATGTGATCTGGATGATGCGAGGCTACATCGAGGATATTCCCCTGGAACTGGAAGAAAGTGCCTTGGTGGATGGCTGCACGCGCCTGGAAGTGTTGTGGAAAGTCGTGTTGCCAATGGCACGCTCCGGGTTATTTGCCACTGCGGTTTTCACCTTCATTTTTGCGTGGAATGACTTTCTGTTTGCGCTGGTGCTAACGCGCACCGAAGTCACGACCTACACAGTTCAGGTGACGCACTACTTTGGTGGACAGTCCAATTTCTGGGCGAAGATTGCGGCCATGTCAGTGCTTGGTACTATTCCAGTCTTTTTCACCGTCGCGGTCATGCAGCGCTATCTGGTGCGCGGCATTTCCATGGGTGCAGTCAAAGGGTAATCATGTCAGATCTGAAGATCACAGATATTCACAAGCACTACGGCGGCTTTCATGCCGTCAAGGGTGTCTCGCTTGATGTGCCAGAGGGGGAATTTACAGTACTTGTGGGCCCGTCGGGCTGTGGCAAATCTACCTTGCTGCGTTGCATTGCAGGGCTTGAAGAAACCAGTGTGGGCAAGATTGAAATTGGCGGTAACGATGTGACCCATGCGCGACCAAGGGACCGCGACATCGCCATGGTGTTCCAGAACTATGCGCTCTACCCCTATCTCACCGTCAAGGACAACATCTCGTTTGGCTTGAGGGCGCGGAAGTTTGCGGAAGCAGATATTGAAAAGCGTGTGAAACGCGCCGCTGAGATGCTTGATATAGGGCATCTATTGGAGCGATTTCCACGGGAGCTTTCGGGCGGGCAGCGGCAGCGCGTTGCCATTGGCCGGGCAATTGTTCGGGATGCGAGACTTTATCTTTTCGACGAACCACTCTCGAACCTCGACGCGCAATTGCGTGATGACATGCGGGTTGAAATCAAGCGGCTCCACCAAGAGCTGGGGCGCACGATGATCTATGTCACACATGACCAGATCGAAGCCATGACACTGGCTGACCGCATCGTGTTGCTGCGCGATGGAGTGATTGAACAGAAGGGCTCGCCGCTGGATTTGTTTGAACGCCCGGCAAGTCGCTTTGTGGCGGGCTTCCTTGGCAGCCCGAAGATGAATTTCATCAAGGCGATGCTGACGAAGACCGGCGTCACGCTGACGGATGGCAGGACACTGGAATTGCTGGGGCGCACAACTTCAGCACAGGAGCGGGCCGTGTTTTTGGGACTGCGGCCGCAACACATCACACTTGCTGGAAAGACGGTTGCCAAGGGGCATGCGCGCATCCCAGTGACGATTGAACTGCTGCAACCCACAGGATCGCGCGTGCAGGTGACGTTGCCGTTTGGTGGAACAAGCGTTATTGCCGAACTCGCGGCCCATGATGTCAGCAAGCCTGGCGAAAAGATTCATGTTGATATCGATTTGACCCGCGCCATCCTGATTGATGCCGCCACTGAAAAAGTGATCCAGGAGAGCCCATGAAAAAACCGATGCTGAGCCGCGCCCGCAAACTGTTTGGCATCGATGTTGCCGATGGCAAGAAGCGAACTTTGACAGCGGGTTCTATAACAGCGGTTCTCGACAATGGTGCGCTTCGTTATATCAGTGCGCACGGGACTGAAGTTTTGCGCGGTATTGCTTTTCTGGTGCGCGACAAGAACTGGGGCACTTATGGTCCAGCCATCGAGAACCTGAAAATCCGCCAAGGCAAAGATGGTTTCAAGGTCAGCTACGAGGCGACCTGCAGCGACACCACGCAGGGCTTACGTTACGAAGTGAATATCGAGGCGTCAGCACAGGGTGTGCTGCGATTTATGGCGAAGGCAAAGCCGCTAACAGATTTCATCACCAACCGCACGGGTTTTGTGGTGCTGCATCCGCTCGTCGGTGTGGTGGGGGAGCCTGTTGAAATTGTTCACACCGATGGGAAAAAGCTGAAGACACGCTTTCCAAAATTCATCAGCCCAGGGCAACCGGTGTTCGAAATCCGCTCGCTCAAGCATACGGTCATGCCCGGGGTTACTGCGACAGTGTTGATGGAGGGAAACAAGTTTGAAATGGAGGACCATCGGAATTGGATGGATGCTTCGTACAAGACTTATGTGTGTTCCCTGCTCGACCCGTGGCCCTATAGTTTGAAAAAGGGCGAGGCGTTTGAACAATCCATCACGGTGACTGTGGAGGGCAAGCCTACGGTCAAGGCGGCGAAACCGTCTGCGGGTATTGCGGTGCAAGTGGGAGCGGCCAAAGGCCGTGTCCCCGCCATTGGTATTGCAGTGCCAATGCTCGAGGCTGCAACAGCGCTCAAAGTTGTTGATAAAATTTCAGCCGCAGCACCTGCGCATCTGGTTTGCCAGATTGATGGTCGCATTGGTGGGGCGGAACAAGCGGCGCGTGCCTTCCAAGAACTCAAGCAGAAAACGTCGAAGCCGGTAATGCTGGAAATTGTTCTGCCTGCCAAGGCGCCAGCCATGGAAGAGGTCGCAGCGATTGCGAGGGCTGTGCGTGCCGGTGGACTTGTACCTGATGCCATCGTGGTGACGCAGATGCATGACCTGAAGTCATTCCAGCCCAACACAGCGCGGCCCTGGGGGCCGACCTATGAAGACATGGCAGCGGCAGTGCGGCTGCATTTCCCCGGTGTGGCGCTGGGTGGTGGCATGTTGTCCTTTTTTACCGAGCTTAATCGCAAGCCCGTACCACCGGGCCTGTTTGACTTTGTCAC
>JANOPL010000164.1:0-4134 GCA_031421835.1 Hyphomicrobiales bacterium | reverse complement strand
GTCAGACAATGGCCCGGGAATTGACGAAGACAAGTTGCCATCGGTCAAAGAGCCCCTGTTCACAACCAAGAGCTTCGGACCCGGCCTTGGCCTTGCCATTGCAGATCAAGTTGTCAGGCTTCATGGGGGGCATCTGAAAATTGAATCAAAAGCAGGTAAGGGCACCACGGTAACGATTGCCCTGCCTGCAAGCGTATTGTCACAAAAGCTTGCCGCTTAGTTCAGCCCGACGGTCGATCTTCTGTTATCGATATTGCGCCAGCCACGACAGGTCAGGCGCGGCTTTGTTTTCTGGGACATACTCAGCACCAATCGGCTGCGACCACCCCGACGCTGCCACACGGGGCAGGACATAAGAGTAGTCAAGTTCGCCATGGTCTGGTGTTCCGCGATCCGGCACCGCTGCGATTTGAACGTGTCCGACAATCGGGAGAAGGCTTTCGAAGCGGCGGGTGACATCGCCTTCCATGATCTGGATGTGATAGAAATCGAACATCAGTTTCAGGTTCGGTTTTCCCACTTCACGAATGATGTCGGCAGCTTGGGTCGTGCTGTTCAGAAAATAGCCGGGCGCATTGTAATGGTTCAGAGGTTCGATCAGAATTGTCATTCCGTCACCGGCTTTATCGCAGGCATAAGCCAGGTTTTCACAAAAACTGCGACGTGCGCGCGGCCCACTCGTGTTGCCTGCCATGACATGCACTGCTCTTGCTGAGATAGCTGAAGCATAGGCGAGTGCTTCATCAATGGCGGCGCGGGCTTCGGTTTCACGTCCGGGCAATGCTGCAAGACCATTTTCGCCAATCGCGGTATTGCCGCGCCGCGTGTTCAGGCCGAGCATGCGAAAGCCTGTTTCCGCAAGAGCCGCATTGGTCAGTTCAACTGGTACATCATAGGGCCAATGGCATTCCACCGCATCGAACCCGGCAGCCTTGGCGGCATGAATGGCTTCGGGAAGCGGCCTGTCGTTCCACAGAAAACCGAGATTGGCAGAAAACCTCATGACTCCCACTCCACATTGAAATGTGTGACCACGTCCTGAACCTGAGCTGTGTTCAATTGGCGCGGATGCTGGCCACGCGTGAGAAGTGATAGCCGCGCCGTAGCTTCCAGTTCTTCAATCGCATTGCAGGCCGCCTCCACATCCTTGGCCGCAACCACTGGCCCGTGATTGGCCAGCATTACGGCTGATCTTTTCCCGGCAAGTCCGCGCACGGCCTGTCCCATCGCTAGATCACCGGGCCGAAAAAACGGCAGCAGTTTCACGCGGCCCAACTGCATGATTGCATAAGGCGTGAGTGCGGGCAGAAAGTTGTCTTCGTCTGCGTCCGGCAGCATCGACCAGGCCACGGCGTGGCAGCAGTGCAGATGCACGACTGCACCCGCCTGACTGCGCGTGTCGTAGAAAGCGCTGTGCAGAGGCATTTCCTTGGTCGGCGGGTCACCATCAATATGAAGGCCCCTGACATCAAATCGGCTCAAGCGGGCCGGATCCAACCTTCCGAAACTTGAACCTGTTGGAGAAACAAGCAAGCCACCATCGCGCGTGCGGGCTGAAATGTTCCCGGTGGAACCATGGGTCAGGCCACGGTCAAACAGCGACTTGGCCAAAGCGCACATCTGTTCGCGTAGTCTCGTTTCCTCGGTCATGTTTCCAGCACCTTCAAGGCGCGGCTGAAAAAGTCATCAGTGCCAAAGTTCCCTGACTTCAAGGTGATCGCCACATCATGTTCAGCCGTTTGTGCAAAGCACCAGGGCACGCCGGGGGCGATTTCCGCGCCGATGTGGAGACGGGTAATGGCTAAAGCCTTGGCAACGGCCCCTGAAGTTTCCCCACCTGCTACGATGAAGCGGCGGAAGCCGAGGTCGCGGGCCTTCACGGCACACGCGGCAAGCGCGTCTTCAACCAGCTGGCCGGAACGCTCAACGCCCAATTTCTGCTGTGAAGCACGAACGTCCTCCGGTGCCGCCGTAGCATAGATCATTGGCGTTGCATTGGAAGACTGAGTTGACAGCCACGTGAGCACTGCGTCCAAACCGTTTTCCGCAAGGTTTAGCGGGTTCAATCTGAAGCTGGGTTGGCCAACCGACAGAAAAGCCGCGACCTGACGGTTCGTCATGGCCGAACAACTGCCTGACAGAATGATGGCGGGACCAGAGTCAAAATTCGTCGTATGTGACGCGGTGTTCTTCTTCAACAAGCCTTGCTTCAACCAAAGTTCCGGCAGGGGCATGGCCACAGCGCTGCCTCCAGTGAGCAAAGGCATGTCATGGCAAGCATCGGCAATCGTGTAGAGGTCATCATTGGCCACTGCATCGACGACGACGTGCGCAATGCCTTCTGCGCTCAGTTGATTCATTTTGTCACGCAATACCTTCGCACCCCTTGCCACAACATGCCGGTTCACGAGGCCGACGGAACCCGTAACCTGTGGTTTGAGTAAGCGCATCAAATTCGAATCCCGCATCGGCGTCAGCGGATGATCCTTCATCGAGCTTTCGGCCAGCGGTTGTTCGCCGACAAATAGATTGCCCATGAAAATAGATCGACCATTTTCGGGAAAGGCTGGGCAATAGATGGTTTGTTTGGTGCCCAGCACGTCCATCAAAGCTTCAGCAACCGGACCGATGTTGCCTTTGGCTGTTGAATCAAAGGTCGAACAATATTTCCAGAAAAATCTCTGCGCCCCGGCCTGTTGAAGCCAAGCAAGTGCGGCCAGCGTTTCTGTTACAGCCTCCTCGACGGGAGCAGTCCGGCACTTCAGGGCGATGATTTCGAGTGGTGAAGTGTACGATGGAGGTTCCTGTGGCACACCGATGCGCAGAGACACCTGCACACCAGAGCGCGCCAGCAACCCGGCGAGATCGGTGGCACCCGTAAAATCATCTGCAATAGCACCAAAAAATGTGGTCATTACGCGTTGTCCATACCTGCAAGTTCAGACGACAATGCGCGCAACCGCGTAAGGTGAAAGCTCTACCCGGCTCAGCTTCTTCATTGGTGTTCCGGGCGATGCCATATATCCAATGTCGCGCCGGAGCTTCGTAAAATTCTTCTCGTCAATCATGTGCACCGTTGCAGCACCCGTGAGGCCCGAGATCTTTACCGTCTGTGGCTCCCCTGTGAGATTGGCAAGCCACAGCCCACGCTTTTGTCCGTTGGCAAAAGCCATCGCCTCAACCTTATTCGGTGTTGATGATACCGCCTCCAGTCGCTTGGCCCCACTGGCGGAAGCCAGCCCCGCGATCACATGATAGGAAGGCACCAACCCGTCCTCGTGGATCACCCCTTGATGCCCCGTGGCGGCCCCTAGCGACAGGACATTGATGCCACCCCTTGCAGCGGCAGCGACGAGTCCGAGATTCCATGCCGCAGCGAACAACCCGCGCTGTCGTGGGTCATTGTCCGACAGGCATACGCGTCCTTCTCCTGGATTGGCGGCAACCGCAGCTCCATAGGGGTTATCGCGGCAGGCAATGCTGGAAGGGCCAAGGTGATAGGGCGTCTTGCCAATCATCTTTCGGGTCGACGCAATGATCGAGGGCATGGATTCAAGCGTTTCCATCACAGACACATCATCGGCCGTGTGGACGATGGGGCACACGCTGTGGGTGACAAAGTCAAACACGCCTGGTGGCACAGGCTTGCGATTGAGTTCGGTAAAAAATGACAACATGCCACCACCCAGCGCCACACCAGGGAAATGGTGCCGCACTGCCGCCGCCATGTCTTCATAGGTAGGCCCCCAAGGTCGGGCTGTGTTGGGTTGAAAAGACTTGAGGTCGTGCATCTGCGTAATCACGACGGCATCAGGTAAAAGTCCACCGGCACGCACAGCTCTCGCGATCGCTCCAACTTCCTCCATGGCTGGCGCCTTGGCAGGCAGAACAATTTCCAGCATTATCGGCTTCGACGTTTTTTGCTTGAGCTCTTGGAAGGCACGCGCCGCTTGTTCCGCCCCACTGTTGCGACCATCAATCTGGCAAACCAGATGCGCAGGTGCTGCGGCTGAAATTTCATCAACAACTTTGAGCGCTGTTGCAGCCTCGAGCATTGGCACTGCAATACCAATGGCGGGGACACGGCCTTTGGCCGCTCCCACTTGCACCGCAATACCCGCAGACGGTTTCGCC
>JANOPL010000163.1:0-10806 GCA_031421835.1 Hyphomicrobiales bacterium | reverse complement strand
AGAAAACGCCTGCCAAAAAACCAGCTGCTAAAAAAGTTGCAAAAAAAGCCGTGAAGAAAAAGAAGTAGCCTACTTGCCAGCACCGCCGGTGTGTTCAGCATCGCGGGTCAAATAATAAGCCGCCAACACTGGCACCAGCGTGACCACCATTACCAATACAGCTGCCACATTGGTGACAGGCCTTTCGCGGGGGCGGAAGAGTTGCTCGAAAATCCAGATCGGCAGTGTTTTGTTTTCAAGGCCGTTGGTGAACACGGTGACGATGACTTCATCGAACGATAGGGCGAAAGCCAACATGCCGCCTGCCAGAAGTGCCGAGCCGATTTGCGGCAAGACCACGTAACGAAAAGTTTGAAAACCATCGGCACCCAAGTCCATCGATGCTTCGATCATGGAAGTCGAAAGCCTGCGAAACCGGGCGAGCGCATTGTTGTAAACAACGACAATGCAGAAAGTGGCGTGACCCAGCACGATGGTCCAAATGGAAAATGGAATGTCCATGATGTTGAAGGCCGATCGCAACGCGATGCCAGTAATGATGCCGGGCAGGGCAATCGGCAAAATAAACAGCAGCGACACATAGTCTTTGCCGAAGAATTTGGACTTCCATAACGCTGCGGCAGCAAGTGTGCCGAGCACCAGAGCAATCAACGTGGCAATGGTTGCAACCCGCATGGACAACCACAACGCATCCCACATGTCCTGCCGCTGCCACGCCTCGCCATACCATTGGGTGGTGTAGCCAGACGGGGGGAATTGGAACGCGACGTCAGCCGAAAACGAGTAGACGATGATCAGCAACAGCGGCACATGAATAAACAGCAGCGCTGCAATGGTTGCCGCAGATAACCACCAGGCAGGGCGGGACGCCTCAGAGCGCATCGAAAGCCCCCATGCGTTTGGCTGCTGTCAGGTAAAGTATCATGATGACGATGGGAACAATGGTAAAAGCTGCCGCCAGCGGCACATTGCCCGCCGTGCCTTGTTGCAGGTACACGACACTGCCAAGGTATTGCTGCGAACCACCCACCACTTGTGGAATGATGTAGTCACCAAGCGTCAGCGAAAAGGTGAAAATCGACCCCGCCACCAATCCGGGCAGCGCCAAAGGCCACAGCACATGGCGAAAGGTTTGTGAGGGTTTGCCGCCCAAATCTGCCGAGGCTTCGATCAGATTGGTGGGGACACGCTCCAATGCGGCTTGCGTGGGCAAGATCATGTAGGGCAGCCAGATATAAACGAAGACGATGAATGTTCCGATGTAGCTCGTGGACAATGACGGCCCACCGATAACCGGTGTGGCCAGCAGCGCGTCCAAGGCCCAGCTTAGATGCAACTTCGCGGCTAACCACGAGATGATGCCTTCTCTCGCGAGGATCAATTTCCACGAGTAGACCTTGACGAGATAACTCGACCACAGCGGCAACATGATCATCAAATAGAACACCGCTTTCCATTTTCCTTTCGCATATCGTGCTGCAAAATAGGCGAGGGGATAGGCGATGATGGTGGAGGCAATTGTCACCGCTGCCGCCATGACGATGGTGCGGATGATGACGTCAATGTTCGCGGGCTGGAGCAGTTGTACGATGCTGGAGAATGTCCACTCGTAAACAATGAAGCCGGAGAATTCGTCAATTGAAAAGAATGCGTGGGCAAGCAGGACCAACAGTGAGCCGACGTAGACCACACCCAGCCAGAGTATTGGCGGAATAAACAACAGCAATAGAAAGTAATTGGGCTTGCGGAACAACCAATCAGAAATACCGCGCAAAACGCTGGAACGGGCATCTGTTGCAGCCAAGCTCATGCCTCACCGTCCAACACATGCATGGCATTTTTGGGCCAGGAGAGCGTTGTCTTTTCCTGACCGGTGAAGCCGCCCGCGGGCACAGCTGCGATGATACTGTGGCCACCATCGACGATGGCATGAATTTTAGTTGTTGCACCTTGGTAGTGCACAGAGGTGATGTTGGCGGCAATGCCTTTGCCACCCATCGATATGCGCTCGGGGCGCAAACTCACCCACTTTGCGGGGCCACCCAATTTTGATGAAACGTCAGGGGCCAAAACATTTGACGAGCCGACGAAGCTTGCAACAAAACGCGTGCGGGGTTGTTCGTAAACTTCTTCAGGCGTGCCCACCTGTACAATTTTGCCTTCGTTGAACACCGCAACCCGATCTGCCATCGACAGCGCTTCGCCCTGGTCATGGGTTACAAAAACAAATGTGATGCCGAGTTGCCGTTGCAGGCTTTTCAGTTCAACTTGCATCTGCTCGCGCAATTTCAAATCCAACGCGCCAAGCGGTTCGTCGAGCAGCAGCACTTTCGGTTCATTCACCAAGGCGCGCGCCAGTGCCACGCGTTGCCGTTGCCCGCCAGACAATTGCCCGGGGCGGCGCGCGCCGTATCCGCCAAGCGCAACGAGCGCCAGAGCGTCTTCAGCTTTGCGGTGGCGGGTGGATTTATCAACGCCTTTCACCATCAAACCATAAGCGACATTGTCCAGAATCGTCATGTGCGGAAACAGGGCATAGTCCTGGAACACGGTGTTCACCTGGCGCTGATAGGGGGGCACACCCTCGGCGGTTTCACCAAAAATTTCGATGTGTCCCGCTGTGGGTTGCTCAAACCCTGCAATCAAGCGCAGGCATGTGGTCTTGCCGGACCCCGACGGCCCGAGCATGGCAAAGAATTCACCTGCTGCGATGTCGAGATCAACAGCATCAACAGCGCGGACGGTGCCGAAATGCCGGGCGACGTTTTGGAAGGAGACTGCGGGGGGCATGGGTGATCGATCAAAAAGCGAAATTGAAAGAAACACCCCCTCCCGGCTGCGCCGTACTCCCCCATTGCTGCGCAACGAGGGAGAAAGCTTTTCTCCCTCGCGCCAAAGGCGTGGGGGAGTACCCCAAAGGGGGGAGGGGGTGTCTGGTTTTGTACTCCTTACCGTCCACCCAACACGGCAATCATGTCCGACACCCAGCGGTGGTACGGCACGCAGCCTTCGGCCTGTGATGCGCATTTGGCGACGGGGGTGCGCCAGAACTTGACCTTATCGAAGTTCTGCAAGCCATTGGTGTCACAACCGCCATCGGTCAACAGTGCGTTGCCTTTGCAGGCATTGAGGTTTGCTGGAACCCCCCCAAACCATGCCGCAAGGTCACCTTGAACTTTCGGTGAAAGCGAATGCTCCATCCACATATATGCGCAATTCGGATTTGCTGCATCCACGCCCATCATGGTGGTGTCTGACCAGCCAGTGGCACCTTCCATGGGAATCGTCGATGAAATCGGCGTCTTTTCCATGGCTGGCTTGTCCGAGTTCAAAATATTGACCTGGAATGGCCATGACGATGAGGCCACAACACCTTCGTTCTTGAAATCATCTATTTGCAGGAAGGCATCATGCCAATAGCGGCTAACCAGTGCTTTCTGCTGACGCAGCAAATTCAACGCTTCCTTGTATTGCGCTTCAGTCAGTTCATAGGGGTCTTTGATGCCGAGTTCCGGCTTCTTTGACATCAAGTAAAGTGCCGCATCTGCAATGTAAATTGGACCGTCAAAAGCTTGTACACGGCCCTTGTTGGATTTTCCATCGGGCAGGTTTTGTTCTTCAAACACGACTGACCAGCTTTTTGGAGCTTCAGGAAATACCTTGGCGTTGTAAGCCAAAACGTTGGCCCCCCAGAGATAAGGCGTTCCATAGTGCACGCCATCCACCGTGTGCCACGGGGCGGTTTTCAAGCGGTCATCAACATCTTTGAAGGATGGAATCAAATCAATGTTCACGGGTTGCACGCGCTTGCCACGGATCATGCGCGTTGACGCGTCACCCGAGGCGGTTACGAGGTCAAAGCCACCCTCATTCATGAGGGCAACCATTTCGTCTGATGTGCCAGCAGTTTTGATGTTTACTTTGCAGCTGGTTTTTTGTTCGTAAGCTGTCACCCAATCAAAATTTTTGTCGGTGAGGCCACGCTCAATGTAGCCCGGCCATGCCAAAATATTCAGCTGACCTTCGCCAGCGCCGAGTTCTTTTTTCATTTCCTGTGCAGCCACCGGGGCCACGGCACTTGCGAGAATCGCAGTGGCGGCCAGCAAAGCGGATGCGGTCTTTTTGACTGATGTCATGGTCTTTCTCCCTGTTTATCACGCAATCTGGGCGGGGGTTGCCGTGTCCGGCCTAAACCCGTTTCCGCATGATGAACAACAGATAATCAGTTTTTGACCACAAGGTAAAGAACTGCCATGGTCAGCGGACTCGGGGTTGATTGCATTTAAGTTCAAAATGCTGCTAGCCTTGAAAGAAAAACAACAGGGGGAACATGTTGAGCGCAACCGCACAACACATGAAGGCCGAAAAACCCAAAGCAGTCGTGGTCAACGATCTGCACAAATCGTTTGGGCCTTTGGAGGTGTTGAAGGGCGTTTCATTGACGGCGCGCGAAGGCGATGTGGTATCGATGATCGGTTCGTCAGGATCAGGCAAAAGCACGTTTTTGCGTTGCATCAATTTTCTCGAAATGCCCACGCGTGGCCAGATCATTGTCAATGGTGAGGAAATCTCCCTCAAACCTGGCAAGGACGGCAATCTCCATCCGTCCGATAGCCGACAGATCGAGCGCATTCGCACCCAGCTTGGCATGGTGTTTCAAAGCTTCAATTTATGGCAACACATGACGGTGTTGCAGAATGTTATCGAAGCGCCCGTGCACGTCATGAAAGTGCCGAAAGCAGAAGCCATCGAACGGGCGGAAAAACTGCTCCACAAGGTTGGGCTTTACGAAAAGAAAGATCAATATCCGGCGTTTCTTTCGGGCGGTCAGCAACAGCGTGCCGCAATTGCGCGTGCTTTGGCCATGCAGCCGAAAGTCATGCTGTTTGATTAGCCCACATCAGCACTGGATCCGGAATTGGTGGGGGAAGTGTTGAAGGTCATTCGTGACTTGGCCGACGAAGGGCGCACCATGATTTTGGTGACCCATGAAATGAAATTCGCCCGCGATGTCTCATCCCACGTGATCTATTTGCACAAGGGTGTAATCGAGGAAGAGGGTCCGCCCAAACAAGTCTTCGGCGCGCCGGTAAGCGCGCGCTGCAAACAATTCGTTTCCGGTCTTGAATGAGAGCGGGAATGGACAAAACGAAAATGTGTAACCAGGGAGTACGACACACATGAACAAATTTAAAACACTGCTGCTTGCTGCCGCTGCATTGGCAGCCGTCAGTTCGACAGCCAAGGCTGATTTGACCTTCGCTACCGACGCTGCACCCTATCCACCTTTCACATCGCAGAACGCTGCCGGTGAATGGGAAGGTTGGGAGTATGAACTTCTGCAAGCCTTGTGTGCTGAAATGAAAGAAAAGTGCACGCTGATCCCGATTGCCTGGGACGGCATTATTCCAGCACTTCTCGAAAAGAAGATGGACGGCATTTTTGGGTCAATGTCGATCAGTGATGAGCGGAAGAAGCAAATCGACTTTTCCGACATGTACTACAATTCCGCTTCGGTCATCATTGGCCCCAAGGGCGGCGACAAGAACATTGCACCTGAAGCCTTCAAGGGAAAAACCATCGGCGTGCAAGCTTCAACCACCCATGCGAATTATGCTGAAAAATATTTTGTGCCAGCCGGGGCCACGTTGAAGGCCTATAAAGGCCAAGACGAAGCCAATGCTGACTTGGCCGCGGGACGCGTCGACGTGATCCAGGCTGATGGCGTCACATTGGGCGCATTCCTGTCCGCCGCTGATGGTGCCTGCTGTGAAGTTTACGGCGCTGTTCCGGTTGACGTTGCTGTGCTCGGGCCAGGTGTTGGTGTCGGCCTTCGCAAAGAAGACACAGCGCTTCGGGACAAGATCAATGCTGCCATCAAAGCACTGTCTGCGAACGGCACGTTTGACGCGCTGACGGAGAAGTACAAATTGACCGGCGCACTCACGCTGCCGCCGAAGATGTAATCAAGAACAGGCGGTCACCGGGTCGGTGGCCGCCGTTTTTCAAGGCGCCATTGAATGATTCCTGAAGTTCTTACTTTCGGTCGAACTGGCTTTGCTGATGAACTTCTGCTTGGCGCATGTGTGACCATGTATATTGCAGGCGCAGCTTTCATACTTGGTTTGTTGCTGGGTCAGATCGGCGCCATGGCCAAACTTTACGGCGGGCCGATATCGCGCGCGGTTGCGGGCTTCTACACCACTGTAATTCGCGGCATTCCCGATCTCGTTTTGATTTTATTTTTATTTTTCGCGGGCACACGCGGAATAAGTTCCGTTGCACAGGCCATTGGCTATGGGCCAGTTGAAGTGAATGGAACACTTGCGGCTATTTTGGTGCTTGGTTTTGTCCAGGGGGCTTATTCAACTGAGGTTTTGCGAGGTGCCATACAAGCAATTCCAAGTGGTCAAATCGAAGCGGCAAGGGCCTTTGGAATGTCGCGATATCAAACGTTCAGCCGCATCATTTTTCCGGCCATGTTGCCGAACGCCATTCCGGGCTTGGCGAACTTGTGGTTGGAAGCGATCAAAAGTTCCGCACTGGTTATGGTGACGGGTGCAAGTGGAGAATTGTTCCAAGCGACAAAGAACGCTGCTGGATTCACCAAGCGATACTTTCTGTTCTACCTCGTCTCGGCCATGATTTATCTTTGCCTGACACTTGCGTCCAACTTCGTTCTTGTCCGATTGGAACGTTATGTGCGCCGCGGCCAATCCAACTTGGCGGGTGGCTGACATGGATTGGTCGTGGCTTCCAAAATTTCTTCCACTTTTGCCGCACGGCATTTTTATCACAATACAGTTGCTGGTGCTGACCATGGTCTTTGGCTTGCTGCTGGCCATTCCTTTGGGGCTTGCACAGGTGACGGGTCCAAAGTGGTTGGCAACATTGGCGCGTGGTTATTGTACCGTGATGCGCGGCACGCCGTTGCTCATTCAGCTCTATCTTTTGTATTACGGGCTCGGCAGCGTTTTTTCGAGTTATCCGGAGTTGCGCCAATCCATTTTTTGGCCGATTCTGCGAGAAGGCTATTACTATGCAGTCCTCGCTTTTATTCTAAATGAAGCTGCCTATGCAGGCGAAGTCATGCGTGGTGCATTCTTGTCCGTACCGAAAGGTGAACTGGAAGCGGCGCGGGCTTATGGCATGTCGCCTTTTAAAGTGTTGCGGCGTGTGTGGTTACCACGTGCTTTCAGGAATGCGCTGCCTGCCATTGGTGGAGAAACCATTTCCACATTAAAAGCGACACCACTTGCGGCACTGGTGACGGTGATTGACATCTTCGGAGTGGCAGATCGTGTGCGTCAGGAAACCTACATCATTTATGAACCACTGATCATGGTCATGATTGTCTATTTGATTTTGACGTTTATAATCACGCGCATCTTCGGCCACATTGAGCGGCAAATTCCTGTCAGGCGTTAATGGATCAACTTTCGGAACATATTGCATCGATACAAGACTATCTCATCGCCATTCGGCACGACCTGCACGAAAACCCAGAGCTGTGTTTTGAAGAACATCGCACCAGTGGTATCGTCGCGCATGAATTGAACCGCTTGGGATTTTCAGTCACAACAGGCCTTGCGGGCACGGGTGTCGTTGGAACCTTGCAAGCCGGGCAGGGCAATCGCGTGGTTGGTTTGCGGGCTGATATGGACGCACTTCCCATCGCTGAAACAACCGGACTGGCTTACGCCTCGCGCACGCCTGGCAAAATGCATGCCTGCGGTCACGACGGACACACCACCATGGTCTTGGGGGTTGCCCGCTATCTGGCAGAAAGCAAAGCTTTCAATGGCACTGTGCATTTGATTTTCCAACCAGCGGAAGAAGACATCAGTGGTGCGCGCCGGATGATCGACGAAGGTTTGTTCAAGCAGTTTCCCTGCGATCAGATTTTTGCGCTCCACAACATTCCAGGCTCGCCGGTGGGGCAGGTGCAGGTGCGCGCAGGTGCCATTACGGCGGCCGTTGATATTTTGAACATCACGATCACGGGTGTGGCAGGCCATGGTGCAATTCCACACCTTGCCGTCGACCCTATCGTCGCAGCGTCTGCAACCGTCATGGCATTGCAAACGGCAATATCTCGCGACAACAATGCCGCCGAACCTGCTGTGCTGACCATTGGTTCCATTCACGGCGGGCAGTTGGCCACAGCCATTCCGGAAACAGTCGAAATGAAATGCGGATTGCGCACGACGTCGATGGCGTCCCGTGAAAAGCTGTTGAAGCGCTTGAATGAAATCATCCACGGCCAAGCCACGTCTTTCGGCTGCTCGGCCGACATCAATTACGGAGATTGCATCGTGTACCCCGTCGGCATCAACGACGCTGCTGCGGCCTCACTCGTTCGCGATGTTGCAATAACCTCGGGCCAGAAGGCCGCAGGTGTCGATATGAAAAGCCCGTTCATGTTCTCGGAAGACTTTGCCTTCATGTTACAGGAAGCGAAGGGCTGCTATTTCGGCATCGGCAATGGCGCCAGCAAAAACCTTCACGATTCAGGTTACGATTTTAACGACGGACTTTTGCGACACGGCACCGAGATGTTGGCGCGGATTGTGGTGAGGGCGTTGGAGGCTTAAGGGCTTCCGATGAGCAATTGGATATAACACACGACTTGTCAAACCCTGTCAGTGCCGGACTCGTTCCGGCAATCCATGGCTGTTGCAGTGACAGTGCGGACACCTTGCGCAGAGCGCAGGGACTACTCCACTCTCGGACCACAATGGATCACCGGAACCAGTCCGGTGATGACAACCCGTACGATACAATACTCATTACCCCCCAACCGGGCAGCAGTTCACGTTCGCGCGAATGAGGAGACTTATGGATGTTGTTGATAACTCAAAAATCTAAACCGACTTCGCCTTTATCGCCGCGAACTTCCGGTTGGTTTCCAGCAGCCCGCTTAGCAACCATTCGCGAAACGCTTTGACGACAGCGCTTTCCTTTGATCCTTTTTTGCGGGCGATCCAATAGGCACCATGGTCCTTCATGTCGGTCGAGAAGGGTTTGGCCAACCAGCCCTCAACCAGAGCATCTGTGCATAAAATCTGGTCGCCCAAGGCAAAGCCAGCGCCGGCTTCAGCGGCTTCGATGGCGAGGTGGCTCTGAAACACTGTGCCGCGCCAGTCCATTTCAGCTTTTACACCAGCTGCGGCCAACCAGTCGGCCCACCATTGCTTGCGGTTTTCGTGCAGCAGTGTGAACTGGCCGAGGTTTTCCGGTGTCAGGTGTGGCGTATTTGCAATCAGCTGAGGCTCGCAAACAGGGAATATGACGACGTCCGATAGTTTGCTCGCGTCTGTTGCATCCCACGCACCGTTGCCATACCGAATGCCGATGTCCACATCGTCAGCATAAAAATCCACAAGGCGATCGGTTGAATCAATGGTAAGTTCAATATCCGGATGCAGTTCATTGAACTTCGCCAAGCGTCCGACGAGCCAGCGTGAAGCGAATGCAGGCTCCACTGACACCCGCAAGGTGCGCGTGGCTCCCACCGCAGCAGCCTCGCGGGCGGCATCTGCCAACTGGTCGAAGAGCGGGGTCAGGCGTTCACCAAAGCGGCGGCCTGCTTCGGTCACTTCAACGCCACGGCCTGTGCGGGTGAACAGTTCGGTGCCCAAGGTTTCTTCAAGCTCGCGGATGTGACGGGAAATCGCGGCATGGGTTACAAACAACTCGGTTGCTGCATCGGTAAAGCTTTCGTGCCGGGCTGAGGCTTCGAAAGCTTTGAGGGCGTTGAGGGAAGGGAGTCGGCGGGCCATGGGCTCGTTTATACCATACTCATGTAACATTTTCTAACATGTCATGTGAGTTTTCAACGTTTGTTGCAGGTGCGAAGGCGCGCTATCTACTGTATATCAAACGAATACAGAGGAGATTATTATGAACTGGGTTTTTGAAACATATTCAAACGTTTATTCGACTGCCATGATGCAGGATATTAAGATTGCGCCAAAGGCAACTGTTGCCCGCAAGCCGATTTTGGTGCGCTTGTTTGGCCGTGGCTAACGCCTCCGGACTGCTCACACCGTTTGAACGCAATTAACAAGGCTCCGCAATTTGGGGCCTTGTTTTTTGTCTTGAAATAGAACATAAGATGAACAATAAACGTGTGGATGACCGGTATTGTGGGAGTGCAGCTCAGGGCTGTCACGCTTATGAACGGGTAACAGTGCAAAGGGAGACGTGTCATGGCTGGATCGGTAAACAAGGTAATTTTGGTGGGCAACTTGGGCAAAGACCCGGAAGTGCGTCACACCCAGGACGGCAAACCGATTGTGAATCTTTCACTGGCAACGTCTGAATCGTGGCGTGACAAGTCTTCAGGTGAGCGCAAGGAAAAAACCGAATGGCACCGCGTCGTCATTTTCAATGAAGGCATTGCAAAGGTTGCCGAGCAGTATCTGAAAAAGGGTTCGACGATTTATGTCGAGGGTCAACTGCAAACCCGCAAATGGACTGACAAGGACGGGGTAGAGAAGTATTCAACGGAAGTCGTTTTACAAAACTATGGTGGCACGCTCACCATGCTGGGTGGCAAGCCCGGCGGCGGCGACAATGCCGGCGGCGATTACGGTGGCGGCGACAGCGGCTTTGGTGCGTCGTCCCCCATGGACCGCCCACGGGCAGGGGGCGGCGCCAAGCAGACATTTGCACGGGATCTGGACGACGAAGTGCCGTTTTAAGAGCTTAAGGCCCCTTCAGCCCTCCGGGCAGCTCCCCCAGCGAAGCTGAGGGAGCGGAATATGTGTGCATCCCGCTCCCTCAGCTTCGCTGGGGGAGCTG
>JANOPL010000162.1:0-42910 GCA_031421835.1 Hyphomicrobiales bacterium | reverse complement strand
AGCCAAGGCCAATGCGCTGGCGGGTTCGATTACGCTGTTGGAACGCAAGCGCTTGGAACTGGCCCGCGCACTTGCCACAGAACCTGAGTTGCTGTTGCTCGACGAAATTGCCGGTGGCTTGACTGAGCGCGAATGTCAATCTTTGCTCTCCGCCATCCGCGACGTGCATGCATCAGGGGTTACAATTGTGTGGATCGAACATGTCGTGCATGCACTACTGTCGGTTGCGCAACGCCTTGTGGTTTTGAATTTCGGCAAGTTGATTGCTGACGGATTGCCTGAACAGGTGATGAAAAGCCGCGATGTGAAATCCGTTTACCTCGGCGAGGACGCTCATGTCTGATGCCTTACTCACCGTCGAAAATCTCGAAGCATGGTATGTTGATGCCAAGGTGTTGCATGGGATTTCATTTGAGCTGAAGCAAGGCGAGGTACTGGCGCTGATCGGTTCCAATGGCGCTGGAAAAAGCACTTTGCTGAAATCGATCTGCGGCCTGCTCGCCAAGAAAACGGGACACATAAATTTCAGGGCTGAACGGATCGACGGCTTTGGTGCAAATGACACTGTAAAGCGTGGCATCGCTTTGGTGCCCGAGGGTCGAAGATTATTTCCTTCGCTGACGGTAGAGGAAAATCTTGTCCTCGGCGGCAGCATTGCCCGCACAGGTCCATGGGATTTGAATGCCGTTTACAACATTTTTCCCGTCTTGAAAGACAAACGCAATGTGCCTTCAACGTCGCTTTCAGGTGGTCAGCAACAAATGGTAGCGATTGCCAGGGGCCTGATGTCGAACCCAGATTTGATTTTGCTGGATGAGTTAAGCCTCGGCTTGGCTCCCATTGTTATCAAAGATATTTATGACATGTTGCCCAAAATTGTGGGCAATGGATTAACAGCAATCCTCGTGGAGCAGGATGTGACGCGGGCGTTGGCGTCGTCCAACAAATTCATGTGCATGCTGGAGGGCCGCGTTGCACTGGAAGGTGCGCCCAAGGCCTATACCAAAGACCAAATTTCTGCGGCATATTTCGGGATGTGATGTGACATGGTCTGGATCAACATCATCATACAAGGTATTTTGGTGGGCGGGCTCTACGCACTGTTCGCAGCTGGACTTTCGTTGATCTTTGGCGTCATGCGCTTGGTCAATATAGCGCACGGTGATTTGATCGTGGCTGTCGCTTTCCTCGCTTGGTCGATTGTCTATGCCACGGGCATGCACCCACTTTTAAGTTTGGTGCTGGTTATTCCAGTGGCCATGGCATTTGGATATGGCTTGCAGTGGTTCATTCTCAATCGCACGCTTGGAAAAGATATCCTGCCGCCATTGTTGGTGACGTTTGGCCTGTCGGTCATCCTTCAAAATGGCTTGCTCGAACTGTTCACTGCTGACAGCCGCAAACTGCAAGCGGGTGCCTTGGAAACCGCAAGTTTTCCGCTGCTGCCCGGCGTGGCCATTGGCTATTTGCCCTTGCTGAATTTTGTTGTAGCCATCGCTGTCATCGCGGGCTTGCAATACATGTTTTACAACACCGCACTGGGTCGGGCTTTTCGCGCCACCTCTGATGATTCAGAAACTGCTTTGCTGATGGGACTCAATAAACACAAAGTCTATGCGTGGGCCATGGCTCTTTGTATGGGTGTGGTTGCGATTGCTGGTGTGTTCCTCGCGATACGCTCCAACTTTGATCCTTTCATGGGACCGGGTCGTTTGATTTTTGGGTTCGAAGCCGTGATCATAGGCGGGCTTGGAAATTTGTGGGGCACCTTGGTGGGTGGCGTCATTTTGGGCGTTGCGCAAGCCATAGGTGCACAGATCAATCCGGGTTGGCAATTGTTGGCCGGACATTTGGTGTTTCTGTTGGTTCTCGCCTTTCGCCCGCGCGGGCTGTTCCCGAGGATGGACTGATGCAACTCACCGTAACCCGCGCAACCTCAGCCAGTCGTATCGCCTTTGTCGTGGCTTTGGTGCTTGTTGCAATTCTGTGTGCGGCACCTTGGTGGGGCTCCACCGCTACATTGCGGTTGCTCGGCCAATTCATGGTCTATCTCGCCTTGGCTTCACTGTGGAATTTGCTTGCAGGTTATACGGGTCTTGTGTCTGTCGGTCAGCAGGCATACGTCGGATTTGGCAGTTATATTCTGATGTCGATGGTCATATTTGCGGGTCTACATCCGCTGTTAGCAGTCCCGGTCGCCGGTTTGGTGGCGGTATTGATTGCGTTACCAGTCGGAAAGCTGGTGTTCCGTTTGCAAGGAGCCTATTTCGCCATCGGAACTTGGGTTGTAGCCGAAGTGTTTCGCTTGCTGGCGTCACAAGTCACATCGCTTGGCGGCGGTTCTGGCATGAGCTTACCAGCGACAGCACTTAAGAGCTTGGCTGAAACCAAGTTTTGGCGCGAAGCCTCGATTTACTGGTTGGCGTTGGCTTTAGGCGTTGGCTCTGTTGCCCTTGTCTACAGCTTGTTGCGTTCGCGCATTGGCCTCGCGTTAACAGCGATACGCGACAGTGAAATTGCATCATCAAGCCTCGGTATCAATATCGAGCGCATAAAGTATGGCGTTTACGTTGCCGTCGCCGGTATGACAGCAATGATCGGATCACTCATTGCTTTGCAAAAAATCCGCGTGTCGCCGGATGCTGCATTCAGTGTGAATGACTGGACAGCCTTTGTGATTTTCATTGTTGTCATCGGTGGCATTGGCACCATTGAAGGCCCAATCATCGGAACCATTGTCTACTTTCTGCTGCGGGAATTTCTGGCTGATCTTGGAACCATCTACCTGCTGTTCCTCGGTACTCTCGCCATCGTAATCATGCTTGTCGCACCACGAGGCATTTGGGGCTTCATCACCCAACGCTGGAACATCTCACTTTTCCCCACGGGCTACCGTGTGAATATGAAAGACTGAGTTATGATCCCTTTTGTTTATAGCGCATTGCAAACGCGGGTGATATTTGGACGTGGCAAGCTGTCTGAAGCCGCTGCAGAAGCTAAGCGGCTCGGCATGAAGCGGCCGTTGCTGATCACCACACCAAACCAGGCAGACTCAGGTTTTGCTGTTTTGAAAGCAACCAATAGTGTTGCCTTCGCAGGTGCTGCCATGCACACCCCCACGAACGTGACAGACGCCGCTCTCGCCTTGTTGAGAGCTGAAGACTGCGACGGTACAATTGCCTTGGGCGGTGGCTCATCAACGGGTCTTGGCAAAGCCATAGCACTCCGCACTGATTTGCCACAACTGGTCATCCCCACGAGTTACGCAGGCTCCGAAATGACCAATATTTTGGGAGAAACGGCAGACGGTGCAAAGACAACAAAACGGGACGCCAAAATCCAGCCTGAAACAGTCATTTATGATGCAGATTTGCTCCATACGCTCCCTGATCACTTCGCCGCCACATCAGGCATGAACGCCATCGCCCATGCGGTTGAAGGTCTCTATGCCGTTGATGGAAACCCCATCGTTTCGTTGATGGCGGAGGAGGGCATTCGTGCACTCTCCAGCGCATTGCCAAAAGGCAAAGCCGCACATGACGAAGCGCTTTACGGCGCTTGGCTTTGCGGCACTGTATTGGGCTCGGTTGCAATGGCGCTGCATCACAAGTTGTGTCACGTGTTGGGTGGAAGCTTCAACCTGCCACATGCCGAAACCCACACTGTGGTTTTGCCCCATGCCACTGCGTACAACGCCAAAAGCTCACCCCAAGCCATGCAAAGTATTGCGCGCTCGCTCAACGCATCCAGCGCAGCGGGCGGGCTTTACGATCTTGCGAAACGACTCGGCGCACCTGTGACCTTGAAAGAACTAGGAATGCCAGAAGCGGGTCTCGACAAAGCAGCGGACGTCGCCGTGTCGAATCCCTATCCAAATCCGCGAGCCCTCGAACGCAACGCCATTCGCCAACTGTTGGACGACGCCTATCACGGTCGTCGTCCAGACTAATTATCGGGAGATGAAAACATGGCAGATATTACAACCGATGTGATGGTGGTGGGCACAGGCCCTGCCGGAAGCGCCACAGCAGCCCTGCTGGCAAGCTGCGGCGTCAACACATTCATAATCAATCAATACCGCTGGCTCGCCAACACGCCACGCGCCCACATCACCAACCAGCGCACCATGGAAGTGTTGCGCGATCTGGGAGAGAACGTGGAAGCCGAAGCCTATCAACAAGCAACTGAACAAGACCTGATGGGCGAAAACGTGTTTTGTGAAAGTCTGGCTGGCGAAGAACTGGGCCGGATGAAAAGCTGGGGCAAACACCCTCTGTCCCGCGCAGAGCACCAAATGTCATCGCCTTGCCACATGAACGACCTGCCACAAACATTCATGGAACCCATTCTGTTCAAAACAGCATGCTCACGCGGAGCACAATCACGCATGTCGTGTGAGTACCAATCGCATGTGCAAGATAAAGATGGCGTGACGGTAACTGTCAAAGACCGCTTGATGGATAAATCCTTTACCGTGCGCGCGAAGTACCTCGTGGGGGCGGACGGTGGCAATTCACTTGTGGCTGAACATGCAGGGCTGCCGCTCGAAGGCAAAATGGGCGTGGGAGGTTCGATGAATATTTTGTTCCGCGCTGACCTTTCAAAGTACGTGGCCCATCGGCCTTCCGTGCTCTATTGGATTATGCAACCGGGTGCGGATGTCGGCGGCATCGGCATGGGTCTTGTTCGCATGATCAGGCCCTGGAACGAATGGCTGATCGTCTGGGGCTATGATATCAACCAACCCGCCCCCACAGTGGATGCTGAAATGGCAACATCCGTTGCCCGCCAGTTGGTGGGTGATCCGACGCTGGATATCGAATTGATTTCGGCCAACACGTGGACCGTCAACAACATGTATGCCACCCACATGCAAAACGACCGGGTGTTCATTATGGGCGATGCAGCCCATCGTCACCCGCCGTCCAATGGTTTGGGCTCGAACACATCAATACAAGACGCTTTTAATCTGGCTTGGAAACTCGCCGCCGTGCTGAAAGGTCAGGCAACACCAAAATTGCTGGAAAGCTATTCAGTCGAACGCGCGCCCATTGCCAAGCAAATTGTGACACGTGCCAATCAATCCATCGGTGAGTTCGGCCCGATTTTCGAAGCCCTTGGCATGGATGGTGGCGTCGATCATGACAAGATCAAACGCAACATGGACGGCCGCGCCGACGCAACGCCACAGGCGGAAAAACAACGCGCGGCATTACGCAAAGCCATTGCGTTCAAGAAGTTTGAGTTTGATTGTCATGGCGTGGAAATGAACCAACGTTACGTCTCTGACGCAATTCATGCAGACGGGCAAAAAGAGCCTACCTTTGAAAAAGACAAAGAATTGCACTACGCTCCAACCACCTGGCCCGGTGCCCGACTGCCCCATGTGTGGGTGTTTGACGCACAGGGGACGCAACGCTCAACGCTCGATCTGACCGGCAAAGGCCACTTCACGATTTTGACGGGTATTGGGGGCGAGGCCTGGGGTGCGGCTGCAAAAAAGGCAGGCACAAGATTTGGACTGGACATTAAAGTCCGAGTCATCGGTCCGCGCCGCGACTTCGAAGACCACACCGGAGATTGGGCGAGGGCCTCGGAAATTACTGACGGTGGTTGCCTGTTGGTGCGTCCTGACCACCACGTGGCCTGGCGCGCTTTCAATGCATCCAACACATCCGAAGAAGATTTATTGAACGCGCTCACGAAAGTATTGGGGCATTGACCATGGCAAAAGCAGTCGCAAAAAAGAAGTCGATCAAGAAAAAAGCTTCGCCTTACTTCACTGCGAAAGACTCGGTGAAGGTCGTGCAAAACCGGTCCGGCCCCAAGGCCAACAAGCGCACGAAAGTGTTGGTCGACTCACTCGTCAAACATTTGCATGCCTTCGTCAAGGAAACCAAACCAACGCTTGATGAGTGGATGTTTGGAATCAACTTCCTGACCCGCACAGGTCATCTCTCAACTGACTGGCGGCAGGAATTCATATTGTTGTCGGATGCCTTGGGCATTTCGATGTTGGTCGAAACCCTCAACAACGACAAAATGTCAGGCGAGACGGAATCGACAGTGCTCGGTCCTTTCTACATTCCCAACGCACCGCATTATCCTAACGGCGCAAACATCTGTCTCGATGGCAAGGGAGAGCCCGTGCTGGTGCAAGGCAAGGTGACGAATGCCAAGGGAAAACTTGTCGCCGGTGCCAAACTGGAAGTCTGGCAAACCAACGACGAAGGTTTCTATGACGTGCAACAAAAAGGCATTCAGCCTGAAAATAATTTGCGCGGTGTATTCACATCTGATGCAAAAGGTCATTACAGCTTCCTGTCGGCTTATCCCCGATATTACCCGATCCCCCATGACGGGACCGTTGGTGATTTGTTGACAGCGCTGGACCGCAATCCCTACCGCCCCGCCCATTTGCATTTCATGGTCACAGCACCGGGCTATGACAAATTGGTTACACATATTTTCACGCCAGATTGTCCTTGGCTAAAGGAAGATGCGGTGTTCGGTGTGAAGAAGAGTTTGATTGCTGATTTCAAATGGACCGATGATGCCAAGCGCGCAGAGCAATTGGGCCTGCCCAATCCGTTCCGCGAGGTTACATGGAATGTTGTTCTGAGCAAGTCATGAGCAATCCTTGTATCATTTGCGTGGCCATTACGGGTTCGTTACCCACCAAGGAAAACAACCCGGCGGTGCCCATTACAATCGCTGAGCAGATTGAAAGCACTCACGAAGCATTCGAAGCAGGTGCCAGCATTGCCCACTGCCATGTACGCGATGATGACGGTAAACCGACGTCCGACCCCGAACGCTTTGCGCGCCTCAAGGACGGGCTTGAAAAACACTGTCGGGGCATGGTCATTCAGCTGTCAACCGGGGGCAGGTCAGGGGCCGGGAAAGTGCGCGGCGGCATGTTGCCCTTGCGCCCAGACATGGCTTCACTCTCAGTAGGCTCGAATAACTTCCCGACGCGTGTTTATGAAAATCCCCCTGATCTGGTGGACTGGTTGGCGGCTGAAATGTTGTCCTACAACGTCAAACCCGAAATCGAAGCCTTTGATTTGTCTCATATCACGCAAGCCGCAACCATGCAGAAAGACGGTCGGCTCAAAGGCCCACTCTACGTGCAGTTTGTGATGGGCGTTAAAAATGCAATGCCGGCGGATGAAAGAATATTAGATTTCTATATCGAAACATTGAAGCGACTGTCGCCTGACTCCAAGTGGTGTGCGGCTGGCATTGGCTCTGCTCAAATTCTGATAAATGAATGGGCCATTGCCAAGGGCGGCCATACACGAACAGGAATGGAAGACAACGTCAGGTTTGACAGAAACACGCTCGTACCGTCAAATGCGGCTTTGGTGAAACGTGCAACGGACTTATGTGAAAAGTTTCAAAGGCCGGTTGCCAGTTGGCAGGAAACGCGCAAAATATTAGGGCTATCGAACAGTAAATGACAGTCGAAGACCTGATGGAGTGAACGACATGATTAAGACCCCCAAAGGCTATGTCGCCCAAACTTCGGCATCACTCGCGGCTTGCTTGGCAAAAGTGCCGCAACTCGCAGAACGCCTCGGTGGAAAACCGAATGGTTGGCGTATTGAAGAAGTGGGCGACGGAAACCTCAATTTGGTTTTCAAAGTCTATGGCCCTGACGGCGCCATGGCGGTGAAGCAGGCACTTCCTTACGTGCGGCTGGTTGGTGAGAGTTGGCCACTGCCTTTGTCCCGCGCCCATTACGAACATATGGCCTTGTCGGAACAGGCCAAGCACACAGGCCGCCTTGTTCCCGAAATTTATCATTACGATGAAACATTGGCGCTCATCGCCATGGAATTGCTGGAACCCCACATCATCATGCGCCACGGTATGATTGCGGGAGTTGAATACCCACGCTTTGCGAAAGACATTTCAACCTTCATGGCACGCACGATGTTTTTCACCAGCGACCTCGCACTCAACGCTGATAAAAAGAAGGCCATGATCGGAGCATTTTCCGGCAACACCGCGCTTTGCAAAATAACTGAAGACTTGATCTTCACTGATCCCTATCGCGTCGCGGATTTGAACCGTTGGACCAAGCCCTATCTCGATCCTTACGCCGCCAAATGGCGTGAAGATGGTGACTTGAAAGTAGCCGTATCACGGCTGAAACTCAAGTTCATGTCATCAGCAGAAGCCATGATTCATGGAGATCTTCACACGGGTTCTGTGATGCTGACGACAGAAGACACGCGCATTATCGATCCTGAATTCGCATTCATGGGTCCCATGGGTTTTGACGTTGGAGCAGTAATTGCCAATTTACTCATCAGCTATTTTTCACAGGATGGTCACGAAGAGAAACCTGGGGCACGCGACACTTACCGTGCCTGGATTTTGGAAACACTGGTTCACATATGGATCGGCTTCGAAGATCAATTCCTTGCGCTTTGGCGAGAACATCAATCCGGTGACGCTTTTCCTCCTTCACTGTTCCAAGGGGAACTCGGTGAAATCCGTCTTGAAGCCGAGCGGCGCGCTTACATGACCCGCCTGTGGAATGACACTGTCGGTTTCGCCGCCGCCAAAATGATCCGCCGCATTTTGGGCCTGGCCCACAACATCGACCTCGAGAAAATCAAAGATGAGCGCATGCGGGCAACTTGCGAGGCACGCGTGCTCACCTTGGCTCGGGACATGATGGTGAACCCGGGTGGCTATTCAAGCGTTGTTTCACTTGCAAGTGCCGCGCAACAGATGCGGATTTGGACCCCGCCGTTGGGCTAAACCTTGGCCCGTTCGGGAAATGCAGCCGCAATGGCGTCTCGGTTTGCGTTAATCACGCCGCGCTCTGTGATCAAGCCTGTGACCAATCTGGATGGCGTCACATCAAAGGCGAAATTCGCAACCGGCGTGCCCTTGGCTGCAATTTCGACCGTTTCAATGCGGCCATCTTTGGTGAGGCCTGTCATCAGAGACACTTCCTCACCACTGCGCTGTTCAATCGGAATTTCCTTCACGCCATCGCGCACCCGAAAATCAATTGTGGGCGAGGGGAGTGCCACATAAAACGGCACGCCATTGTCATGGGCTGCAAGCGCTTTGAGGTAGGTTCCAATCTTGTTGCACACATCGCCATCCGCTGTTGTGCGGTCCGTACCGACAATGCACAAATCAACTTGGCCATGCTGCATCAGGTGACCGCCGGTGTTGTCGGGAATCAAAGTATAGGGAACGCCATGCTGCGCCAGTTCCCATGAGGTGAGGGATGCCCCTTGGTTGCGCGGCCGCGTTTCATCCACCCAAACGTGAATGGAGATTCCAGAATCATGGGCCATGTAAATTGGGGCAGTCGCCGTTCCCCAATCCACAGTGGCGAGCCACCCTGCATTGCAATGGGTCAAAACATTGACCCGCTCACCCGCTTTTTTCCTGGCCGCAATAGCCTGAATAAGTGCCAACCCATGACGACCAATGGAACGGTTGATTTCAACATCCTCGTCTGCAATGTCCGCGGCCCGTTTGTAAGCAGCGACAACACGTTGATCTGGCGCTAGCGGTGACAGGTGCCGCGTCATCACGTCCAAGGCCCAACGGAGATTTATGGCTGTCGGGCGGGTCTCGTGCAGCACATCGTATGAACGCTTCAAATGCGCATCCGAAGAGTCTTCGCGCATTGCCAATGCCATGCCATAAGCTGCTGTAGCGCCAATCAACGGTGCGCCGCGCACGAGCATGTCTTTGATCGCGTGAGCCGCTTCGCTCATTGTTTTGAGTGAAACTGTTTCAAAGCGGTGTGGAAATCTTGTTTGATCGATAATGCCAACGGACCAGCCGTCGTCATTAAGCCAAATAGTGCGCTGGGTTTTGCCTTGTACTTTCATCATGTCATCATGGATCGAAAATTTCGAATTGCCAATCCCTTGGCGACACCACGGATTAATTTTGCGCAATCTGACTTGCAATCACCTTGACTCGCACTTGCCTTCCTCATTTACTCTCGCGGGAACTGCGAAATAAAATCATCGCGGTCATAACCGCCCCCGCAAAAAGGGTGGCCATTGGAGGATCAACATGAATAGACGCGAAACGATTGGGCTTATCGGCGCCACCGCTCTTGCCGGTGTTGCGGGACTTCCCACTATTGCACAAGCAGCCATGCCAGAAATGGTCGTCGTGGTGAAAATTGCTGGCATTCCATGGTTCAACGCACTTGAAGCCGGTGTGAAGAAGGCGGGTGCCGATCTTGGCATCAACGCCTCCATGATCGGACCCGCAGGTGTTGACCCTGCACAGCAGGTCAAACTCGTTGAGGATTTGATTGCCAAGAAAGTCGCTGCCATCGGCATCGTTCCTTTGGATGTTGCCGTTCTCGCCCCCGTACTGAAGCGTGCGCAGGAAGCTGGCATCAAAGTAATCGCCCACGAAGGCCCGGAACAAGAAGGACGTGACTGGAACATCGACCTTATTGACTCTGTTAAGTTCGGCGAAGTCCAAATGGAAAAGCTGGCCTCTGAAATGGGAGGCAAAGGCGAATACATCGCCTTCGTCGGCACCTTGACAACACCGCTCCACAACGTTTGGTGTGATGCTGCCATCGCACTGCAAAAAGCCAAGTTCCCCGATATGAAACTGGTGGCTGATCGCTTCCCCGGTGCTGACGAAATCGACACCGCGCAAAAGACCACATTGGATGCCATCAAGGCCTATCCAAATCTTGCAGGCGTGATTGCATTTGGTTCGAACGGACCCATTGGTGCAGGTAACGCCATTCGCCAGCAAAAACTCGATAAGGCAATAGCCGTGGTGGGAACAGCATTGCCCTCACAAGCCAAGCCACTCATTGAAGCGGGGATCATCCGTGAAGCGTTCCTTTGGAACCCGGTCGATGCAGGCTACGCCATGGTGTCGTTGGGCAAGCTGGTGCTTGAGGGTGGTTCGATTGCCGATGGCATGGAAATTCCAGGCGTTGGCAAAGTGCAGGTGGATGCGGCCAACAAATTGGTAAAGGCTGACAAAATCATGGCCATCAACAAAGACACAGTTGACGGCTTCATCGCACTCGGCCTCTGATCCTTGACGCAAAATCCGCGCCGCCCCTCGCACGGGCGGCGCTGTTGCTGCATGTGCTTTGCTTTGAAAGCGCCTTATGACTGCCTTTCTTGAACTCTCGGCCATTTCCAAACGCTTCGGCGGCGTCACTGCTTTATCAGATGTCGATATGACATTAGAGGCAGGTGAAGTGCATTGCCTTGTTGGCGAAAACGGCTCAGGCAAGTCAACCTTGATCAAAATTATCTCAGGTGTGCAGCCGCCGGAAGCTGGCGGACGCATTCTGATTGAAGGCCGTGCGTTCAGCCGCCTGACACCACAGGACTCGACGCGTGCCGGTATTCAGGTGATCTATCAGGATCTATCACTTTTCCCCAATCTGAGTGTGGTTGAAAACATCGCCATCAACGGCCACTTCGGCCCGCCGCATTTGGTGCAATGGGCCACGTTGCGCAAAAGTGCTGAAGAGGCATTAAGCAAAATCGGTGTCTCGCTTGATCTCAATGCCATCGTCGGCAGCTTGACTATTGCGAATCGTCAGCTTGTTGCCATTTGCCGCGCACTCACTGCTGATGCCAAATTGCTGATCATGGACGAACCCACGGCGTCACTGACACGCACCGAAGTCAACAGTCTGCTCAAACTTGTGCGTGCGCTAAAGGCCAAAGGCATTTGTATTGTCTTTGTGTCGCATCGCTTGGATGAAGTGCTCGAAGTGGCAGACCGTGTGACCGTGCTGCGCGACGGCAAAAAAGTCGGCACCTATCCGGCGAGTGAAGTCAATGACAAGAAGCTTGCCGTCTTGATGACAGGCAAGCAATTCAGTTATGACTTGAAGGAAACTGACCTCTCGAAGCAATCCGTTGTGTTGTCGGTCGAAGGCCTGACGCGGCAAGGCGAATACGAAGACATCGGCTTTGAGTTGCGGGCAGGCGAAATTGTCGGGCTCACCGGCCTGCTGGGCTCGGGGCGCACTGAATTGGCTCTCACCCTCTTTGGCATGACGCGCCCTGAGCGCGGCGATATTCGCCTTGATGGAAAACCTTTGACACTTCGCACCAATCAGGACGCGATTGAAGCTGGTATTGCGTATGTGTCAGAAGATCGACTGACGCTGGGCCTCGTGCTCGACCAGTCGATTTCTTCCAACATTGTTGTTACCGTGTTGCAAAAATTGGCCGGTCGATTGAACCTCGTGCCCGACGCAACACGCCAGAACGCCGTAGATCGCTGGGTCAAGGATTTATCGATCAAAGTCTCAAATACTGAAAACGCCGTTCGCACGTTGTCAGGTGGCAATCAGCAGCGCGTGGTGTTGGCCAAATGGTTGGCGAGAAAGCCACGTGTGCTCATCCTCGACAGTCCCACTGTTGGGGTTGACATTCTGGCCAAGGACGGCATTTACGACATTATCAAACACTTGGCTGCTGATGGTGTTGCAATTCTGATGATCTCAGATGAAATTCCGGAAGTGTTGTACCATTCCCATCGCATATTGGTGATGCGGGAAGGGCGGCTGACGAGCGCCCATCGCCCACATCAGACTGATGAACACAGATTAATGGCGGCCGTCAATGCGTGAACTTTTTAACCGGCTGCGAAGCAAAAATGAGTTTTGGCTGGCTGTTGTGTTGCTGGGCCTTGTGCTGTTCTTCAGTTTCACGGCACCATCGTTTTTCACCATCGGCAACTTGAATGATCTTTTGACCCAGAATGCTTTCACCGGAATTCTGTGTGCGGGGCTTATTGTTGTTTTGATTGCGGGGGGCATTGACATCTCCTTCACAGCGACGGCCAGCGTTGTTCAATACGCTGCCGTTACACTTGCCAACATGTACGGCATGAACTGGATCATCCTGTTGACAATCGCAGGTAGCCTTGGCGCTGTTCTGGGGATGATCAACGCCATATTTGTTGTCAAGTTCAAGATGCATTCCATTATTGTATCGATTGCGACGCTGAATATTTTTTACGGGTTGCTCATCTTCATCACCAGCGGTGACTACATTACCACGGTTCCCGATTACTTTTTTGACGGCATCAACTGGTTCGAATTTCAACTTGGCCGTCGCTCCTATGGCATCAACTTGCAAATGCTTCTTTTGTTTGGCAGCTTCATTCTGACGGCGTTCATCTTGAAGGCCACCAATGTGGGCCGCCAGATTTATGCCATGGGCGGAAACCCGGATGCGGCCCAGCGACTTGGCTTTTCCATCTTCAGACTCAACCTCTTTGTGTACGGCTATTTGGGCTTTATTGCAGGCATTGCCTCCATCGCCCATGCGCAGCTGCAATTGAATGTCACGCCAACTGTGTTGGTGGGTCGTGAACTCACGGTGCTGGCAGCGGTCGTACTGGGTGGTGCAAGCCTCATGGGTGGTGTCGGCACCGTGCTGGGCACGATCCTCGGCGTTTCTTTGTTGTGTGTGCTACAGAATGGACTGATCATTCTGGGCCTGCCAGCCCGTTGGGAAGGCGCTGTCTCAGGTCTCGTGATCCTCATTGCCGTCTCTGCAAGTGCGCTTGAAGCGGGCAGACAAATGAATATGCGCCGTGCGGCCCGCAAAGGTCAGGAAACCGGTGTTGCCGCATGAACATGCTTCGTCAAACCAACTTTCAGCTTTCGTTCATTCTCGTCGTCTTGTTCATCGGCTTCAGTCTTGGGGTTGACCGCTTCTTCTCAGTTGAATCAGCTTGGTCCATGGCCATTCAGGTGTCAGGCCTTGGCATTCTGTCCCTCGCAATGATGATTACGTTGTTAAAAGGCGGGATCAATCTCTCGCTCATCGCCACTACCAATCTCTGCTCGCTCACCATGGCCTATATGATGAACCTTTTGACGCCCACAGGCAGCGAAGGCATCGCACTCACCGCAGGCATATTCGTTGCACTGGGTTGCGGAGCTGTCGTTGCAGCAATCATTGGCGCATTGAACGGCTATATTATTGCGTACCTCAATGTCTCGCCGATCCTCGCCACCCTCGGCACCATGACGCTCGTCAAGGGTATTGCTGTTGGCCTGACCGCGGGTGATGTGTTGTCAGGTTTTCCAGCTATGATCACCTTCATCGGCAATGGTGCGGTCTTCGGCATTCCATTCAGTCTTTTCGTCTTTATTGCGTGCGCCATTCCCTTGGCGATCTGGCTGTCGCGCACGCCGACGGGTATGTTCATTTACATGATCGGCTCTAATGAAAAAGCCACACGCTATTCCGGTGTCGACACCAAATGGGTGATTTTCAAAGTCTATTTGATCTCCAGCATGCTGGCATGGGTTGGTGCCATTGTGTTGATGGGGTGGCTCAATTCTGCCCGCGCCGATTATTCAGAGAGCTATTTGTTGATTACGATTCTCGCGGCTGTGCTCGGCGGCATCGACCCCTTTGGTGGTGCTGGCAAAGTTGCGGGGCTCATTCTCGCGTTGGCCATTTTGCAGTTCATTTCATCGGCGTTTAATTTATTGGGTTTTTCACCGCACCTCACGCTGGCGATCTGGGGTGGCATTCTCCTCGCAGCGGCAGCGCTTGCAATCAAGACGCGGGGAATCCAGCGCCGGTGAAGGGATGCAGCAACCACCTGTACTTTGGCGTTTATGCCGTTCACCACACACCGTTGCCCGCGCTCATCCGTTCTTTCGGCAAGATGATGTTATAATGTGCCCTGATCTTTGCGTCGACGTCGTCTGCAATATGGCGTGGATAATGTTCTGACAGGATCTTACGGACGCGCTCGCGCGCAGGCGTGCGGGTGTCTCGGGAACCGGCCTGTTGCCACTCATTTGCGCTGCGTCGGCAAGCGATTTCCGGATACACATAGTCGCTCTTCATTCGGGCCAGTGTTTGTGCGTGTCCAAGAAAATGGCCAGGCCCCATGACAGTGTCGCGAATGACATCGAAGCTCAGCGTGTCTTCGCTGACTTCAATACCTTTCACTGTTCGCAGAATCGCACCAAGCAGGTCATTGTCGATGACATAGCCTTCAAACGTCGTGCCCATGAGGGAGGCTTGCATGCCAGCACATTCATGGATCATCGTCGCTCCCGCATGGGCTGCCAGCGAGATTGTGTAGCCTTTTTCGCCACCACTTTGTGCGTCAGGCAATTTGCTGTCGGTCATCCCTGCTGGCACGGAATTGGGAAGGTCGTAGAAATTTGCCATTTGCGCACACGCTGCTGAAAGCAGGGCCTGTTCGCCGGAACCTCCTGACATGGCACCGGTGCGCAAGTCGGAAACAAAAGGCCAGGCCGCAAAGATACCGCGGCAATTGGGGTCGATGATGTGACACAGGATAAGCCCGGCAAGAACTTCAGCGCAAGCTTGAGCCACCGCACCAGCCAAAGCGGCAGGTGCTGTGGCCCCGGCTTGTCCGGCGGAGACCAGTAAGATCGGCATGCCGGCAAGGACAGCGGCTTCCAATGCATCACAGCTTTCCGTCGCAAAACGCATGGGCGGCACGACATGACAGCAAACGGCAGTGCAAAATGGCCGTTCACGGTGCTTGCCGTCGCCTCCCGCAACCGCATCCAGCATGGGTTGCACGGCGCGGGCGCTATGGCCGTCAGTATAGCTTACTGCAATCGATTTGGTCGTGCCTGCAAGACATGCGTAAGTGGTGTTCATGTCGAGATCAAAGATCGTGTCTGCATCTCTCGCCACGATGGAGCGGTGATACCAGTGGATATTGTCGAGCCGGTCCACCAGCCGCGCAATGTCATAGAGGTCGGCAACGGTGCTCTCACGGTAGCGTCCGGTTTCAAAGTCCATAATGGTGGGAGCAGCACCACCGGTGCCTGTGTGAACCCGCCTGCCACCAATTTCGATGTCATTTCGGGGATCAAGGCCATGCAGCGTAAAGGAGCGCCGCGAGCGGGCAATCACATCTTCAACCAGTCCACGCGGAAAGTGCAAACGGCCCTCAGAGTCCATCCGGCAACCAGCCGCAACCGCCCGGCGTTCCAGGCTGGGTGTGATTTGTGACAAGCCGAGCTCCTCGAGCAGCTGCAGGACCAGCGCATGAATGCGCAGCATCTCGCTGTCGGTCAAAGGCTTGTACTGGCCACCCACCATGCCGGGGGAGATCGGGGAAATTTTCTGTGAAGCATCTGAAACGGTGCGCGGGCGGCGACCGATGCGGCGGGGGCTTTCAAGACGCGCTGACTCCATTCTTCAACACTAGATGCAAAGTGTAGTTGTTTCAAACCAGAAATGGGCAGGGAAGAAACCCGCAAGAGACTTTGCTTTCTTGTCTTTCCCAATTGAGCATTTTGCGTTAGTCAGCTTATGGGTCCCATGATAACATTACAAAGCCCGCACTGGCATGCAATGTGGGAAGAAAGTGCGCATCATGGCTGCCCATGGTTTCTTCGCCTGTTAGCAATAAGAGGACAATGGCGAGCGCCATGCCCCAGTGAAGAAGCCTTGCTGTTCTGGTGTAGGTTTCGCCTTGCGTCGTGCTTGATTGCAATTTATTTTCCCATGCGTTTCAACCAGTCCTGCATGAAACTGATCTCGACTTCTTGGGCTTTCACGACTTCACCCGCAAGTTTCAAGACATCAGGGTCCTTGGCATACTGAAGCGCGACTTTCGCCATGTTGATGGCACCCTGATGATGGGGGATCATGCCTTTGATGTAGTCCACATCAGCGTCATCTGAATAGGTCATTGTCATGTTTTTCATCATGGCGTTCATGGCATCAGCATTGCCTTTGGCAGCTTCCGGGGATTCAACAAGTGTTGATTTGTCGGTCTTCTCAAGCCAAGCTTTCATGAAGGCGATTTCACTGTCCTGAGCCTTGATGACATTTTCGGCCAGCGCCTTCACTTCGGCATCTTTGCCAAATTGCAACACCACCTTGGACATCTCGATGGCACCTTGATGATGGGGGATCATGCCTTGCATGAAGTCCAGGTCTGGCTTGCCCGTGGGAACAGCCATCATGTCCTTCATCATGGATGTCATGGCTCCGTCGAAGGCCTTGGTCGAAGCTGACACATTACTGCCGTCGATGGTCGAGTGGTCCATGCCCGCCATGGGTCCCATACCCATTGAAGGCACGAACGTGTAGGCGGCGATGCCGAGGGCAGCGATGCCAATGGCACCAAACAGGATTGATTTGCTGTTCATTTGAAAACTCCGTTTCTGATGTTGTGTATATGATTTACAATGTGACCGATTTCAATCGCAGGGCGTTGACGATGACGCTGAACGACGAAAGTGCCATGGCGGCGGCGGCGATCATGGGTGAGAGCAGAAGACCAAAAACGGGATAGAGCACGCCTGCCGCAATCGGCACGCCTGCCGCATTGTAGATGAAAGCGAAGAACAGGTTTTGCCGGATGTTGCTCATGGTGGCGCGCGACAGCGTGACGGCCTTGGCGATGCCGTTGAGATCACCTTTCAGCAACGTGATGCCAGCACTTTCCATCGCAACGTCGGTGCCTGTGCCCATGGCAATGCCGACATCTGCGGCGGCCAACGCGGGCGCGTCATTCACACCGTCTCCGGCCATGGCCACAACATGTCCCTCGCTTTTGAATTTGGCGACGATGTCAGCTTTCTGGTCTGGCAAGACATCGGCCTCAACGTCGGTGATGCCAAGTTTCCGGGCAATTGCGTTTGCGGTCGTGCGGTTGTCGCCCGTCAGCATGACAATGCGGATGCCCTGCGCGCGCAGTGCAGCCAATGCCGTCGGTGTGGAGGCTTTGATCGGGTCTGATATGCCGAACACACCCGCCGCCTTGCCATTCACGGCCATGAAAATGGCAGTTGCACCATCATTGCGCAGCAACTCAGCACCTGCGGCAAGTTCGCTTACAGGGATGTTGAGTTCGCCCAGGAATTTGGCATTGCCGAGGGCGATACGCTTGCGCTCGACCAAGCCGATGGCACCTTTGCCAGTGGGTGAATCAAAGCCCATGACTTTTGCCATAGTAATGGTACGGGCTTTCGCAGCGTTGACAATGGCAGCTGCTAGCGGATGTTCACTGGCTTGCTCGACGCTGGCGGCCAAGCGCAGCAGTTCAACTTCCTCAACCCCTTCAGCCGTGATGATTGCAGTGACGGCAGGTTTGCCCTCCGTCAAGGTGCCAGTCTTGTCGACCACCAGCGTGTCGACCTTTTCCATGCGCTCAAGGCTTTCGGCATTCTTGATCAGAACGCCCGACCGAGCACCACGGCCCACGCCCACCATGATGGACATCGGCGTGGCAAGTCCAAGCGCACAGGGGCAAGCGATGATAAGAACGGCAACGGCAGCAACGAGGGCATAGGTAAAGCGGGGTTCTGGTCCCCATATAGACCATGCCGCAAAGGCGGCGATGGAGACCGCCAAAACCAGTGGCACGAACCAACCCGCAACACGGTCAGCCAAACGCTGAATGGGTGCCCGGCTGCGCTGTGCGTCTGCCACCATTTGCACGATGCGCGCCAGCATCGTATCGCGGCCTACTTTTTCCGCCGCCATGATGAAGCTGCCTGTGGCGTTCAAGGTGCCACCAATCAGTTTGTCACCCTGCTCTTTGGTTACCGGCATCGATTCACCCGTCACCATTGATTCATCGAGTGTGGCGCGGCCCTCAATCAACACACCATCAACCGGGACTTTTTCACCGGGCCGCACACGCAAGCTGTCGCCCGCAACAATCAGTTCAATGGATACATCTTCTTCTGTGCCATCGGCGGCCATGCGTCTTGCGGTCTTGGGGGCAAGGCCGAGGAGTGCCTTGATGGCACCTGAGGTTTGATCACGTGCCCGCAACTCAAGCACCTGACCCAGCAGCACCAACACGGTGATGACGGCAGCAGCTTCAAAGTAAACCGCGACCGAACCATCAGGTTGGCGAAAGGCAAGCGGGAAAATCTGCGGCATTACAGTGGCGATGATACTGTAAATCCATGCAATGCCGGTCCCTATCGCAATCAGCGTAAACATATTGAGATTGCGGGTTTTCAACGATTCAAAACCGCGCACAAAAAACGGCCAACCCGCCCACAACACCACAGGCGTGGCCAAGGCCAGTTGAATCCAATTGGACAGCTGTTTGCCAAGCAGCATAGGAAGTCCCGTCAGGTGCCCGCCCATTTCCAACAGGAATACCGGCAACGCCAACGCCAGGCCAATCCAGAACCGGCGCGTCATATCGATCAATTCATGGTTCGGACCACTTTCGGCCGTAACCACAAGCGGTTCCAGGGCCATGCCGCAGATCGGGCAGGTGCCTGGCCCGATTTGCCGGATTTCAGGGTGCATGGGGCAGGTAAACGCGGTGCCCTTTGGCATGGGTTCGGCTGGTTCTTGGGACGCAGAATCAAGATATTTGAGTGGCGTTGTGACGAATTTCGTTCGGCAACCGGCACTGCAGAAGTGGAAGTCCATGCCCTTGTGTTCAGCGTGATGCGGTGTTTTTACCGGGTCAACGGTCATGCCGCAGACGGGGTCGATGGCAGTTTTAGGTGTCATGATCAGTTCAAGTTGCTTTTCCATGACACCCCATATAAACCTTCCCATGATGGGAAGGTCAAGGTTTTATTGGGAGTACCTGCGATGAATATAGGTAACGCCGCTGAGGCCTCTGGAGTTTCATCGAAAATGATCCGCTACTATGAGGAAACGGGACTCATTCCAAACTCCCGACGATCAGACAGTGGGTACCGTAAATATCAGGCAACCGATGTTCACACACTGCGCTTCATCAAGCGCGCCCGTGACCTTGGGTTTTCGACGGACCGCATCAAGGAACTGCTCAGGCTATGGCAAGACCGCTCCCGCACCAGCCGCGAGGTCAAGGCCATTGCCCTGCAACATATCGCGACACTGGAAGCCGACATCAAAAAACTGACCAGCCTCCGCGACGCTGTCGGACATCTTGCTGGCCTTTGCCACGGCGATGATCATCCGGAATGTCCGATTCTGGATGGTTTGAGTGAAACAAGTTTCCCCAATCAGTGAAATAATAGTCGCTCCTTTCCGCCAAAGCGAATTCAGCCAGAAAAAGGCCGTCTTGAAGACGACATCCGACGAGGGGGAGCTTCAGTGATTCAAGAACCGCACTTTTGGAACGACTGATTTTTTTCTTACCTCAAACATATCTTGAATTTGCAGATCGATGATTTCACCAAACGTGGTGGCTAAACGCGGGTTGACAGCTTTCGGGTCTATGCCTTTGTCGATAGTACGTTCGGTTTCAAGCGCCCAAGTGTCTCCGTCGGCTCGCCGCTGGAACGTGTTGCTGACGTATTTTCCCTTGCGCCGCACTTGAGCGCGCCAACTACCAGAAGGTAGCTTGACGATCACGGGCATTCGTGTGCACTCCACTAAAATTTCGTGTGCGTTATGTCTGCTGCAAGCGAACGAAACCCGTATAAAACGGTGTAAATCGAGAGTAAGAAACTGCACACATTCGCATTCGTTCATATCGTAATATAAGGATAAACTATTGAATTACAGGGATAAAACATTCGCCGTTGCCCCCATGATGGATGGGACGGACAATTCAAAGAAATCAATGTATTAAAAGGAGTCGTGTGCGCTATGTGTGCAGTAGGTACCTGCATTTGCGTGTATCACTTAGCAACATTGAAATATTGGGGTGACCTTCGTGCCCCTAATCTGAATCGTCTCACACATCTGAGGTTTACTGCTTTTTTCGGAGCCGCTGCGTTACTGGGTCGCCAGTGCAGACTTTCAAGGCCGTGAGGGTGAGTGAAATATGCCGACGAGCCGGGAAACTACAGGTGAAGAATGATTTTTTAGAAGGTGCGCTCATTAAGGCCGGTATGCGTGACGCGCAAAACGATGATTGACCGCGAGCATGGCTTGGCCGTGAGCAAACGCAAAGGTTCTGAGCATCAGCCGCCGCTGTGTTTATTGCCTGGCCCGGCCCTTGCCGGAGCGGGACCTCATCATGATGCGGCGCATGGATGAGTTGCACATTGGATTATCCCTTTGCAGGAGCGCGCCTGCTGCGCGGGCTGTTGAAGCAGGAGGGACCAGTTGTGGGGCGCAAACATGTGGCCACGCCGATGAAGAAGAGGGGCATTGCAGCGCTTGATCGCAAACTCAATACCTCGAACCCAGCCCCAAGATTAACCCCTACCTCTTGCCTTAGGTGCTGGCGTGGCGGGCGTCGATCACGATGGAATCATCATTCTGCGTTGAAGCACTCGAAGATGCACTGGAAAAATATCAAAGCGTTCAGTCCCGATATCTGATGTTACAATTTTCACCATCAAATATCAGGACTGAACATCAGGTCCAATGGACACAAATTCTTGACGATAATCGCGAACATAAATTTTGGAGTGATCATGATTGCGCACCAGCTTGGAAAGCGTGCGAATCTTGGGTGGCAGTGAGTTTTGATTTCAGGGAAGCAATGCAACACCCCATGGCGTTCTGCTGCAATAGTGGAGAAAAATGAAGCTGTCTATTGACGTTAATTGCTGACACTCGGTGGAATACGGCAGAGCACGTATTCTCAGTCTTTTTTTCGTAGGCAGGGCAGCCGGCGATGACTTTGAGCTGCTTTTCCTCTGTCGTGTTGATAGTCCAACCTAGATTGTCTGGCCAGCTTACGACTTTTTGCAAATTGAAGGTCCATGCGTCGGCCAAACTCTGTTGCTCCCGCACTTACCATAGCGAAAAATTTACGAAAGTGTTTGAAGTCAGTATTTTGTGCATTATCAGCAATCTTGAAAATTTTTGTCACAAACAGGTCTTTCAGAAAACCGACAAAATTGGATAAATATTCATTCTCGGGTCGTTGCGGAGCCGAAGAAAGAATCTACTTGCTTTGTTTGGTGAAAATTTCCTACACTACTGAAAACCGATGAAAGACGACTTTTCTGCGGTGTTCCAATCCGAAGAAGCGAGATGCGTCTAAACATCGGTACGTTGGGTGCCGGACGGTTCGTCATGGCAGGCAGCAGAACTGATCGGACGGCTTTCCAGTGAAGGAGATCCCAACCGACCAAGACAGACGAGGGCAGTTTTAATCTGTCGGCACATTTCAGGAGGAGGAAATCCCATGTTCAATATTCCCAAAAATGCAGTTTACACGCGCATAAACCGCCGAAAGTTTTTAGAGCTTGGCGGTGGTACAGTCGCTGGACTTGGTGCCGGTGGTTTGACGCTTGGCTTAGGCTCGACAATCACCCGTTCACCTGCCCAAGCTGCTTCGTCTGATGATGCCAAGTGGAAACAGTATTCGGGTTCCAAGCTGAAGTTCATGTCGGAAAATACGCCGCCGTCTTTTGCGATCCGTGACAATATCAAAGCCTTTACCGATTTGACAGGCATTGAAGTAGAAATTTTGACGGATGATTTGCCCGTTGTGCAACAGAAGGTCGGTATCGACTTGCAAAGTGGCAAGGCTGACTATGTGCTCAACTATGTGCAGGACAAACCAATCGGTGCGCCCTTCGCTGATTTTTATGCCGACTTGACACCGATGTTCGGCGACAGCACCTTGCCACAGGACTCTGAAGGCTATGGCGATGAGGCATGGTACGAGAACTTCCTGTCCGCATGCGGACGATTCTACGAAAAGGGCAAAATCATCGCTCTTCCTTATGATGCGGCCGTGGCCTGCACCTTCTATCGTCAGGATGTTTTCGAAAAGCACAGCAAGGACTTCGAAAAGGAATACAGCAAGCGTCTGGAGTTCACGGCGGACTCAACCTGGAAGGACGTTACCGATATGGCAACGTTCTTCAAGAAGCTGAAGGAAGCTGGTCAGGACGTTCCCTATGGCTATGCCCAACATCACGGCAACTTTGCCTGGACAACCCAGCTAGACATCCAGCGCTTTCTGTTTGCCAACGGACGTTGGGCAGACTGGAATATTGATGACATCTATGGCTCAAAAACGCCTGGCAAAACCAATTGGGGTGACAAGCAATCTGTCTTGATGATGCAGAAGTTCAAGGAACTGGCTGATGTATGCCATCCAGACAACCTCGCCAATGGCACGCTCGAACTGAACACCGTCTATCAGGCCGGAAAAATTGCGATGCAGACACAGTATCACGAGTTCGCGGCCTCAATCGAAGACGAAAAAACCTCACAAGCAGCAGGCGGCAAGACTGCTTATGCTCCGTGTCCGAAGGGCGAGGCAAGTTGGATTACCAATGGCGGCCAAGCTGTCAACGGCACCAACTGCGGTATTGGCGGCATTGGTATCAACGGCAACGCGTCGGAAGACATGAAGCGCGCGGCCTACATCTTTGCGATCTGGTCAGTTTCAAAGAACAACCAGCTCAACGTTCTAAAGGGTCTTGGCGGTACACCAACAAGGAAGTCCGTACTTGCTGATCCAGAAGTAGTGGCTGCAAGAAAACGCCCAACAAAAATGCCAAATGCGCTCACATTTGATGCCGTTTATGATCTGGGTATCAAGGACCCGAATTTCGTTCTCGGTCCAAAGATTCCGAAGTCCAACGAGTACTACTCTATCATTGCGGCGGAAACGCAAAAATGTATTTCCGGCAGCGCCAACGCCGAAGAAACCTGCAAATCCATCCAGACACAACTGGACGGGTTGCACGGGGTTTAATACCGCTTTGAACAAGCCTCCCTCCCCCAAAAGGTTTGGGGGAGGGATCAATTTTGCAACAGCGTTGCGATGAGGCCGGATGTACCTTCAATGACAACAGACACAACAACATTGGTCAACTTGTTCCGTGTCCGCCAGATTCTGGACAACGTTGAGTCAAAGCCGCAGTCGAGTATTTCGAGCGCAGGACTGAAACTCAATGCCGTGCCGTCAAAGAGTTACTATTATTGGCTAATGGCACCTGCCATCTTGTTGCTCGCTGCCATCTCGCTCTATCCGTTTTTCTGGATGATCTACATGAGCTTGAACGACGTCCAGATCGGTAGCATCAAGTGGAACAATTTCGCCAATTACACCAAGCTTTGGAATGATGGAAAATTCTGGAACGGGTGGAAGCTGTTGCTGCAGTATTCTGCGCTCTGCTTGTTCTTTCAGATCACGATCGGCGCGTTTCTTGCAATTGTGCTCAACAATTCAAAATACGAGAAGATCATCGTCACAACACTACTTATGCCCATGATGATGGCACCTGTTGTGGCCGGCATGGTCTGGTACTTTCTCTATAACGGAACTTTTGGTTGGTACCACTGGATTTTCCAGAGCCTCGGCATTCTCGGTGCCAAATCAATTCTCGCCGACGTGCACACGGCCATGTGGGGCATTGTGATTGTCGACGTTTGGCAATGGACGCCGCTCATCACCCTAATCACGCTTGCAGGCTTGAAGCGCGTACCGCAGGACCAGCTTGAAGCCAACATGGTGGATGGCGCAACGCCATTCCGCAACTTTCTATCGGTCACGTTGCCCAATCTCTATCCGGTTCTGCTGATCGCCATCATGCTGCGTTTCATGGACAATTTCCGCTTCATTGACTCGGCCATGGTGTTGACAGGCGGTGGCCCGGCTGACTCAACCAAAATTCTGCCGATTTACCTGTTTGATGTATCCTTCAGGTTCACGGAACTTGGCCGCGCCGCAGCTATCGCCCTCATCCTGCTCATTGTTACAATCATTCTCGGCAAGGCACTGGTCCGCATCTTTGATCGCCAGCAGCCAGCACCCCACTAAGAAAGTCCAACACATGGCATCCCGTGATATTGTTAATTACAATACGCCGCTCACCAAGGCCTTCAACTGGTTCTCTGGAATCTTCGTGGCCTTTTATTTGGTCTGGACCGTTCTTCCGATCTTTGTAATGATCGTGTCGTCATTCAAGGACTTGCTGGAAGCATTCCAGATTCCAGTCGTTGGTGACTGGTTGGGTGCCAGCGTTTTCTTCAAATTCTCCCCAACCTTTCAACATTACATCGACCTCTTTACCCAGCAGCCGTTTGGCACCTATCTCTTCAACTCGATTGTCGCTGCCGGAGGCTCTGCCGTCATCTCCGTCGTTCTCGGATCGATGGCGGCATATTCACTTTCGCGCGTTGATTTCAAGTTCAAGAATGACTTGTTCTTCTGGATCATATCAACCCGCATGGCCCCTGTGATCGCCGTGCTTGTGCCTTTGTACGCAATCTTTCGCAGCCTCGACCTTGTGGGATCACTCACCGGACTCATCCTTGCTTACACGACGTTCAATTTGCCTTTTGCAATCTGGATCCTGAAAGGCTTTTTCGACAATGTGCCTTATGCGATCGAGGAAGCACAGATGGTTGATGGCGCGTCACGGCCGAAGGCGCTGATTTCAATTTTGCCATTGGTTGCGCCCGGCATCGCCGCCTTCGTGGTGCTGTGCATCCTCTTTGCCTGGAACGACTTCCTGTTTGCCGCTATCATCGGTTCTGGAGACGCAAAAACATTGCCAGTGGCAACCAAGGAACTGGTGCAGCCACAAAACATCCAGTGGGGCACCATCATGGCTGCGGGCACCGTCACGACACTGCCGATGATGTTGCTCGGTCTCGTCATTCGTAAATATCTGGTCACTGGCCTCACCATGGGCGCAGTCAAGGAATAGTTGGAGAATACCTATGGCAACCGTAACAATCGACAAAGTCTGGAAGAAGTACGGCGAATTTGATGCTGTCAAAGACTTGAATATCAATTGTCCGGACGGAACCTTTTTATCCATCCTCGGTCCGTCGGGCTGCGGCAAGTCTTCGACAATGCGCATGATAGCTGGCCTTGAACATATCAGCGCAGGTGAAATCCGATTTGACAATCAGCGCATCAATGATCTGGCACCGAAGGACCGCGACGTCGCCATGGTGTTTGAGAACTACGCGCTTTATCCGCACAAAACGGTTTATGAGAACTTGGCAAATCCACTGCGGCTTCGCGGCCAAAGTGACTCGCAGATCAAGGAACGCGTGACCGGAGCGGCCAAACTGCTTGAGATCAGTCAACTTTTGGAACGCCGCCCGTCAGAGCTTTCTGGCGGCCAAAAACAGCGTGTTGCCATTGGCCGCGCCATTGTGCGCGAACCGAAGCTGTTTCTTTTCGATGAGCCAATTGCACATCTTGACGCAAAGCTGCGCTCCCACATGCGCAGCGAAATCAAGCATCTGCAGCGCTCACTTGGCACGACTATGATCTATGTAACCCATGATCAACTTGAAGCCATGTCCATGGCAGACATGATAGCTGTCATGCACGAAGGTGAACTGCAACAATTGGGCACACCTCGCGAAGTCTATAACAACCCGGTCAATGCCTGGGTCGCGGGCTTTGTTGGGGAACCAGCAATGAACTTCATGGACGCCACAATCGAAAATAAAGGTGGCAAGACGTGGTTGACACACCCGAACTTCGCAATCGCTGCCACGCCAGAGCAGGGCCTCATTCTGAGTGGCCAAAATTCAAAATCCATTCGGCTTGGTGTTCGCCCCGATGCGTTGACAATTTCGAGCAGCAAACCAAAGGACGACCATGTAAAGGGTGACATATTCGTCACCGAACTTCTGGGTAGCGACATGATTGTTGACGTTAATCTGGCGGATAGCCGCATCCGCGTGAAAACCAACCCTGAGTATTCCGGCCAGGAAGGTGATGCCTGTTTCATCACCGTCAACCGCGAGAAATGGCATGCCTTCTCGTCGACCGATGGCCGCGCCTTCTTCTGATGTTACAGGAGCCGCAAGCCATGGCTGATCATAACAATGATGCCAGTCTTGCGGTTTTTCTTGATGAAATCAGGCGGCCTGGCAAACCGCTTGATGCGGTATCTTTTTTCCATGCAGTGCGCAATTTGCCTTATCTCTCAACAGGTGACCGCAGCCTTGCGGGCATTCTCGCGCGCCGTGCGGGTTCCTGTTCCAGCAAGCACATACTGCTCGCCGCATTGCTCAATCACATCGGTATCAAAGCCGAAGTGCAATTGGTGCTGGGTGACTTTGCAACACCGTTTCGCGGTGCTCGTAACATTCCTTCCGCACTCGTTGATGCTGCCCATGACGGCGTTCGCGACATCCACAATGTTTTGCGCGTCGATATCAATGGTGCATCCGTTATTCTCGACGCCACTTGGCCTGATGCCATGCTGCCGTACGGCTTGCGGGTGAACGACGCATGGAACGGGCAAGGCGATACTGCAATTGCAGTCGATGTGCAGAAGATGCTCGGGTCTTCCGCAGAGCCAGCTGCGGACAAGGCCCGCATCATCGCTTCATGGCCGCAAGTTGAACAAAAGCGACGTCGCCGCTTTCTCGAAACAGTCAATGATTGGGTCGCGTCAATCTAAATAACACATGAAAATGGGAGCAAAAAAAATGGCAGGAAAAGCAATAAGGGCTTTCATCGGCATCGACGCTGGCACGACCGGCACAACCGTTGCCATCTATGATGAAAACGGCAACGAGATCGCCACTGGTTACAAGGAATATGCTTGCAACTTCCCGCGCGCGGGCTGGGTCGAGCAAGACTTCGCTGATGTCTGGGACGGCATTTGCGTCGCGTCCAAGCAAGCCATCAAAGCCGCAAATCTTCCCCCTTCGTCTTACAAATCAGTCGGCCTCTCCAGCCAGCGCGGTACCTTTGGTTTGCTTGATGCCAAGAAGCAGCCACTTGCTCCGTCGATTGTGTGGAATGATGGCCGCGCCCAAGCCTATGAGGTTAAGTTTGCCGAAACGCTTTCCGCAAAAGACTATCAGGCCCACACGGGCATGCCGCTGGCTGCGGCTTGGGCCGCCTGCAAAATTGCCTGGCTGCGCGACAATCGGCCAGACATTTTTGAAAAGACGCTCTGGGTTGTGAATGGTCAGGAATATTTCCTGCATCTTTTGGGTGCTGATGATTGGACGACCGATCCAGCCTCCCTCACCCTCAACGGTATGATGGATATTCGCAAGCTGGATTGGAGCGACAAGGTCCTGAAACTCTGTGGTCTCACGCGGGACATGATGCCACCCGTCGGGCGAACCGCAACACAAGCGGGCGTGATTTCAAAATCTGCCGCTGCTGCAACCGGCATTCCCGCAGGCACGCCGATATGTCGCGGCGCTGGCGACCAGCAGTGTGCGGCGATAGGTGCCGGCATCATCAAACAAGGCATGGCTGAATTCACGGTAGGCACATCTGCTGTTATGGTGGCGCACGTTGATAGCGTTGACCGTGTAACGGGCGACAAGCTTTTCCTTGGTGGCCATGGTGTTCCCGGCATGTGGGACCTTGAGGGTGCAGCCTTTGCAGCAGGCGTCTGCTTGCGCTGGTGGCGCGACATTCTGGGTTTGCCAGAGCAGGCCCTCGCAAAGAAGGCCAAGCGCAGTCCCTATACCGAGATGGTTGATCTCGCCATGAAAGCACCAGCCGGTGCCAAAGGCCTGATTTTCCATCCCTTCATGCAAGGTCAGGTCACACCCTACTATGACGTCACAGCCAAGGGCGGTTACCTCGGCATGCGTCTTGACCATGATCGCGCCGATGTGATGCGCGCCGTGCTTGAAGGTGTAGCGAATGAAATGCGAATGATAGTCGACACATTCCAAACCGGCATGAAAGGCGGCGTCACCGAGTTTCGCCTCACAGGCGGCGGCACCAAAAGTCCCGGCTTCGTGCAGATCATGACGGATGTCATTGGCATTCCGGCAGGTGTTCCCAAAGTGCGGGAATGCACGGTGTTGGGTGCCGCCATATTGGGTGCCGTCGGTGCGGGGCAATTCGCCAGTGTCGCAGAAGCCGCAGGTGCCATGGTTTCTCTCGAGAGCATGGTCGAACCATCACGTGGCACTCGAGCGCTTTATGATGACCAACATGAACTGTTCAAGACTGGCTACGTCAGTCTCAAGCAGGGTGGCGCCTATCAGGCGATGTATGATTATAACGCGAAGTATTTTTGATCAGTAGACCAGCGCGATGAAAGGTCTCGTTTGCCCCGGCCCTTTCAGTCGTCGTAGAGGTTTTCAAATCGTGGCGTCTGTGGAGATGTTGCGGCAATTTCTGCAATCTCATCCTTGCGCATGAACATCACACCTTTATGCTTTTGTGCATATTCAATGAATCGCTTGAGTGACCTTGCCCGCGCAGGCCTTCCAGCGATGCGGTCGTGCAGGCTGATGGACATCATGCGGCGGCGCTTGCCAGCTTCTTCGTAGAGTTGGTCGAATTCGTCATGGAGCTGCTTCTCGAAACCCGTTGTATCGAAATTATAGCGCTCGAACTGCACGATGTCGTTGAGGTTGATGGTGTAAGGCACTATAACAAAGTCCTTGCCTTTCACCGGAATGATGAACGGTTCATCGGTGCTCACATCATCGATGTGATAAGTGAAACCTTGCTCTTGCAGAAGGGCCAAGGTGCGCCGGGTGCCACGCATGGCTGGACAATTGTAGCCTCTGGCTGCAGTACCTGTGACACGTTTGATGACCTCCACGTTGTCTGCGATAAATTTGCGCTCGGCTGCCTCATCCAAATCATATTGTGGTGTCCATGTCTGGCCGTGGGCTGCGGCTTCATGACCACGCTCGACAATCTCTCTCGCAAGGGCAGGGGACTTTTCAACCGCAATGCCGACCATGTGCGATGTCGTCTTGACCTTCAGTGCGCCGAATAAATCGAGGAGACGAGGGATTCCCTCGCGCACACCATATTGATACCAGGTCGTTGTTGGGTAATCGGCAAAGCCGGGTTTCAGCTGAAAACCATCAAGCGGGCTAGGGGCACCCGATGCGGGTTGGCCGCCTGCTTCAAACTGCATTGAAATGGAAACCACCAAGCGGATGCCGTTGGGCCAAAAACTGCCAGTCGTCGATTTGCGGGTCATAGCAATTTCCTTGCGTTCTCGAAACGCTTTGAGCATGACTGAAAATTATTTTCAATATATCTTGAAAGTCATGAAAATTGATGGTTAGAGTCAAATCGACGCTGCTCGTGAAAAGCTGCAAAACAATCGGTTTAGGGTTCTTTTACTCATCGAAGCTGAGAAGAAAATTTTCAACAAAATGAGAATCAGGTCAATTCAATGGGACCCGAGTGGGACCAACAGGGAGGAAAACAAATGCCAATCCCCGGAATTCAAGGCATGGAGCATGTCGGTCTTACCGTGCCAAACCTGCAGGAAGCCTGTGATTTTTTCGAAAGTATTTTGGGTGCTGAAGTGTTGTTCACTGCCGCCACCGATTTTCGCAATGACGACAGCGATTGGATGACAACCCATCTCAACATTCATCCCCGGGCTGTGGTTAAGGAATTCCGCTATGTGCGCATGCGCAACGGCACCAATCTTGAGCTGTTTGAATATTCATCGCCAGATCAGAAAACCGTGCTACCAAAGAATTCGGATGTCGGCGGCTATCACCTCGCTTTCTATGTCGATGACATCAACGCCGCTGTGAAATACTTGCGGGACAATGGCGTGAGGGTGTTGGACGAACCCACCGTTTATGCAGATGGTCCCAACCTGGGACTCTCCTGGTGTTACTTCATGGCACCCTGGGGGCTTCAGCTTGAAGTCGTATCAGCCCCAAAGGGCACCACCTTTGACAACCAAGCCAAGGCCGCAGGAAAGCGTCGCCTGTTTGACCCCAGCCGTCCCAGCGAAACATTGATCTAGTTGTCCAACCCACTTTTTGAAATGCAAGGCCGAATGACATGCCACTGCTGAATATGGGACCCATGCTGAAGCGCGCGCAAGCCGCACGTTACGGCATCGCCGCTTTCAACATGATCGATTACAATTCGGTGCGCGCCATTGTTGACAGTGCCACAGAACTCAAGGCCCCGATCATAGTGCAGGTGTCAACAAAGACCATTCGCCACTGGGGTTTCAAACCCATCGCAGGATGGGTGAAGCAACTGGCTGGTGACACTGATGTGCCGGTGGCCTTGCACCTTGATCATTGCTCGGATGTCAAAACCATTCAGGGCTGTATTGATGCGGGCTGGACCTCGGTGATGTTTGATGGCTCTGCGCTGCCATTCAAGGAAAACATCGCGAAGTCGAGCGAAGTCTATAAACTGACGGAAGCGGCGGGCGTTGGCCTTGAGGCTGAAATTGGCGCAATTGGTGGCGTTGAAGACGACAAGTTCGTGGCACAGGATAAATCCATCCTCGCCAACTTCGATGAGTGCGTTGTCTTCTGCAAGGAAATGCCAAAACTCGCTGTGTTTGCGCCAGCCATCGGAACCGCCCATGGTTTCTATGCGGGTGAACCCAAAATCGCCTATGAGCTTCTAGAACGTATCACCTCATCAATTGATATTCCCATTGCCCTGCATGGCGGCACGGGCCTGACCGAGGAACAGTTCCACCGCTGCATAGGTGCAGGCTGTGCCAAGGTCAACATTTCGACAATGCATAAAAAGCGGTTTATCGATGGCTTCTTTGGTCATCGTGACAATAAGCCAAAAGAGTCCGAACCATTGCCATTCATCCGGTCGCAATATGAGGCGATGAAGGGCGATGTGCGCGACATGATCCGCACCTTTGGCAGTGAAGGCCGCGCCGCCCACGCCACGGGACATGCATAGATGCAGGCGCTGATATTCGATTGCGACGGCGTGTTGGTGGACACAGAACGTGATGGTCATCGCGTCGCTTTCAATGCCGCGTTCAAGGCCATTGGCTGGACAACAGAATGGTCGGTTGAGCGTTACGGTGAATTGCTGACCACAGCGGGCGGCAAAGAGCGCATGCGTCGTCATTTTGACGAAAAAGGCTGGCCGGTTTCCGAGGCTGAGCGCGATGCAGCAATAGCATCCCTGCACAAACTGAAGACCGATCTCTTCATGCAGCTGATTGAGAACGGCTCGTTGCCCTTGCGCACCGGCGTTGCACGTATCGTTGATGATGCAATTGCCGCCAAGCTGAAAATTGCCGTGTGTTCCACATCAAACGAACGCGCTGTACAGGCGGTTGTTGACAAAATGCTGGGCGCTGACAGGGCGCAACACATCCGTGTTTTCGCAGGCGATATTGTCGCCAGGAAAAAGCCGGATCCTGCCATTTATAATCTGGCGGCAAAGGAGCTGGCCCTTGATCCTGGTAAATGCGTGGTGGTGGAGGATTCCAACAATGGGCTTCGCGCCGCCAAAGCGGCCAACATGAATTGTATTGTCACGATTTCGTCCTATACAGCCAAGGAAGATTTTAGGCAGGCGGATCGCGTGGTTCTCGAACTTGGTGACACACCCAGTCCTGTGGTCACGTTGTCTGACCTCCGAAACTTGGTGACATAGAAGAAACTATTGGCGCTTTGCGTTGCGCAGATAATAGCGTTCCAAGGCCATGCCGGTTGCCTTCAGATTCTCGCGTGGCTTCTGGCCATTGTGAAACATCAGCCCGAGATAGAGCAACTCGACGAGATAGAGCTGGCAGATACGGCCTTCAAGAAAATCACCATACAAGGGTTGTGGTGTGTTTTGATGCGACGTGATCAACTGAATCTCCGCCGCCTTTGCCACATCAGAGCTTGGATTGCTGGTAATAGCAATCGTCTTTGAACCTTTGCTCCGTGCCAATGTCAAGGCAGCGGCAACGGTTTCGGTCTGCCCTGTATGGGAAATGCCGACCATAGTTCGTTGGGGGTTCATCGTCGCGGCCGCAGTAATTTGCATGTAGCCGTCATTGTAGCTTTTAGAGTCGATGCCGGCCTTCAAAAGCATATGCACGGCTTCATCACATACAGATGCTGCACCACCCACACCAATAAAAATGGTCATCGACGCAGTTGCCATGGCCTGCACCGCCTTCTCGAGCCGGTCAGTGTCCAACATGCGATGCGTTTCCCGAATTGAGGATGAAAGCGTCAGAGACAATTTTTCACTGAGCATTATCATCGTATCGCTATCTTCGAGGCCCGAAGGGAAATTGGCGTAGGTCGATTCCCGGTTGGATTCTTGTGCGATAGAAAGCTTCAAATTTGGAAAGCCATTGTAGCCAAGGGCTCGGCTCACGCGGCTGATGGTTGCTTCGCTCACACCAAGGGTGCGGGCAAACTCGGTGATCGAGGAGTCAATGCGTATGCCTGCATTGCTGCGCAGATAGTCTGCGACTTTACGCTCCGCCGGACGCAGTTCACCGTAGTGGTTCTGGATCCGCTGAATGAGATCGACACGACCAGTTCCGGCCATCTGATTTTTCCTTTCTCACGGTGTTTTTGACAACTTTGCACATCACTGTTTTCGTGTGGCGCTGCTGGTATCGTCAAAATTTGTTTAGAATAAAGCCTACTAATGTTCGCAAAAGCAATCCTCGTTAGAAATTTTCAATCCGTGAAGAAAATTTTCTCGACAATCTGCAGGCGGTATTGTAGGGTTTCATCAAGCAATTACGGCAAGAAATCGCAAAAGGTTTAGAAGAAATGGTAAAGGCTCCATCCAGAGAAAACCTACCTCCCAAGGCGCTTTTGGAAAAACTTTTCAGAACGGCTTACTCCATACGCGTGTTTGAAACCGAAGGTATCAAGCTCTACCGTCAAGGCCTCATCAGGGGATATTTCCATCCCTATCTCGGCCAGGAAGGCATCGCAACCGGTGCCTGTGCGGCGCTTTCGAAGGGCGATTATATCGCCTCCACCCATCGCGGTCACGGCCATTGCATTGCTTGGGGGGCTGACATCAAGCGCATGGTGGCAGAGCTCCTGCAAAAGGAAACGGGATACTGCCGAGGTTACGGCGGCTCCATGCACATTGCCGATATTACCACTGGCAATCTCGGTGCAAATGGTATTGTCGGCGCGGGCACGCCACTTGGAGTAGGTGCCGCACTCGCAGCGCAAGTGCGCGGCAGTGATGCTGTTACCGTGACGTTTACAACCGATGGCGCAACCAACAACGGCACCTTTCTGGAATCGCTCAATCTCGCTGCGATTTGGAATCTCAATTTCATTCTGATCATCGAAAACAACCAATATGCAGTGTCGACTCCCATCGGTGAATCGACGCGCGAAACCGATCTTTACAAGCGCGGCACCGCCATCGGCGTGGAAAGTCATCTGGTCGACGGCAATGATCCTTTGGCCGTTCATGACCTGATGGTCGAGGCTGTCAAGAAATGCCGCGCCGGGCAAGGGCCGATCCTCATCGAAGCGCGCACCTACCGCCACATGGGACACCATGTGAATGATCCCGGCAAATACATGCCGGAAGACAAGCTCAAATATTATAAGGAACGCGACCCTGTGGACCGTGCCCGCAATGATTTCATCGAGCTTGGGGGTGCCACTGCGGCGGAGATTGAATCCATTGAAAAGGAAGTCCTGGAAATTTTTGAAGACGCTGTTGAATTTTCCAAGAACAGTCCGGAAGTTTCCGTCGAGGAATTCCGCGAATTTGCAGCCGTCTATTAATGCCACTTTTTTGTAAGGTTCGGAGAACATTAAGATGCGCGAGATGATGTACCGCGACGCACTTCGCGAGGCGCTTGACGAAGAAATGGCACGCAACAACCAAGTCTTCATCATTGGAGAAGGCATTGCCGAGCGTGGTGGCTCTTACAAAGTCACCGAAGGCCTTTTGGCCAAGTATGGCCCAAAGCGCGTGCGTGATACGCCGATTGCCGAAGCGGGCATGATTGGTGTTGGTGTTGGTGCTGCCATCGCGGGTGGCCGCCCGGTCGTTGAAATTCTCTACGTTGACTTTGCCATGCTCGGCATGGACATGATCGTGAACCAGGCTGCCAAATTCCGGCTGATGACAGGCGGCAATGGTCGCGTACCTTTCGTCATGCGCACACAAGGCGGCACTGGCGGTGGCGTTGCTGCACAACACTCGCAAAGTCTCGAAGCGCTATTCTATGCCATCCCCGGTCTTCGCGTGGTCATGCCATCATCGCCAGCCGATGCCAAAGGTTTGTTAAAGTACGCATTGCGGCAAGATGACCCCGTGATGTTCTTGGAACACAAGCATCTCTACATGACCAAGGGAATGGTTCCAGATGGCGAACATATCGTCGAATTCGGCAAGGGCGATATCAAACGCGACGGCAAAGACGTTACCATCATTGCCTGGTCCAACATGGTTCACCGCGCACTGGAGGCTGCCACCGAACTGGCCAATCAGGGCATTGAAGCCGAAGTCATCGACCCTCGCACATTGGTGCCCCTCGACAAGCAAATGATCTTGAAGTCTGTCGCCAAGACCAAACGAGTTGTCATTGTGCAGGAAGCCTGCCGTCGTGGCGGGGTGGCCTCTGACATTACCTCCATCATTCAGGCCGAAGCCTTTTACGAACTTGATGCACCAGTCGAAATTGTGGCCGGTCTCGATATTCCGGTGCCTTTCAATCTCGCACTCGAAAAGGCCAGTGTTCCGCAAAAGGAAGATGTTGTGGCAGCGGCCCGGCGCAGTCTGCATCTCGATGCTTACGCCCAGGCAGCGGAGTAAAAATACATGTCCGACGCCATACTCTGCCCACAAGTCGGTCAGGATCTCACCGAAGCGAAAGTCATCGCCCTGCATGTGGAACTGGGTGACACCGTCAAGAAGGGCATGATTGTTGCCGAAGTTGAATCGGAAAAAGCGACTTTTGAGGTTGAAGCATTTGCCGCTGGTGTGGTTGTCGGACTGCCCTTTCAGGTAGGAGACTGGGCCACGGTCCTGGAACCTCTTGTTGTGCTGGGCGGTGGTTCGGACGCTAAACCTCCAGTAAAGCAGCCAGTGCCAATAACCGCCATGTCAGGCAGTTTTGCAACACCGCATGAATTGGTGGCTCCAGCCCGCAACGCATCGAATGGTCAGGGTAGGTCTTCTCCTCTCGCCCGCCGCATGGCACAAAACCTTGGACTTGCCATTGAAACAATCGCTGGAACCGGCCCTCATGGCGCCGTTGTATTGCGTGACCTTGAAGGCCTGATCGCAAAGTCCGGCACTGTCGCCACAGGATCAACCAGCCTCAACGTCAAATCCTTGAAAGACGGCAAGGGTATTCCCGTTGTCTTCATTCATGGCTTTGGAGGTGAGGTTGCGGCGTGGCGTCAAATCGCCATGGCCATCGGTCTACCCAATACTTTGCTGGCTATCGACTTGCCGGGTCATGGTGCTTCAGCTGATGCCGCTGTTTCAGATTTTCAGTCCATCGTGGCAGTTGTCGCATCAACATTGGGCAACATCGGCACGGAATTCCATCTCGTGGGGCATTCATTGGGTGCCGCCGTTGCAATAGCACTCTCGGCACAGAGTGGATTGACTATCAAATCGCTAACTCTGTTTGCACCAGCCGGCTTGGGCGCAACGGTGGACGGAGCGTTCGTTGCCGGCTACCTGGCAGCAAAGTCTGAATCGGCCTTGGCTGCGCAGATGAGAAAGCTGGTGCATGACCCCGCTGCTCTTCCAGCATCCATGCTGAAGGCAACCCAAGCCGCCCGTGAAGCTGGTCCTGTCGCTGAACGGCAGGCCACGATTGCAGCCGCACTGTTTGAAGGTTCGACCCAACTCTTCTCCGTCCGCACCGAACTTTCAAAATATCACGGCCCATGCCGCATTATCATCGGTCAGCGCGACAGCATCATCCCGCCAACAGAAACAGATCGCAATCTACCCGCAGGTGTAGGCTTGCATCGACTGGAAAACACAGGACATTTGCCTTTCTTGGAACAGCAAAATCTGTCTGCGCGTTTGATCGCTGAAACAGTCAGGTCCGGTGGCTGATGTATCATGCCATAACTCTCGTCAGTGGGCGGGAGAGTTTGGCACGATCATCATTGATCTTGATGGTACCTTGGTTGACAGTGCGCCTGACCTTGCTGATGCGCTCGACGAACTTCTTCAAGAACGGGACTTGCAGCCAATCGGTTTGGATGGCGCACGCGTACTGATTGGCCACGGCATTTGCAACCTGGTGCGAAAGGCTTTGCTGTTGCGGGGACAGAACCTTTCTGCCGCAGATCTGGCATTGGCAATCGAACAGTTTCAAAAGTTCTATGCCAAGCGCCTGCCAGCAAAAGCCGTTGCCTATCCGGGTGTCATTGATACGCTGAAGCAACTCACCGCCGACAATTGGCGGCTTGTCGTATGCACAAACAAGCTGGAGGCCTATTCCCGCAAAATTCTTGAGGGTCTGGGGCTGGCAGCTTTTTTCGATGTGATTGCCGGACCAGATACCTATGGCGTGGCCAAGCCTGATCCCCAGCATCTCTTGCGCACACTGCCAGAAAATCTGCCTCCGGGTTACAAAACCATAATGATTGGCGACAGCGAAGTGGACGTCGAAACAGCGCACGCCGCAGGCGTTCCCGTGATTGCTGTGACCTATGGTTATGCCAAAGCGCCGCTCGCGCAGTTGAAGCCAAACGCACTGGCGAACAGCTTTTCCGAAGTGCCCATGCTGGTACAGAAATTGGCAAATGAAACCGGAGATCATCTGGTTCGAAAATCAAACAGTCGAAACAGGAGGAAATCATGAAACCACTAACTGTTGTTGCCACGCTGAAAGCCAAGCCCGGGCTGGAGACCAAACTGGGTGACATTCTCAAGACCCTTGTCGCGCCCACCCGGGCGGAAAAGGGTTGCCTCAACTACGACATGCACCAGTCTGATGAAGATCAAGGCGTTTATGTTTTTCATGAAAACTGGGCCACGCGCGCCGACTGGGAAGCCCACATGAAGACGCCACATCTCGTCAAGTTTGCTGCCATGCAAAGCGATCTTGCTGAAAGCTGGACACTGTTCAGCGGTCATAATGTTTCTTGAACCGGAAGATACCCACCATGAAAATCAAATTTTATGCCCATGCCAGTTTCCGTTTGGAAACCGATGATCTCGCCATTGTCACTGACCCTTACACACCAGCGCCAGGCAACAGCGGTTTTGATCCGATCAATGAAGAAGCAGACATTGTGCTGATGAGTTCCGACACGGATAGCTTCCACTCCGATCCCAGCCACGTGCTCGGCAACCCTATTGTTGTCAATACGCTGGCGCTTCCCACAGAAGGCAAGAAAATTGACAACAAACTTTTCGTAAAGTCTTACCCCGCATGGGAAAGCATGACCTTCGACTATCGCAAGGAATACAACCGCGATCCTGATGCCAACGCGCTCTATCATTTTGAGTTGGACGGAATCCGCTTTCTGCACATGGGCGACATCGGGATTCCCGTTCTCGAAGACCATCTGAAAGATCTCGAAGACAAGGTCGATGTGTTGCTGGCTCTGGCAGGTGCCCACGCCACCATAGCACTTGATGAACTCGACAAGGTTATCGTGAGACTGAAACCAAAGGCGGTCATTCCTATGCATTACTTCAGCGCAAAAGGTGTCCTGAAGATTGAGCCGGTTGAAACCTTCCTTGGTCATTGCAAGCCGGAGAATGTGACCCGCATGAAGGGCTCAACCCTTGAGTTGACCGTTGCAACACTGCCAAAGTTGAACACACCGCATGTCTATGTATTGGAGCAATCAAGGTAAAACGAGACTGCGATGCGACGAAAATGTAATGTGCTTAGTTGCGGATCCCAAATGTGGGAAAGCGACATGAGAGAATACACATGAACGACAGTATCATTGTCGGCATTGATGCGGGAACATCGGTGTTGAAATCGGTGGCCTTCACGTGTGATGGCAGGCAATTGGCCGTTGCGGCCATTCCCAATGACTACACGATGTTTCAAGATGGCGGTGTCGAGCAGGACATGAACCGCACGTGGGCTGATGCGGCGGCCACGCTTCTGCAACTTGGAGAGATGATCCCTGATTTCCTATCCCGCGTGATTGCCATTTCGGTGACAGGCCAAGGCGATGGCATGTGGCTGATCGACAAGGCGGGCGAGCCTGTTGGTCCCGCCACAATCTGGCTGGACAATCGCGCAGCATCCATCGTCGAAGACTATGTCGCCTCGGAAAACTATGCTGCCCATTACGAACGCACCGGCACGGGCCTGACCGTTGTGCAAATGAGCGGCAAGCTGGCGTGGATGCAGCGGCACCGACCCGAAGTATTGGCCAGGGCCACCCATGCCTTCCACTGCAAGGACTGGCTCTACTTCAAATTCACGGGCGACCGTGTGACCGATCCATCGGAAGCCAATTTCACCTTTGGCAATTACAAGACGCAGCAGTATCAGCCGGAGATTTTGGACCATCTTGGAGCGGGCAATGCCAAACGGCTGCTGACACCTGTCGTCGACGGTACCCGAGAGAACGGCACACTTTCCGCCTTGGCGGCGAGGGCGACGGGCCTCAAGGCTGGAACGCCCGTGTGTCTTGGCTATATCGATATTGTTGCATCGGGGCTGGGTGGCGGACTGTTTGATCCCACGGGAAAATCAGGCTGCACTATCATCGGCTCGACGGGCATGCATCAGTGCCTGCGTGCCAATGCTGCCGCGGTTCAGCTCAATTCGGAGCGTTCAGGTTTCACCACAATTTTCCCGGCACCGGGAATGGTGGCGCAGATGCAGTCCAACATGGCCGCCACACTGAACATCGACTGGTTGCTGGATGTGGCGATCGGCATTCTGGCAGACAGTGGCCTGAATAAAAGTCGAGATGACCTTCTCAAAGGTCTCGACGACAAAGTGTTGGCCCGCGAGCCAGCGAAACTTCTGTATCATCCCTATATTTCCCGGGCGGGCGAACGCGGACCGTTCATGGACACGGCCGCGCGGGCCATGCTCAATGGTCTTGATACCACAGCCGATTATTACGACTTGATGCGCAGTGTATTTGAAGGCCTGGCCTTTGCGGCACGTGATTGTTACGCCGTGATGGGACCGATCCCCAAGGAGATCAGACTTACGGGCGGTGCCGCTCGCTCCAAAGCGCTACGTTTAATATTGGCAAGTGTGCTGAATGCAGACGTGCGCAGCGTGTCGCGAGAAGAGGCAGGGGCAGCAGGAACGGCCATGATCGCCGCGGTGCAGCAAAAGCTTTACCCCGACATGGCGGCCTGTGCCAAGGCATGGGTTGACCCGCACCTGGCTACCTCAACCAAACCGGATGCCGGGTTTGTGGCGTGCTATGACAAGGTGTTCCCACAGTATGTGGCGGCCCGCAAAGCCATGCGCCCGGTTTGGCAGGGATTGCGCTGACGGAGAAATCAATTCTTGCATAAAAATTCAAATAGTGCATAAACATTAAATTCACCCCTGAGGCGCCATGGCTTTTCATCATGCACTGTCTGATCCGACTGACCTTGATGGCCTTCGCCGTTATCTGAAGGCGAAAGACTTGGATGCGCGGTTGTTGCCGCTTGAGATGCTTCGGGTTGAGATTTCTGAAGATGCGCATTTGAAGTTGGGTAAGGCTGTGACGCAAGCTCTGGTCTTGAAAAATGGTGCTGCGTCTATCGTCGTACTCACAGATACATCGTTGATCATGCGCGGTGATCAAAGGCTCAGTGCACTGGTGCAGTCGCAACTCACACCTCATAGCTTCAAGACCGTGGTGCTGGATGGTGGCCATGCGACGTTGCATGCCGATGATGACACTTTGGATGCAGCTGCAGATGCGGCGAAAGGTGCTGACCTTATCGTTACAATTGGTTCCGGCACCATGACCGATGTGGGCAAAATGGCGGCGACGCGCAATGGCGGAATCCCGCAAATCGTGGTGCAGACGGCGGCCTCGGTTGATGGCTTCACTGATAATGTATCAGTAATTCTGCGCAATGGCGTGAAGCGCACCGTGCCGTCACGCTGGCCGACCATTGTGCTTGCAGACACTACGACGATTGGCGCTGCTCCACGCGAGTTGAACACATCGGGTTTCGGGGAAGCGATATCTCTGTTCACGGCTCCTGCTGATTGGTACCTCGCCAATCTTGTGGGACTCGACAACACCTTCCATCCCGCATCTATGGAATTGCTGAAAGCCGCTGCTGCCGAACCACCGACATGGGCGGCTGGCGTTGCGACGGGTGATGCAACGGCCATACGCGAATTGACGAAGCTTCTGGCCTTGCGCGGCATTGTCTCTGGCGTATCCAACACCACGGCATGTCTTTCGGGTGTTGAACATGTTGTCAGTCATATGCTAGATCTGCATCATGCGGCCCATCACCAACCCATCGGCCTGCATGGTGCGCAAGTGGGTGTGGCAACGCTGGTTGCTACAAAGTTGTGGCGGCGGGTGATTGACACTGATTTGATCCAGCCAGCGCTATTGAAAAAGCCGGATGTTGCGGCGCTGGAGCGGCGCGTGCGCAATGCATTCGGTCATATGGAAGCGTCGATTGCGGAGGAGTGCTTTCGAGACTGTTTGAAAAAACAGGCACTGATCGCGCAAAACTGGGAACGCTTCGTATCTGTTGTTGAAAACTGGAAGCAACATTGCGCTGAATTCGACAAGATGGTGCAGCCGCCGGAGAAACTGCGTCCGGCACTGCAAGCCTCGGGTGCACCCTCAACATTCGCTGAACTCAATCCATCAATCTCTCCAGAATTTGCACGCTGGGCAATTTCCAATTGCTTCGTCATGCGTAACCGTTTCAACCTTGTTGATCTGCTTGATCTGATGGGTTTGTGGACTGATGACTTGGTGGATGGATTGCTGGCATGAGTCGCGATCTCGTCATCGGTGTGGATTGCTCGACAACAGCTTCGAAGGCCGTGGTCTGGGACGCCAGCGGCAAGGCCATTGCAACGGGCCGCCGCACTTATGGTCTTAATCATATGCGTTCAGGCTGGGTTGAACAAAACGCCGAAGACTGGTGGCGGGCAACACAAGGAGCCTTGGCCGATGCAGTGAAACAAGCAGGCAGTGATCGCATCGCCGCCATTGCCATCACCCATCAGCGTGAAACATTTGTGTGTCTTGACCGTGCCGGAAATCCACTGCGCCCCGCCATCACCTGGATGGATATGAGAGCCGCAGCCGAAGTCGAATCACACGGCAGTGCCGAGGTCCACCGCATCACCGGCAAGCCACCAAGTCCAAACCCGGCTTGGTACAAGTTGCTCTGGTTGAAGCACCATGAACCCGCGACCATCCAGCAAACCGCCCATGTGGTGGAGGTCGCAGGCTACCTTGTTCATAAACTCACGGGCGAATGGGCGACGTCTTGGGCTTGCGCTGATCCTTTGGGTCTGCTTGATTTACGGCGCTTTGACTATGACGACAGCTTGCTCAATGCGGTCGATCTGACACGCCAACAGGTCAGTCGTCTGTTGCCCCCCGGCAGCGTGGTTGGACAACTCGAAACTTCCGTCGCCAACGCCATTGGTTTGCCCGTTGGATTGCCTGTTGTCATCGGCGCAGGCGACGGCCAGTCTGCCAGTCTTGGCTGTAATGTCACCCGGCCCGGCAAGGCCTTCCTCAATATCGGTACAGGCACTGTGTCAGGCGTCTACACCGACACTTACAGCCACAACATGGCCTATCGCAGCATGAGTGGCCCGGTGCCGGGTTCTTATGTCCTCGAATCTTTTATCGGCGGCGGCACAGCCAACATCCAATGGTTTGTTGAACAACTCTCAGGCATTGATCCGGGCAAGCTCGCGCCGGGTGAAACGCCAGAACAAATTCTCGAAGCCATGGCGGCAAATATTCCCGAAGGTTCCGAAGACCTGTTTTGTCTACCCTATTGGACAGGTGCCATGTCGCCCTATTGGAATGGCAATGCGCGGGGCGCCTTTGTCGGCTTGTCCGGTGTGCACGGCAAGGCACACATGTACCGCGCCATACTCGAAGCCATTGCACTGGAACAACGTCTGTTGATGGAAGGTGTGGAACGGGCCACGGGACAAAACATCGAGGAGATCATACTGCTCGGCGGTGGTTCACGAAGTCCCTTGTGGTGTCAGATCATGGCCAATGTGCTGGGCCGCACCTTGAAGCTGGCCCGTGAACAGGAAAGCACGGCACTGGGTGCTGGCATTCATGCAGCAGCGGCGGTGGGTTTGCACACCGACATTCGTGCCGCAGCAGATGCCATGACAGGAACAGACAAAACGTTTGAGCCTGATGCAGCATCATATGCGCGCTATGCTGAAATCTTCGAAGCCTAT
>JANOPL010000161.1:0-8271 GCA_031421835.1 Hyphomicrobiales bacterium | reverse complement strand
CCCAATACCCGTCACCCCGGCGAAGGCCGGGGCTAGGCTTTTTGAGCTGCCTGACCCCGGCCTTCGCCGGGGTGACGAGATGAGGGGAGAGCGCCGGTCGTTCGACATCACACATTCAAATCAGGAGCCCGCCTATGACCGCCATTCTCGACATCACCGCCCGCGAAATTCTTGACTCCCGTGGCAACCCCACCGTGGAAGTGGACGTCACGTTGGAGAATGGGTCTTTCGGTCGGGCTGCTGTGCCATCAGGTGCATCGACAGGTGCCCACGAAGCCATGGAACTGCGGGATGGTGACAAATCACGTTACATGGGCAAGGGTGTTTCAAAGGCTGTCGCAGCCGTAAACGGCGAAATCTATGAAGCGCTCGCCGACATGGATGCTGAAAACCAGATCGACATCGACCGCGTGATGATCAATTTGGACGGCACACCCAACAAGGCCCGCCTCGGTGCCAACGCCATTCTCGGTGTATCCCTCGCCATCGCCAAGGCCGCTGCTGATGCGAGCGGCATGCCACTCTATCGTTATGTGGGTGGCACCTCGGCCCGCACCTTGCCCGTGCCCATGATGAACATCATCAACGGCGGTGTGCACGCCGATAACCCCATCGACTTTCAGGAATTCATGGTTATGCCAGTTGGCGCGTCTTCATTCAAAGAAGCGCTGCGTATGGGTGCAGAAACCTTCCACACCTTGAAGAGCGCCCTGAAAAAAGCTGGTCACAACACAAACGTCGGTGATGAGGGTGGCTTCGCGCCAAACCTGCCATCAGCCGAAGCCGCCCTCGACTTCGTCATGGAATCGATCACCAAGGCGGGTTTCAAGCCCGGCAAGGACATGTTCCTCGCCCTTGATTGCGCCGCCACCGAATTCTTCAAGGATGGCAAATACGTTTATGAAGGCGAAGGCAAAACCCGCTCGATCAAGGAACAGGCCGAATACCTCGCGAAGCTGTCCCGCGACTATCCAATCATTTCGATCGAAGATGGCCTGTCCGAAGATGATTGGGATGGCTGGAAGCAAGTTACTGACTTGATCGGTTCCAAGACTCAGCTCGTCGGCGACGACCTGTTCGTCACCAACACCACCCGTTTGAAGCGCGGCATTGACGAGAAAATCGCCAACTCAATCCTCGTCAAGGTCAACCAGATCGGTTCATTGACCGAAACTTTGGCCGCTGTGGAAATGGCACACAAGGCTGGTTACTCGGCAGTCATGTCCCATCGCTCCGGCGAAACCGAAGACTCAACAATTGCTGACCTTGCTGTTGCCACCAACTGTGGTCAAATCAAAACCGGATCACTCGCCCGCTCTGATCGATTGGCGAAATACAACCAATTACTCCGCATCGAAGAAGAATTGGGCGCTTCAGCAGTGTATCAGGGCAGGGCGATGTTGCGCTCTTAGGTCACGCGAATGCGCGCACCACATCGTCAAGCGATGTGGTGCCCAGAGCCGAAGTCATCGCAGTTTCGGCAGCCTTCAGCGGTTTGGCCAAAACCGATTTCAACTGACACGCCACCGGACACTCGGCGTTGGGGTCGGTCTTGTGCATGCGGAACATGCTTTCGTCTTCCACGGCACCATAGACATCAGCCAGGGAGATGGCAGGGGCAGGGCGTGCCAACTCAAACCCACCTGTGCGTCCGGCGGTCGATTTTACAATGGCGGATTTTTCAAGCTCCGACATCAAGCGGCGGATCACAACCGGATTGGTATGAACGCTCTCAGCAATAGCATTCGAGCATACGGGCCCCTTGCCCACGCTGCGGGCGAGGACACTGAGCGCATGAATTGCGACGATGAAGCGGCTGCTGGATAACATGTCACATAAATCAACACTTCCGACCCGAATTGCAAGGGCAAACCCAATAAAAACACTGCTAACCAATCCTTAACGCTGGAAAGGCAAAAATACTGCCATGTCACTTCTGCGATTCCATCGATATGATGTCTTGGTCTGTTTGGGCTGCGTGGCCATGTTGGCCTCTTTTGCCTGGTACGCCCAGCTTGGGCCCCGGGGCTACGCTTATCGCGCCGGACTTGAAAAAGACATCGCGGCACTCCAAGTCGAACAGGCGGCATTGACCGTTGAGAAACTGGGTCTGGAGCGTCATGTTCTTTTGATGCGTCCTGAAAGCGTTGACCGCGACATGCTCGAAGAATTGGCCCGCACCCAATTGAAAATGCTGCAGCCCAACGTGCTGATCGTTACTGAACATTGACAAATCGCGTGTTGAAATAATGCGATAAACCAAAATCCGGTTAAAACAGTTATTTTGCAGTGCACACAAGACTTTACGTGCTAAGGAACTCTCAAAAGCAGGGAGAAACGGCATGGCAGTGAAGTCAGCCTATCTGGCACGCAAGGAAGCAAAGGCCGCCAAAACGGCCAAAACTCCGAATCTGAAAAACAGTGGCTTTAGCGCCGAAGAAGAATTGCAAGCTTACCGCGACATGCTGTTGATCCGGCGGTTCGAAGAAAAGGCAGGCCAGCTCTACGGCATGGGTCTCATCGGTGGGTTTTGCCATCTCTACATCGGTCAGGAAGCTGTTGTCGTGGGCATGGAAATGGCCACGATTGAAGGCGACCAGACGATTACGTCCTACCGCGATCACGGCCACATGTTGGCTTGCGGCATGGATGCAAAAGGGGTCATGGCCGAATTGACCGGACGTGCGGGCGGCATTTCACGCGGCAAGGGCGGCTCCATGCACATGTTCTCGAAAGAAAAACAATTCTACGGCGGCCACGGCATCGTTGCAGCTCAGGTGCCACTCGGAGCAGGGCTCGCCTTTGCCAATCGCTATCGCGGCAACAAGAATGTTTCCATGGCTTACTATGGCGACGGTGCGGCCAACCAAGGCCAAGTCTATGAAACCTTTAATATGGCAGCGATTTGGAAACTGCCGGTCATCTTCGTCATCGAAAACAATCGTTACGCCATGGGGACGTCGGCAACACGATCCACCGCTGAAGCTGAAAGCCTTGGTGCCCGAGGCGATGCCTACGGCATTCCCAACGAACAGGTCGATGGTATGGACGTGCGCGCTGTGAAAGACGCCGCTGACCGCGCCATGGAACATTGTCGTTCCGGCAAAGGCCCCTATATTCTCGAGATGATGACTTATCGTTACCGTGGCCATTCGATGTCAGATCCCGCGAAATATCGCACGAAAGAAGAAGTGCAAAAAATGCGCGAGGAGCACGACCCGATCGAACAGGTCAAAGGCCGCCTGCTGCGCGCCAACCAAGCCACGGAAGATGACCTAAAAAAGATAGACGCCGAAATTCGTGATATCGTCACGGCATCAGCCGACTTTGCCACCAATGATCCTCAGCCGGATGCATCCGAGCTGTGGACTGATATTTATGTGCAGGCATAAACCGAACTGATATGGCCAGCCCTAAGACATCTCCTGCGACCTACGCCGACATTGAGGCCCTGCCGCCCACCGTCGTAGGTGAGATTTTGTTTGGGTCGTTACACACTCAACCTCGTCCCGCCCGCAGGCACGCTGCGGCTGCCAGCAGTGTTGGTGCAATTCTCAAACCGCCTTTTGAATTCGGGAGTGGCGGACCAGGCGGATGGATTATCATTGATGAGCCAGAGTTACATTTAGGGCCACATATTGTTGTCCCTGATCTAGCGGGGTGGCGATCAGAAACTCTCATTGGTAAAGGTGACGGTGCTTTCTTCGATGAAGTTCCCGATTGGATATGTGAAGTGCAATCGCCATCAACGCGCCGTACTGATCTTGGACCAAAGCGCCGCATCTATGCGACTTATGAAGTCCCATATCTCTGGTACATTGATCCGATACAGCAAACACTTGAAGTTTTTAAGCGCCAGAAACAAGATTGGCTGCTCACGCATACTTTTGGCGGCGCTGAAGAAGTCAGTGCTCCACCCTTTGACGCCATCACTTTCGACTTGAAACTACTCTGGCCCTTCGACAAACCTTTTGAGACAGACGGATTCTGAACCATGCCAACCATCCTCATGCCCGCCCTGTCGCCCACCATGGAAGAGGGCAAGCTTTCGAAGTGGCTTAAAAACGTTGGCGACACCGTCAAGTCTGGCGACGTGATTGCCGAGATTGAAACCGATAAGGCGACGATGGAAATCGAAGCCGTTGATGACGGTCCGTTGACGGAGATTTTGATCGCCGCTGGCACTGAAGGTGTCAAAGTCAATACGCCGATTGCGGTGATTGGAACTGCAAGCGCATCCTTCGAGACGCCCGCTTCGCGGGCTCCTCAGGATGAGGTTGTAAAAAATGTCCCTCACCCTGAGGTGGCGGCGCAGCCGCCCTCGAAGGGCCCCGAACTCCGCGACCCCGATATCCCCGAAGGCACCGAGATGGTAGCCATGACCGTCCGTGAAGCACTCCGCGCTGCCATGTCCGAGGAAATGCGTGCAGACCCTGATGTGTTCCTGATGGGCGAAGAAGTGGGCCAATACCAGGGCGCCTATAAGATCTCACAAGGCATGCTGGAAGAATTTGGCGAGAAGCGCGTCATTGATACGCCGATTACCGAGCACGGTTTTACGGGTATCGCCGTGGGTGCGGGCTTTGCGGGTTTGAAGCCCATCGTCGAATTTATGACCTTCAACTTCTCCATGCAGGCAATCGACCAAATCATCAACTCCGCTGCGAAAACTTTGTACATGTCGGGCGGGCAAATGGGCTGCCAGATTGTGTTCCGTGGCCCCAATGGTGCTGCAGCCCGCGTGGGTGCACAACACAGCCAAGACTACACCGCATGGTATTCGCAAATCCCTGGCCTCAAGGTCATCTCGCCTTATTCGGCATCAGACGCGAAGGGCCTGATGAAAGCCGCGATCCGCGATCCCAACCCGATCATTTTCCTCGAAAATGAAATCCTCTACGGCAAGACGTTTGATGTACCGAAACTGGAAGATTGGGTTGTTCCCATCGGCAAGGCCCGCGTCGCCCGTGTCGGTCATCACGTCACCATCGTGTCGTTCTCAATCGGCATGACCTATGCGCACGCCGCTGCCGACAAGCTGGCCGCAGAAGGCATAGAATGTGAGATCATCGATCTCCGCACCATTCGTCCGCTCGACTTGGAAACCGTACTCGTCAGCGTACGGAAGACCAATCGTTGCGTCTGTGTGGAGGAGGGCTATCCGCGCTTCTCCGTCACCTCAGAACTCGCTGCCGAAATCATGACGCATGCATTTGATTATCTGGACGCACCCGTTGCCCGTGTGGCCGGCAAAGACGTGCCCATGCCCTACGCCGCCAATCTCGAAAAACTAGCGCTGCCGAATGTCGATGATGTTATCGCAGCCGTTAAAGGAGTACTCTATGTCTAAAAAGCAAGACCACGGACACGATCATCACCACCACGATCACTCCAAGGACATTCACCCGCATCAATTGCAGCCGCCCCATGAAGTTTTTCATGATGCGGGTGCTGGAGAAATTGCCCGTGCATGGATATCAAACGGCCACCTCAGCTTGTCACTGCATTCGATGGCGTTTGGAAAGCCTGACGTGTGGGGGCACGTGCTTTCAGGAATGGCGCAGCAGGTTGCTTCCTCGATGGAAGAAATGGGCCACGGCACCACGGCAGAAAACCTTGCGACCATCCGCAAAATTCTGACGGAAGACCTGAACAAGGCCGCCGCGCAATCATCAGTATTGTCCAACAAGTAATTCGGGAACACCACCATGGCCGCCACCGTTCTGATGCCAGCTCTTTCGCCCACCATGGAGAAGGGCAAGCTTGCCAAATGGCTGAAGAAGGAAGGCGACAAGGTCAAATCCGGCGATGTGCTGGCCGAAATCGAAACCGACAAGGCGACGATGGAAATCGAAGCCGTGGATGAAGGAACACTCGGCAAGATTTTGATTGCTGAGGGAACTGATGACGTGTTGGTGAACACCCTGCTGGCCACGATTTTGGCTGATGGTGAGAAAGCGGGGGACAGCCCCTCACCGTCTCCGGCTGCGCCGAAGACTCCTCTCCCGCAAGCGGGTGAGGTGAAGCCCCCCGTTTTATCTCTCCCGCCTGCGGGAGAGACAGGCGCGCCACGCGCCAGTGAGGGGATAAGAGTTTTCGCCTCCCCCCTCGCCAAGCGCTTGGCCAAAGAAAAAGGCATCAACCTCTCAAACCTTAAAGGCACCGGCCCCCATGGCCGCATCGTGTCGAAGGACGTTGAGAACGCCAAGCCCGGCGCAGCTGCGCCGAGTGCCGCACCAGTAACCGCATTCGCTGCTCCGCCGTCCGACGCATCAGTCCTCAAAAACTTCGCCGAGGGATCCTACGAACTCGTGCCCCACGACGGCATGCGCAAGGTCATTGCCCGCCGCCTGACAGAGTCCAAACAAACCATTCCACATTTCTATGTCTCAGTGGATGTGTCACTGGACACTTTATTGGACATGCGTGAACGCTTGAACGGCACTGCGCCAAAAAACAAGGAAGGCCTGCCAACCTGGAAAATCTCGGTCAATGATTTCATCATCAAGGCCATGGCCATGGCGATGATCAAAGTGCCGGACGCCAATGTGTCTTGGACTGAATCGGCCATGGTCAAACACAAACACGCCGACATCGGCATCGCTGTCACCATCCCCGGCGGCTTGATCACACCGATTGTACGGAAAGCCGAAACCAAGGGCCTCGCCCAGATTTCGTCCGAGATGAAAGATTACGCCAAACGCGCAAGAGACCGCAAACTGAAGCCCGAAGAATACAACGGTGGCAGTGCTGCTATTTCCAATATGGGCATGATGAACGTCAAAAACTTCCAAGCGATCGTGAATCCACCCCACGCCTCAATTCTCGCTATCGGCTCTGGCGAACGCCGCCCAGTGGTGCGCGGAAACGAAATCAAGATTGAACAGCAGATGACAATTACTCTGTCCACGGATCATCGCTGCATCGATGGTGCGTTGGGTGCGGAATTTATTAATGCGATCAAGAGCTATTTGGAAGAACCGGGGTTGATGTTGGTGTGACTTACATCCTTCTAATTGGCGCTGCGGTTTGCTGGTCAAGAAAGCCAAGACAGAATTGGCATTACGTTGTCATGTGGATTGGCTTTGCAAGTTTCGTGTTGAGTGCAGCTCGAATTCTTATGAGCCAGATAGGGACAGACCGGATATGTCTCAGCATTCCAATTGAATTGGGATTCTTGTTTGATTGCGGATTCATCGAGGTAACACAATGAAATCCATCCTCGCATTCGGTGACAGTCTCACTTGGGGATTTGAAGCTGGCACTTTCAAGCGCCATGCTTTTGTAAACCGCTGGCCCAACGCTCTCGCCGCTGGCCTCAAAAACACTCGCGTCATCGAAGAAGGCATGAATGGGCGGACGACTGTGTTCCCTGATCCCACTTGCGAAGCTGAGCGCAATGGTTCCATCGCTTTGCCCATGTTACTCACCACGCATCAGCCGCTTGATCTTGTCATCATCATGCTGGGCACCAACGACATCAAATACGCCAACCGCTGCACTGCGTTTGATGCGTCAATGGGCATGGAGCGCTTGATTAAGCAGGTTAAGCATTTTGATTTTCTGCCAGATTACAAAGTGCCGGACATCCTCATCATGTCGCCACCCGCTTTGTGCAAAACCGCCGACCCGTGGTTTAACGAATTGTGGGGCCACGCGCTGGAGGAATCCAAACTCTTCGCCAAGCATTACAAGCGCGTGGCTGAGGAGCAGGGTGTGCACTTTTTCGATGCAGGATCGATTGCTAAAACTGACCCGACAGATGGTGGACATATGACGGCGGCGGAAACGCGGAAGCTGGGCGAGGCCTTGGTGCCGGTGGTGAAGGGGATATTGGAGATTTAATCGTAGCGCATCCTTCGAGGCTCGCAAGGGCTCGCACCTCAGGATGAGGGAAAGGATGTGTCATTGTAACAACCTCACCCTGAGGTGCTGCGCAGCAGCCTCGAAGGGTGCGCCAAGGAGACAAACATGGCCGACAACAATTTCGACGTTCTCATTATTGGCGCTGGCCCCGGTGGTTACGTGACCGCCATCCGCGCGGCGCAACTCGGTTTCAAAACCGCCATCATCGAGCGCGAACACTTGGGGGGCATTTGTTTGAACTGGGGCTGCATTCCCACCAAGGCACTGCTGCGCTCGGCTGAGATTTATCACTACATGAAGCACGCCGAAAATTATGGGCTATCGGCCAAGGACATCACGTTCGATGCGTCGAAAGTTATAGCGCGGTCGCGCGGCGTGTCAGGTCGGCTGAACATGGGCGTCAAC
>JANOPL010000160.1:0-15161 GCA_031421835.1 Hyphomicrobiales bacterium | reverse complement strand
GAAACCGATGAATCTTCGGCTCCGGTCGAGAAAAAAGACGAGTCCGGTACGCCGGAAAAAGCCGAACAAGATATACAAGGCAACGATGAAGCGATGTCAGCGACTATTATTGATGGCCTGCGCCAGCGTTTCAGCGAATGTTGGGATGTGCCGCCATCGGTGCGCGAGTCCAAGGAAACTGTCGACTTGAAATGGAGCATGACCAAGCAGGGCAAGGTTGTCGATCAACCGGCTATCATTGGTGGCAATGGCGGCGGTGTGGCACAGCAGGCGGCGATTGCGGCTGTCATGGCCTGTTCCCCCTTTGATTGGCTGCCGGTTGAACGCTATGACCTGTGGAAAGAAATTGAGTGGACATTTGCGCCACGCTAGAGATGGAAGTTACTGAAATGATTTTATTCGCTTCACCCAACCACTCGTCATTCCCGCGAAGGCGGGAATCCAGCTTTAAGGCATGCGTCGTGTCAAAGCTGGATCCCCGCCTTCGCGGGGATGACGGCAGTTGGGTCAGGGAGATATTGGAAGGTCAAGTGGCAATGCGGTCGAGATTTGTTTCAGCTTTTTTGATGATCGCATTGTTGGTCGTATTTCCAGTCTACGCCCAGGCGCAATTGAAAGGCATCAATCAGGATGGCCGGATTGACCCGGTGCCGGTTGCCATTGCACCGTTCCTCTCAAGCGGTGCCGATGACGAGGCCGCAACCATTTCAGGCGTTATCGCCAATAACCTTGGCCGCTCGGGTTACTTCGCTCCTGTACCGCCTGAGAATTACCCCGAACAAATTTCAAGCCTTGATGCTGAACCGGCCTTTGACGCCTGGCGGGGCATCAAAGTCCGCGCATTGGTGGCGGGTTCGGTTGTCAATGAGGGTGGCAAGATCCGGGTGACGTTCAAACTCTATGACATCAACTCCGGCCAGCTTTTGGCCAGCCAAAGCCTCGCCGCGTCGCCGAAACTGGCACGACGTTTGGCGCACCGCGTGTCCGACCAAATCTATCAGGAACTGACGGGCTTTGATGGTTATTTTGACACCCGCATTGTGTTCATTGATGAAACCGGAGACAAGAAAAAGCGTATCAAGAAGTTGGCGATCATGGATCAGGACGGCTTCAATCCACGCACTTTGCCGGTCAGTGGCGATCTGTTGTTGACGCCGCGTTTCTCGCCAACTTCGAATGAAGTGACATTCATGTCATTCGGCACCGGTGTGCCGCGGGTTTATGTTTACAACATCGATACCAATCAAAAGGAAATCGTCGGTGATTTCCCGACGATGAGTTTTGCCCCGCGCTATTCGCCTGATGGCAACAAGATCATCATGTCGTTGCAAAGTGACGACGGCACCAATTCCAACATTTTCGAAATGAACTTGCAGTCGCGCCAATTGCGTCAGGTCACCGATGTGGCGGCGATTAACACGGCACCTTCTTATTCGCCCGATGGCAGCCAGATTGTGTTTGAATCTGATCGTGGCGGTGCGCAGCAGATTTATTTGATGGATGCTGGTGGCGGCGGGCAAAACCGCATCAGCTTCGGCAAAGGGCGCTACTCCACTCCGGTCTGGTCGCCGGATGGCAAATGGATTGCTTTCACCAAAAGTGCAGGCGGCAAATTTTCAGTGGGCGTGATGAAGCCTGATGGTTCAGGCGAGCGCATCCTCACGGAAGGCTTCCACAACGAAGGCCCGACATGGGCACCCAACTCACGCGTCATCATGTTCTTCCGCGAAGGTGGCGGCGAGAATGGCGGTTCGCGTCTCTATTCAGTCGATGTCACAGGCTACAACGAACAACCCGTGGCCACACCAGGCTTTGCAAGCGATCCAGCCTGGTCGCCGAAGTTGAATTGACAGGTGGGGAAATTCAACTAGTGTGAAAGTCGTACTTTCGTAGTGTTGGAGTTGTCATGTCGCGCGTCAAACTGAAAGAAAAAGGCCAGGTCACAATTCCAGCGTCTGTGCGCGAACAAATCGCGGCTCATACGGGTGATATGTTCGACGTGGTTGTTGCGAATGGCTCCATCGTTTTGAAGCCCTTGGACGTGGTGACCCGGAAAAAGATCTCAACATCAAAGCTAACAAGCGGTGTGGATATTTCGAAGTGGATTGGAGCTGGCAAGGGGCTGTTCCAATCGCCCGAAGATGCTGCTGATTTTATTGCGCGGGAACGGGCGTCGTGGGACTGAGAGACAAGCTTCGGGATAAACGGGTTTATTTCGACACTCATGTTTTCATTTATCTGATGGAAGGCTTTGCTTCACTCGCGCAAGACTTGAACGAGATACGCGACAGCATTTCGAACAGAGAGAGCACCATCTGCACCAGCGAATTGACACTCTGCGAAGTTCTGGTTCCAGCTTTTCGCGCCAACAACACGAGTCTTCTGGCGCTTTACCGTCAATTCATTGAAGACAGCGGTGCCTTTGAACTGGTCCCCACAACACGCGAAACCTACGTGCGCGCCAGTCTCTTCCGCGCTCAACTCAACCTGAAAACCCCAGACGCCATTCACATGGCCTCGGCCATGCAAAGTAGTTGCACCGCATTTCTGACGAACGACAAGTTGCTGAAAGCGCCAAAGGACATTGAAATGCTGCGCTTTTGAGGCTCTTGAACAGTGTTAACCCCTCATTCACCACTTTCCCAAACCCGATTTTAAGATCGTTAGGGCAAATGCATTGTTAATAACGGGCCGGGGGGCTCGGGTTTTATTGATAGGTGGATTTCCGCATGATGAATATTCAATCGTCTGGTTTTAAAGTTGCTTTTGCCTTGGCTTGCGCGTTGTCGCTTGCCGCGTGTTCGAAAAAAAATACAGCCAGCCTTGGCTCCGAAGGTTTGGCCGCTGGCCCTGGTGACCAGTTGGCGGGTTCTGCCGCGCAGGTTCCGGGCTCTGAAGAAGACTTCGCCGCCAACGTGGGTGACCGCGTGTTTTTTGAAGCTGATTCCACTGTTTTGACCGACGAGGGCAAGGCCGGATTGCTGAAACAAGCGGCGTGGCTGAAGGAATATTCCGATGTTGCGGTACAAATCGAAGGCCATGCCGACGAACGGGGTACACGCGAGTATAATATTTCGCTGAGTGCCCGCCGTGCCACAAATGTTCGCAATTTCTTGATTTCGCAGGGTATTTCAGCCAAACGCGTGTCGTCAATTGCCTATGGCAAAGAACGTCCGGCGCAATCTTGTGACGCGGAAGAATGTTGGTCACAAAATCGCCGTGGTGTGACGGTTATCACCTCCGGCGCGCAGACGAGCTAACGGCTTCGTCGTTACGCGTCCGCACGACTTGTGTGTGAAATCAGCCCCCATGCTTGGCACTTGGGGGCATTTTGTGTAACGCGAATAAATGACAGCGCGAATCGTACTCGAAGCTTTGAGCTGGGGCGGGTGCAGGGCTGATTGAAGGAGTGGGATTGATGATGATGCGTTCAGCGGGTTTCAGGACGGCAGCCCTGATGAGCTGCTTTCTGGCCCTTGCGGCCTGTTCGAAAAAAAATACACCAGATTTGGATGCCGGAATCGGCGGTGGTGGTCTTGACGCAGGCAATGGCGGGGCATCGCCAGGCTCGCAGGCAGATTTTGAAACCAACGTGGGCGACCGGGTTTATTTCCTTGTTGACCAGACCACGCTGACCCCAGAAGGCCGTGAAATTCTGTCGCGTCAAGCCCAATGGCTCAGTCAATATCCGGACGTGACCATACAGGTCGAAGGCCATGCCGACGAACGCGGCACGCGTGAGTACAATATTTCACTGTCGGCGCGCCGTGCCACGGCCACCCGCAATTATTTGATCAGCCAAGGTGTCAAATCCAGCCGCGTTTCATCGATTGCCTACGGCAAGGAACGTCCGGCACAATCCTGTGATGCTGAGGAGTGCTGGTCACAGAACCGCCGCAGCGTGACGGTGATCACCGGCGGCGCTGGCTAAACACATGGTGCAAAACCTGTTGCAGCCCTGCAACAGGTTTTGGGCGTTCTTGGTTGTGTCGCGATTGGGCCGCAATTCCTCCGCCATTGTTTGTCATATCGACGTTTAAGACTGCTCCCAACGGGATAACTGAAATGTTTAAATCTGCCACTTTCGCAGCCTTGCTGCTCAGCTTCGTGTCCATGCCTGTGGCCGCCCAGGATATTGCGACGCGCATTTTGAATATCGAAAATCGTTTGCGCGATTTGACCGGACAGATGGAGGAATTAAACAACTCCATGCAACAGTTGCAAAGGCAGTTGGCAACGGGCCAGCAGCAGGGTGCAATTGAAGCAAAGCCAAAATTGAAGACCATCACTGATTTGGCTGCCGAGTCTGATCAGGGCGTTGAAACAATCGAAGATCCACCAGCAGTCGTTGCCCAGCCCAAAAAGCAGGCCATGATCGTCGGTGGCGAAAGCATTGAAACCACCGATCAAATGGCACCTGCACCCACACAGTTGGGCAGTGGCGTCAATAATGCCGCAGGAAACGGTGGCCAGGTTGTGGTGCCGGGCGAAGAGGCCATCGGTGAAGCGCCAACCCAAAATGCAGTAGCTGAAAGAACAACGCCCACTGACGGCGTTGAACAAGTCTCATTGACGCCAGCTGTTGACACGCCGGAAGCGCTTTACGAGAAAAATTATGAAACCCTGCTGCGCCGCCAGTTTGGCGAGGCTGAAGCCGGGTTCCGTCAGTTTCTCGAGAAGTATCCGGATCACAGCTTGGCTGGCAGTGCACAATATCAATTGGGCGAAACATTTTATGCGCAGGCCAACTATCAGGAAGCGGCCCGCAATTTCTTGAACGCCTACAAGACCTATCCAAAAAGCCGCCGCGCTCCTGACAGCCTGCTGAAGCTCGGCCTCAGCTTGCGCAAAATGGACCAGCAGGAACAAGCCTGTGCGGCTTTAGGTTCAGTGGGTACAGAATTTCCGCGCGCTGTCGAAGCCAAAAAGCGGGCGCAAGCTGAATTCAAGCGTGCGGGTTGCTGAACCACCAATTGCCTTAAGCGGCTTGTTTGACGGCCTCACCGGCTTGCCGCGTGTGGCCGTTGCCGTTTCAGGCGGGTCTGATTCCATGGCGTTGCTACATTTGTTGGCACAGTGGTCGCGCACATTGCGGGGTCCAAGGGAACTGTTTGCCCTGACGGTCGACCATGGCTTGCGCAACGGCAGTGATATGGAAGCCGAGCAGGTGAGGCAATGGTGCGCCGCATTGCAGGTGCCGCATGAAACACTTGCGTGGGTTGGCGAAAAACCGGCTACCGGCATTCAGGCCAAGGCGCGAAAGATGCGTTATGATTTACTGACGCAGTGGTGCCGCAGCCATGCTGTACCGATTTTGATGACAGGTCATACCGCTGACGACCAGGCGGAAACTGTGGTCATGCGCCAACAGCGCACTGACAGTTTCAAAAGCCTTGCTGGCATTTGGCCTGAAAATGAATGGCTGGGCGTGAGATTGCTGAGGCCTTTGTTATCGACGCGGCGCGAGGCGTTACAAACCTATCTCAAAGACCTAGGAGAAGCATGGCTCGATGACCCCAGCAATGACAATCCAAAATTCGAACGGGTGCGGGTGCGACAAGCGCTTGCAGGTGCACCCATTGAAAAGTGGAATGCAGTGGCAACGGCTTCGCAACATCTGGTGCGCACGCAACAACGGCTTGCCAAGGCATGGATGACATTGCACCTGCATGTTGATGCCTATGGCGTGGTGCGTTTGACGCGCAACGCCTTTCAATCGGAACAGGAAGACTTGCGGCAGGAGGTATTGTCGCATGCAACCCAAGCCGCCGGGAACGGAACGCTGCCAGATGCAGCGGGACTTGAGTTACTTGCATCCTGGGTGCAGCGCGGTGCCGTGGGGCGGCGCAGCTTGAATGGGGCAATCGTCAATGCGCGCCAACATGTGATCGAGGTGATGCGGGAGCCGGGGCGGATTCGCGACCGTTGGGTTGTGGTGCCGGACGCTGGCCGCGTTGTGTTTGACGGCAGGTTCGATGTGTCAGCTCCGCCCGGCAGTTTGGTGGGGCCTATTGGGCAGCCTGCCCTGGTTAAGCGCTTCAAAGATGTGCCAGCGCTGGCATTTTCAGCCTTGCCTGCCGTCAAATTGGCCGATGGAAAAGTGGTTTCAGCCGTAAAAAGCGCGCGTCTTGATATTTCAGCCATACTTTGTGAACGATTCAGCTTGTAGTTTCGTATGATTGGTTGAAAGTTTCTTGGAATTGTATGTTGGCATCCTTATGTTAACAACGGTCCGGAAACGGATGCACCCCGGGCTGCGTTGCAGCCAGAATGATAGAGGTTTGACGTGAATCAGTTTCGTGGCTTTGCAGTTTGGATTGTTATCGGCTTGTTGTTGTTTGCGCTGTTCAGCTTGTTCCAGGGCCAGAGCATGCTCAGCAAACCGTCAAATGAGATTACCTATTCCGAGTTCCTCAAAGAGGTAAATGCAGGCCGCGTCAAAAGCTTCACGTATGCGCCGGCGACTGGCCAAATTCAGGGTGAGCTCTCGGGCGGCAAACCTGTAACCTCTGTCGGCTTGCCTTCTGAGGAAGATCAAAAGCTGTTTCGCGACAAGGGAATTAATTTTGAATTTCAGGCTGCTCAGTCAGATTCTTTCCTGCAAACCATGCTGATCTATTGGTTGCCAATGCTGTTGATCGTCGGCGTGTGGTTCTTTGTCATGCGGCAAATGCAGGGCGGCGCTGGCAAGGCCATGGGCTTTGGCAAATCAAAGGCCAAGTTGCTGACCGAAAAACAGGGCAAGGTTACTTTTGCCGATGTTGCTGGTGTGGATGAAGCGAAAGAAGACGTTGTTGAGATTGTCGACTTCTTGAAAGATCCGCACAAGTTCCAACGCCTTGGCGGAAAAATTCCGCGTGGCGCCTTGTTGGTTGGTCCTCCTGGTACGGGTAAAACGCTTTTGGCCCGTGCCATTGCTGGCGAAGCCAACGTGCCTTTCTTCACGATATCCGGTTCTGACTTTGTAGAAATGTTCGTGGGTGTTGGCGCGTCCCGCGTGCGCGACATGTTCGAGCAGGCGAAAAAGAATGCGCCATGCATTGTGTTCATCGATGAAATTGACGCTGTTGGTCGCCACCGTGGTGCGGGCCTTGGCGGCGGTAACGACGAGCGCGAGCAGACCCTCAATCAGTTGCTGGTGGAGATGGATGGTTTTGAGGCCAATGAGGGCGTCATCATTGTTGCTGCGACCAACCGCCCCGACGTGTTGGACCCTGCTTTGCTGCGTCCTGGCCGTTTTGACCGCCAGATCACGGTCGGCAATCCGGATGTGAAGGGACGCGAGCAGATTCTGAAAGTGCACATGAAGGACAAGCCATTGGCCCCCGACATTGAGCCAAAGGTGATTGCCCGTGGCACGCCCGGATTCTCCGGCGCTGATCTGGCCAACTTGTGCAACGAAGCGGCACTTCTCGCCGCTCGCCGCAACAAGCGCATCATCACGCAAAGCGAGTTTGAAGACGCCAAAGACAAAGTCATGATGGGGGCTGAACGCCGCTCGATGGTGATGTCGGAGGACGAACGCCGCAACACCGCCTATCATGAAGCAGGCCATGCGCTTGTAGGCATCAACGTTAAGTATGACCCCTTGCACAAGGTGACCATCATACCGCGCGGACGTGCGCTTGGCGTGACCATGAACCTGCCGGATGGCGACCGTCATTCGCGTACGCGTGAATGGTGTGAGGCCCGCATGGCCGTGTTGTTTGGTGGCCGTGAAGCCGAGCTCATTCTGGGTGGTGAAAAGAACGTGACCAACGGTGCCATGGGTGACATTCAAATGGCCACTCAACTGGGTCGCGCCATGGTGACGGAATGGGGCATGTCCGAGAAGCTTGGCCGCGTGCGTTATTCGGCCAACGAACAGGAAGTGTTCCTGGGCCACAGTGTCACGCAGAGCAAGAACGTGTCTGAAAGCACTGCGCAAATCATCGACGAGGAAGTACGCCGCCTGGTGGTCGCCGGTGAAGTGACAGCGAAATCGATATTGAAAAAGAAGCGCGATCACTTGCACATTATTGCAAAGGCCTTGCTGGAATTTGAAACCCTGTCGGGTGAAGACGTGGCAAAGCTGGTGCGTGGCGAAACCCTGAACCGCGATGACAAGCCCGAAAAGAAAGCTGACAAGGGTACGCCATCCGTGCCCCGCGCCGGTGCCAAGCGTGGAAAAGCCAGTGGCTTGGAACCGCAGACGACTTGAGTTCTCTTCCCCTCACCGTCAGCACTTTGTGCTGACGCCTCTCCCGCAAGCGGGAGAAGTGAACGTAACAAAATCACCTCTCCCGCAAGCGGGAGAGGACGCTGAGCAAAGCGAAGCAGGTGAGGGACGTCGAACACCACCATGACCACTTACTACCGCCCTCTTTCTCTTGTCTTCGGCCGTGACGCGCGTGAAATGATTGCTACGGGCAAAGCTGGGGCTTTGGGTGGCATGCCCCACATTGGTTTCACCCACATTGAAGTTATCCAACGTGGTGCGGATCGGATGATCGAGACTTATTCCGATCTGTCAGACCTCGTAGAAATCGAAAACATTACGAGGCCGCGTCCTTCCTTTGGTGGTGTCACCATGGACGCCACGCAGGTGATGGGTATCGTCAATGTGACGCCAGACTCGTTTTCTGATGGCGGGCGACTGGCAGATGCCGCGGCAGGCATTGCGCATGGTTTAGGGCTTGCCAGCGAGGGCGCAGTGATTCTCGATGTCGGGGGTGAGTCGACAAGACCGGGTTCAGACACTGTCACTGTCGAAGACGAAATTGCGCGTATTGCAGGCGTCATCAAAGGACTTTCCACCACCCAATTTGTCTCGGCCGACACCCGCAAGGCCGCTGTGATGGCGGCGGCGTTGCAAGCGGGTGCGCGGATGATCAATGATGTCTCGGCGCTGGGATTTGATGACACGAGCGCTGCCACGGTTGCTGAAGCGCAAGTCCCCGTCATCCTCATGCATGCTCAGGGCGAACCCAAGACCATGCAGCTCAACCCGCGTTATGATGATGTATTGCTGGATGTTTATGATGGGTTGGCTGCCAGTGTAGCCAAGGCTGAAGCTGCGGGCATTGGCCGTTCTCATATCTGTGTTGACCCCGGTATTGGTTTTGGGAAATCCTACAAACAGAATTTGGAGTTAATGGCAGGCTTGTCGTTGTTTCACGGTCTGGGTGTGCCGGTTCTGGTGGGGCTTTCCCGCAAAGGCTTTATTGGCGCTGTAACGGGTGAGAAAGCTGCAATTGAGCGCGTACACGGTTCCGTCGGCGGGGCGTTGCAGGCGGCCCAGCAGGGGGCCCATATCTTGCGGGTGCATGATGTGAAGGCCACGGTGCACAGTTTGAAAATGTTTACCGCGTCTGGCGATCCTGATTCAGTTGACTTCTAATCTGTGCTAGTGTCGCAGATGGGACGCTGGGACGATTGGGAAAGTTAATGACTCGTAAATATTTCGGTACCGATGGCGTGCGTGGTCGCGCCAATGCAGGCAGCATGACACCCGATGTGGTGATGCGCATTGGCATGGCAGCGGGGCAACTGCACCGCCGGGGCGGCCATCGTCATCGGGTCGTGATCGGCAAGGATACGCGTCTTTCCGGTTATATGATCGAACAGGCTTTGACGGCGGGTTTGTTGGCCTCGGGCATGGATGTGTTTCTGTTGGGCCCGGTGCCCACGCCTGCCGTCGCCATGTTGACGCGCTCGATGCGGGCTGACTTGGGCGTGATGATTTCAGCCTCCCACAATCCTTACCATGATAACGGCATCAAGATTTTTGGACCCGACGGCTACAAACTTTCAGACGAACAAGAACTCAAAATTGAAGCGCTGATTGACGCGCCATCCAGCAGCTCGCTTGCGGCGTCATCTGACATTGGCCGGGCCAAGCGCATTGACGATGCCGGGGCACGCTACATCGAATTTGCCAAACGCACATATCCCGGTGAAAGCAATCTTGATGGCTTGCGCATCGTCATCGACACTGCAAACGGCGCTGCTTACAAAACCGCTAACACTGCCCTGTGGGAATTGGGTGCTGAAATCGTTGTCATTGGCGATGAACCCAATGGTACCAACATCAACGATAAAGTTGGTTCCACCGCACCACAGGCCATGTGCGAACGGGTGCGTGAGGTGCGCGCTGATATTGGCATTGCCCTGGATGGTGATGCTGATCGTGTGATCATTTGCGATGAAAAAGGCAGCGTCATTGATGGCGACCAGATCATGGCGCTGATTGCCACAAGCTGGGCGCAACGGGGCGCACTCAAAGGTGGCGGCTTGGTTTCAACCGTCATGTCAAATCTTGGACTCGAACGCTTCATGCAATCAAAGGGTTTAAGCCTTGCACGCACAAAAGTGGGTGATCGTTATGTGGTGGAACACATGCGCGCGCACGGTTTCAATGTGGGGGGTGAACAATCCGGACATATTGTCATGTCTGATTACGCAACGACGGGCGATGGATTGCTGGCGGCGTTGCAAGTGCTTTCGGAGGTTGTCGGCCAAGGAAAGCCCGTGAGCGAAGTCTGTGATTTGTTTGAGCCGTTGCCGCAGGTTTTGAAGAACGTGCGCTTTGCCGGTGGCAAGCCACTGGAAGATCTGAAAGTTGTTGCGTCAATTGCCAATGCTGAAAAACGGCTGGGCCACCAAGGCCGTCTGGTCATTCGTCCTTCGGGCACTGAACCTTTGATCCGTGTCATGGCTGAGGGTGATGATGCAACCATGGTCAATGAAATCGTTGATGAACTGTGCGTGGTTATTTCAAAGTCAGCGGCATAATTTTTGTCGCTTTCATCTGCGTTGCTATTTCAGGTGACGTTATAAATATTTCTGCGGCTTGCTTTGCTGCTTTGGCATAGTCACTCGCCGGATCTGCAGTGGGCTCATCCACGAGTTTGCCGTCACAGAAAAAATAGAAGTCGGTTTCTTCACGCACAGTCATGCTGCCGGGTTCGGTAAATGGCACGTTGTAGCTTTGTTTCGTGACACTGATCATGATGTCGTTGGGCGCACCAATTGTCAGTTTGGTCAACAGGCGTCCCGTTAAACCAAAATCCATGCGAATGATGCGTTGGGGTGTTTTGTTGGTACCCAGATAAATGAAGTAAGCGCCACCTTCATGGCTTTCCTGCACTTCCACCTCAATTTCCTGATCGGCTTTTTGTGGAAGCGGTTTTTCATTTGCGAAAAACGCTTTCGAATCTTCACAGCCCGCTGAAGCCACGGATGTGCTGAGCAACACTGCAAGCATCGTCAGTCTGATGATCGTCATCGTCTCTCCGTCGCCCTGCCTCATTTGCCGCCAATATTGTGGCATGGTCAAGAACTGGTGAATCACCTGTTCGTGACCCATACAAAACACTGTTGCGCAAAAGACACGTCTTTAACCTGACACATTGCTGCCCTTTTCCGGCCCGCGCGGGAACAAATCTGGAGGTCATAACGTTCTCATCCCCAAGCGGGACTTGGAAATTGAGACTTGGAAATTTAGACTTGGAAATTATAGAAGTGAGGTTTGCGTCATGTCATATTTGAAAACTCTTTTGTTGGTTGGTGTTGTTGCGGTACCGATGGCGATCTCCGCACAGGCGGCCGACATTGCGCCTGATGTTCCAACAGATGTTGAAACTACGACAAGTGGACTTTACGTTCGTGGCGATGTGGGCTGGTCGTTTCTGGAGTGGAATGGTGGTGCCGATGATGACGCCTTCGTTGCAGGTGGTGGTATTGGTTATCAGTTCAACGACATGTTCCGCATGGACGTGACGGGAGATTTCACAGGCGACTATCAAATTGCTCCCGGGGCTGAAATTTCCACGACAACGTTGCTGGGCAATGCCTATCTCGACTTTGCCAATGACACGATGTTCACACCTTATGTCGGTGCAGGCGTAGGTTACGGCTGGGTCAACGGCACGGGCACAACTGACAGAGACGGTCTGGCTCTTGGTTTGGCAGCGGGTGTTGCGGTCGATTTGACGAGCAACCTTGCGGTTGATGTGGGTTATCGTTTCCGCGACATCATGACGTCTGGTTCCGATACCATGGAACATCAGGCCACCGTAGGTCTGCGTGTGAAGTTCTAAATTCTTATAGCCATCAGGGCCCGCAATCGCGCGTGGTCCTTCTGCAAGACGCGCCTTTGACGAAAGTTAAGGGCGCGTTTTTTATGTGATGAGTTTTGTCTTGCTTTGCGACGGAGTTTGAGCCAAGAGCGACTTCGGGCTAGCTCTCCCCAACGAGAGTCTACCCATCTGTAAGGATGGAGCAAAACATGACAGATATTCAACCGGCGATGCGTCCGGCTAACGCACAATTTTCGTCTGGCCCCTGTGCCAAGTTTCCGGGGTGGACCGCCTCTCTTCTTCAAAATGCATTGACGGGTCGCAGCCACCGTTCGGCTGAGGGTAAGGTGCGGTTGAAACGCGCCATCGACCTGACCCGTGAGGTGCTGGAGGTTCCAGCTGACTATAAAATCGGCATCGTTCCGGCATCGGATACGGGTGCTTTCGAAATGGCGATGTGGTCGCTTCTGGGCCCGCGCGGGCTTGACATTTTCGCATGGGAAAGTTTTGGCGAGGGTTGGGTGACTGACGCCGTCAAGCAATTGAAGCTGACTGACATTCGCCAATTCACAGCTGATTATGGTGACTTGCCTGACATGCACCAAGCTGATTTTGCGCGTGATGTGATTTTCACTTGGAATGGCACCACGTCTGGAGTGCGCGTTGAAAATGCGGATTGGATCCCGGCGGATCGGGAAGGCCTCAGCATTTGCGATGCAACGTCTTCAGCCTTTGCGCAGGACATGGACTTTTCCAAACTCGATGTGGTGACCTTCTCCTGGCAAAAAGTGCTGGGCGGCGAAGGTGCCCACGGTGTCCTCATTCTCAGCCCTCGTGCGGTGGCGCGGCTTGAAAGTTATTCGCCACCTTGGCCCATGCCGAAAATTTTTCGTCTGACTTCAGGTGGCAAATTGATTGATGGAATTTTCGAAGGCGAAACCATCAATACGCCGTCGATGTTGTGCGTAGAAGACTATGTGTTAGCACTGGAGTGGGCCCAAAAAGTGGGTGGCCTCAAAGGTTTGCGCGCGCGGGCTGATGCCAATGCGGCGGTGATTGACCGCTGGATTACGTCTCGTCAATTCGCGCATCATCTCGCGAAAATTCCTGCACAGCGTTCCAATACATCCGTGTGTTTGACGCTGGATGGTGCTGCCGACATCCCAAAGAAAATGGTCAAGCTGTTGGAAAAAGACGGCGTTGCCCTCGACATCGGCAGCTACCGCGACGCGCCACCAGGTCTTCGCATCTGGTGTGGTGCCACGGTTGAAACAGCTGATGTTGAAAAACTGATGCCGTGGCTCGACTGGGCTTATCAAAAAGCGAATAGCGAATAGGCAGTGGCGAATAGGGGTCGAACCCAAACGCAAATTCCATCGAACTATTCGCAATTCGCTACTCACTTCTTAAGGACGTTTCTCAATGACCATTCGTGTTCTCGTATCCGACAAGCTTTCTGAAACTGCTGTTCAAATTTTCCGCGACCGCGGCGTAGAGGTCGACTATCTGCCTGACCTTGGCAAAGACAAGGACGCGCTGATGGCTGTTATCCATCAGTACGATGGTTTGGCCATCCGCTCGGCCACCAAGGTGTCACCGAAATTGATTGAAGCCGCAACCAAGTTGAAGGTCATTGGCCGCGCTGGCATTGGTGTTGATAACGTTGATATTCCGGCAGCTTCGTCGCGCGGCATCGTTGTCATGAACACACCGTTTGGCAACGCCATTACAACGGCAGAGCATTCGATTGCGATGATGATGGCGCTGGCCCGCCAAATCCCGGAAGCCAATGCTTCAACCCACGCTGGCAAGTGGGAGAAAAACCGCTTCATGGGTGTTGAGCTTTATAACAAGACCCTTGGCATCATTGGCTGTGGAAACATCGGGTCGATTGTTGCAGACCGCGCCATTGGACTGAAAATGAAAGTAATTGCGTTTGATCCTTTCCTCTCGCCGGAACGCGCTCTGCAAATCGGTGTTGAAAAAGTGGAACTCATGGAACTCGTGACGCGGTCCGATTTCATCACGCTCCACACACCTTTGACCGATAGAACCCGCAATGTGATCGGGGCGGCTGCTATTTCAAAAATGAAAAAGGGTGTGCGCATCATCAACTGTGCGCGTGGTGGTCTGGTTGATGAAGAAGCACTGTACGACGCACTGGTCTCGAAGCATGTGGCAGGTGCAGCGCTGGACGTTTTCGAAGTTGAACCCGCCGTCACCCACAAACTGTTTGGCCTCGAAAATGTTGTGGCAACGCCACATCTTGGTGCATCGTCAACAGAAGCCCAGGAAAATGTGGCCTTGCAAGTGGCCGAGCAAATGTCGGACTTCCTGATTTCAGGTGCCGTGACCAACGCTCTCAACATGCCTTCGATTTCTGCAACGGAAGCGCCGCGTTTGAAACCATTTGTGGCACTCGCCGAGAAACTGGGATCGTTTGCTGGCCAGCTGACAGATGCGTCCATCACCGGCATCGTAATTGAATATGCAGGCGATGTGGGTGAAATGAATACGCGGGCGTTGTCTTCAGCCGCACTCGCAGGTGTGCTTGCCGCACAAATGGGACAGATCAATATGGTGTCGGCCCCCATTGTTGCGAAAGAGCGCGGCATCAAAGTAGATGAAGTCAAACAGACACGTCGGGGTGCCTACGAAACCTACATGCGTCTTACCGTCAAAACCGCAGACTATGAACGTTCCGTTGCGGGCACGGTCTTCACCGATGGCAAGCCGCGCATCATTCAAGTCAAAGGCATTGAGCTTGAATCTGATTTCGGCAAGCACATGCTGTATGTGACGAACAATGACCGGCCGGGCTTCATCGGCAATATCGGGACACTTATGGGTAATGCAGGTATCAACATCGCCTGCTTCCACTTTGGCCGTGTTGCAGCGGGCGGTGATGCGATTGGCTTGGTTGAAGTTGACGCAGCCGTGCCGCAATCCGTCATGGATGCCGTGTACAAACTGCCGAACGTGAAGCAGGTGAAGGTGTTGAAGTTTTGAACAATTAGTCCCTCATCCTCTAGACATCGCTTGCGATGTCGGCAGCCGCCTTCGGCCACCATCTCGCGCACAAAAAGCGGGAGAAGGCAATAC
>JANOPL010000159.1:0-5316 GCA_031421835.1 Hyphomicrobiales bacterium | reverse complement strand
CGCGCGAGGCCTTGCTCCGGCAAATGGGCGTCCACAGCCTCCAGGCCAAAATTCCAGGGGCGGCGAGGTTTGGCGATCCGGTCCATGGTGCCCTGGCGGGGCGTGAGCTGGTGGCGCGTCCGCTCGATGCGGGCGATATGGTCCTGCAGCCGCGCGAGCAGGGCTTTGGCGTGCAACTGTTCCTCCGGCTGACGCTGGAGCATTGGCAGTTGGGCCGCAGCGGGCAAGCCGCCATCAGCCGCACCCTTGCGGGGTGAGAGAAGGGTATGCATGACAATGGGCTTTCCGGATTGTTCTTTATTTGTTCTCTCATATGAGAATGAAAGAGTCAAGCAAGAACATGTTCACAAGATGTAGTGGTAAGCCGCGTGTGAGGGGCTAGATCAAAAGCTCAGTTGTAACGCTTTCGCGTCAATTCACCTTTTTCACGTCAACGATCTCGCCGGAAGCGGCGGTCATCTGGATTTCATAGGTTTTGCCGGCTCGGGCGGCGGTATAGGCATAGGTTTTCCCGGTGCAGGCCTTTGGTTTCACTTCAGCAAAGCCATAACCCGTCACCACAGCGGCACCCGCCGTGCAGCCAATGGTTTTTTCGGTTACCTTGTTACCTTTCGGTGCCACTGGAGCAACCACTTTCGGCCTCACGGTCACAGCGGGATTATCCAAGTTCGCCACTTGCAGCTTCGGTTTCATCACCGGCTTTGGTGTTACGACGGCAATCCCTTTCGGCTTGGCCACAACAGCCTTTGGCTTGGCGGCAGCTTTTTTTACGATTGGTGCCTTGCGCTTTTTCTTGCGCTGTTCAAACTTTTCACGGGCCTCTTCCTCGATCCACCAGCCGTCATCGTCCTGCGCACGCTTTATGTTTTTGCGGCGTTGCTGATAATAGCGTTCGGCTTCGACTTCGATGTCTTCTTCATAATAGACAACGTCACCTTCATCCTCTTCCCAGATGACGGTTTCGTTATCCCACGGCGAAAATGTTGTGTAATTCCAACGGTGCTTGGCTTCTGCCGTCACGGCAGACAAAGACAAAAGGACTGTGGATGCAAGCAACGCAACGTATTTCATTTCAACGTCTCCCAACGAAGTTACGAAATTTTAATCAGTGATGATGGCCAAAAAATGCTGAACGGCGCTTTCGCGCCGCTCAATTGTGATCTCATTGTGGCAGGTTGCTTACCAGGCATTCTGCACGGAAATGACGTTGCCGCTGCGGCTCGAAACCGTCACGATGAAGGTGTTGCCTTTACGGCGCGCCTTGTAGGTGTAGCTGCGTCCGCCACAATCAATGGGGCGCACCTTGCGGAAGCCGACATCACGCACGGCTTGGCTGCCATCATCGCAGGAAATACGCGAATGGCCATAACGTGGGCGACGATGCTCATAACGTGGTTCATCATCATAGTAACGTGGCTCTTCATAAACGGGATATGATGGCTCGTAGTAACCGGGGCCAAAGCCACCGATATAAAGGTCTACATTGACTTTTGCATTTGCCGCAGATGATGCGCCGAAAGCGATGGCTGAAACGGCGGCAGCGGCGATAAGGGTCTTGGTGATCATGATAGTGCTCCTCGCGATCGATAAACTGTTGGACGACCGAAATTGGCCATCGTTGGAAAGTATTTAGCCCGACGAAGTTGAACGCTACCGGAAGACTTTGTTCATTTTCGGTTCATGTTGGAGGCGGTTTCGAGGCATTTCAACCCCTTGAAGAGCAGAATTGGCTTCCTACATGGAAGCTGCGGGTGCCAATCGGGCCCGTAAAACCAAAAGACCCGGCCCTCGCGGCGGGTCACCCAACATTGCTTATGAGGAGAATGTTATGATGTTTGACTATACCCCCCTTTATCGTTCCAGCATCGGTTTTGACCGCCTGTTCCGTCTTCTGGACGAGGCACAAAGTGTCGAAACTCAAACCTACCCGCCCTACAATATTGAGCGCTTGAGCGAGAACGCTTATCGCATCAGCATGGCGGTTGCCGGTTTTGCGCAGCATGAAATTGCCATTGAAGCCAAAGGCAATTCATTGACCGTGACCGGTAAAAAAGACGCTCGGCCTGAAGCTGTGACCGAGTTCCTGCACCAAGGCATTGCGGCACGCGGTTTTGAACGCCGCTTCCAGCTGGCCGACTATGTGGTTGTGCAGGGTGCTGACTTGGACAACGGCCTGTTGCACATTTCATTGGTCCGTGAGGTGCCCGAAGCCATGAAGCCCCGGCAGATCGCGATCAATGCAGGTTCGAAGCCAAAGGTCATTGACTCGAAGGCAGCCTAAACAAGCGGGGCGTCAGCGATTGCTGGCGCCCTTTTTTGTTCGAGGACAAATGCAATCATCAACAGTGTTGCAAGTGTCAACACGGCGGCAAGCGCAAAGACGGTGCTGATCGAGTACCACGTGGCTGTCAATCCAAACAGCCAAGGTATAACAAAGCGGGGACCACCGGAAATCGCTGATGCAAAACCCATGGCAGCGGCGCGTTGACTGGCGGCTTGTTTGCCCGCCAAGGCAAACAGGTACGGAAATACAAATCCAAGGCCGCCTCCAACAGCGGCAAAGGCCGCCACCGCAATTGCAAATCCCGGCTGCAATCCAATCACAGCAAACCCGAATGTCGCCATCGCCAGCCCCGACGTGACAACGCGCAGATCGCCGAATCGCTGACGCAGGTGGTCGCCCCAAAGCCGCATGGCCCCACCACACAGCCCAAAAAATGCAGCGCCCAATCCGGAATAAGCCAGCAGTTCTGGCTTCAGTTCCGCCAGCAACTGCCCTGCCCAGATCATTGCCGTGATTTCTGCGGCATTGCTAAGACCGATGGTCAGGCCGATCAGAGTCAAACGCAATTTTGGCAATCCGGTTTTTGAATGTGTCTCCGGCTTTCGGTGTGGAATGCGATCTGCAATATTGCGCCATACCTCATAATAGGCCCAAAGCACAAAGACTGTGGCAACCAGTGCTGGCACCATGACAGAGACGTTCACACTCAAATAACTCGCCGCAAGTGCGGAGGCCGCAAAGCCCAAAGACACACCTGCATGATAGGTGTTGAAGACGGGACGTTTAAGCTCCTCTTCGATCTCAGACCCTTCAGCATTCATGTTGAGATCGAGAAATGCAAGTGACGACGCCAACAGCAGATTGGACAAAAGATATGCCGCTGGTGACCCTGCGGTCAAAGCGTAGACCAAAACAGCAAGGCTGACCGGCAGTGCTGTGAGCATGACAGTGCGATGGCTGTAGTAACGGCTCAGCATGCCACCCGCCATCACGGCGAAGAGTGCAGCCAACATTGCAAAAGACTGCGTGCGCCCAAAATATTCAGGGTCAACCCCTGCGGATTTTACAATGACCGGCAATGCGCCAACGTGGCTTCCGACCACTGCTCCAAAGGCGATGAAAACCAGAATAACGGTCGAACGTGGTGAGGACAGCATCAACCCCGTCCGACGAATGGCATCTTGGTTGCCATGATGGTCATCGTCAACACGTTGGCTGACAATGGCAAGCTGGCCATATGCACAACAGCGCGGGCTATTTCGTTTACATCCATGGTGGGTTCGGGTTTCAACGTGCCATCAGCTTGCGGCACGCCGCCGGACATATTCGCAGTCATTGCAGATGCGGCATTGCCGATATCGATTTGGCCGCAGGCGATATCATATTTGCGGCCATCCAAAGCGGTGGATTTGGTGAGGCCTGAAATGGCGTGTTTGGTCGCGGTGTAGGGCGCTGAGTTTGGTCGTGGTGCGTGGGCTGAAATTGAACCGTTGTTGATGATGCGGCCACCCATTGGGGTTTGCGCTTTCATGATCTTGAAGGCTTCCTGCGTGCAGAGGAAGGGGCCCGTGAGATTGGTGTTGACCACGGCTGACCATTGCTCAAACGTCAGGTCCTCCAGCAGCACAGTGCCCGGTGCGCCGGTGCCTGCATTGTTAAAAAGCACATCCAAGCGGCCGAATTTTTCGAGCGTTTTTGTAAAGAGATTTTTGACTGATGCTGGATTGGTCACATCTGCCGACACGCAGAGGGTTACACCCTTCATATGCGATACTGTATCTTTGAGCTTGCTTTCGTCGCGCCCCGTTAAAACAACAGCATAACCTGCTTCACCCAAAGCCAAGGCGCAGGCGCGGCCAATGCCAGACCCTGCACCTGTCACCAATGCAACTTTCATTTATCGTCCTTTTGCGTGGTTCCAGGCTTTGACCAAAGTCGCGGCAGATTCGGAAACGGCTTTGATGCTCATGCCCTGCTTATAAAGGCTGGAGCCTATTCCGAAACCCGAGACTCCGCATGCCAGCCATTCCGCCATGTTGGAGGGCGTTACCCCTCCCACGGCATGAACTTGAATGTGTTTTGGCAAAACCGCGCGCCACGCTTTGACGGTTTGCGGAGAAGCCACTTCAGCGGGAAAGAGTTTCAAATGCTGAGCACCTGCGCGGATGGCGGCGAAGGCTTCTGTTGGCGTAAATACGCCAGGCAGTGGGTCCAGCTTCAATTGAATGGCGCGCACTATGGTTTCGGGGTTGCAATCGGGCGAAACTGAAATTGTGCCGCCGGCTTCTTTGAGGTGATTGACATCCTGCACGGACAGCACGGTACCAGCGCCCACCACCATTTTGCTTCCTAAGTGCGTGGCCAACTTGCCAATGGAGCTGAAAGGATCGGGCGAATTCAGCGGCACTTCGACGATCCGAACACCCGCTTCATAAAGTGTATCACCCACAGAGATCACTTCGGCAGGTGTGACCCCGCGGAGAATGGCGATGATGCCGCAGGTTTCGAGGGCGTCATTGAGTGTCATCAGATCAATCCTGCTGCTTCTGCCACGGCGCGTTCACCTTTGACGATGGCGAGGGGGTCTCCCATCGACACGCGAAGGCCTGCATGTTTCATCGCCGTCATGTATTTTCCGCCAATGCCTGCCGAGGCGAGCACTGCATAATGTTGCGTTGAATCACGCATTGAAATGGCATGTCCCACTTCTGCACCAATGATCACGCCTGAAAGATAAGATGAGATTTTTTCAGGCGCCAGTTCATTGTAAAGCGCCAGGCTGCGGGCTGAAAACAGATTGTGCAGCAAACCTGCGGGATCGGCAAAGGCACAGTCCAGGCCGTCGAGAAAGGCGTGTTCATCATCGACGTCATTCGCCATCAAGCGACCGAGAATGGAATGCGCCTTCATGACGGCAAAAGTTTCGCCCGTGACGTAAGTTGCGAAATTGGTGATTTTGCCATCCTCGACATCAATCCATTTGCTGTGGGTGCCAGGGGTGACGAAATGTTTCGCACCAGAATCCATTGCAC
>JANOPL010000158.1:0-5371 GCA_031421835.1 Hyphomicrobiales bacterium | reverse complement strand
GCACAAATCGCTGCGTTTTGTGAAGAGGCTTTAAGCCGAACCCACTATATTCTTAAAAATACCGCATGCTGGCTTGAAGCAAGGACCAAAACATCCCCTCGCTTTTACCCTCATGGTCCGCCGTGAGAGATTTTTGTCACGCACCCCCTCCCGTCCTGCGGACGTACTCCCCCACGCTTTGCGCGAGGGAGAAAAGACCCATGCTTTCTCCCTCAGCTTCGCTGGGGGAGTACCCGCAGGGGGAGGCGGTGTTTCATCACGCTCGAATTCACTTCCTCACAGGCATCGCGCTGGTTTTAACACCTTGGCAACCATCAAATCAATTTGCCTTAATCTGCGCAAAGTGTTCTGCTTTGAGCGGCGAAATTCATGTATTTGGGCATCCACTATGACATTCAAGAAAACACTTGCGGCAGTGGCACTTTGCTTGGCTTTTGCTGCCCCGGTTTCTGCAGCTTCGTTGACATCAGCTGAACTGCGGGCCTTGGCCCCTGGCAACTATGCGGTCAGCATATATGGCCTCGTCAAAATGACCATCAGCATGCAGCCCGGCGGCTCGATTTCTGGTGTGACGTCCAAGAAAAAGCGCGACTCCGGTTTTTGGTCGGTCAGCGGCGACAGACTGTGTATTCGTTGGAACCGTTGGCTCAAGAAAAAGACCCGCTGTGCGAGCCTGTCTGGCAAGAACGGAACCTACTCCGGTGGCGGGTTATATATCCGCAAAATCTAGTGAAATGCCGGAAAACCGTGGCGTTTTCGTTGCCCACGCGGCTTGAATTCTTTATGATCGCGTAGCATTTGCGAGTCGCTTCCCTGCGGCCTTTGCGAGGCATGACAAAAAGGTTTCAGGTTGACCGACGACACAGAAAATCCGGGTGGACTGCCACCCGTTAATCCGCAAGGCATTGCCCCCATCTCCATCGAAGAGGAGATGAAGAAAAGCTACCTCGATTATGCCATGTCCGTCATCGTCAGCCGTGCTTTGCCTGATGTGCGCGATGGTTTGAAACCGGTGCATCGGCGTATTCTCTACACCATGGATGAAAACGGCTTCACGCCGGACAAGCCTTATAAAAAGTCAGCGCGTATTGTCGGCGACGTGATGGGTAAGTATCACCCTCACGGCAACTTGGCAATTTACGATGCACTTGTTCGCATGGCGCAAGATTTTTCACTGCGGTTGCCGCTCATCGACGGCCAGGGTAACTTCGGTTCGGTAGACGCTGACCCTCCTGCCGCTGACCGTTATACGGAATCCCGCCTCGCCAAAACCGCCATGCCGTTGCTCGACGACCTCGACAAGGACACGGTGGATTTTCAGCTCAACTACTCCAACGAATTCCGCGAACCGAAGGTCCTTCCCGCGAAATACCCAAACCTGTTGGTCAACGGGGCAGGCGGCATTGCCGTGGGCATGGCCACCAACATGGCGCCGCATAATCTGGGTGAAGTCATCGACGCCACTTTGGCGGTGATGGAAAACCCGGACATCACAGTCGAAGACCTGTTGCCGATTATTCCAGGACCAGATTTCCCGACAGGTGCCATTATCCTCGGCCGTGCTGGAATCAGAAGCGCATTCTCGACAGGGCGCGGTTCGATCATCATGCGTTCGCGCGTGGAAACCGAGACCATCCGCAAGGATCGTTTGGCGCTGATTGTCACGGAGATTCCTTATCAGATCACCAAGTCCACCATGGTCGAAAAAATTGCCGACATGGTGCGCGAGAAAAGAATTGAAGGCATATCTGATATCCGCGACGAAAGTTCGCGTGAGGGCATGCGCGTCGTCATTGAATTGAAGCGAGATGCTGAGCCCGAAATTGTACTCAATCAACTCTGGCGTTTCTCACAGCTGCAAAGCACGTTCAGCATCAATAACATCGCTTTGGCCAATGGCAGACCAGAGCAGTTGACGTTGATTGACCTGCTGAAACACTTCATCGCGTTCCGCGAGGAAGTCATCACACGCCGCACCAAATTCCTGCTGCGCAAGGCCCGTGATCGCGCCCATATCTTGGTTGGTCTTGCGATTGCGGTGGCGAATATTGACGAAGTTATTCGCCTTATCCGCGCTTCGAAAGATGCAGCAGAAGCGCGTGAAGCCTTGATGGGTCGCGATTGGCCCGCGAAGCAGTTGGAGCCTTTGATTCAGCTGATTGCTGATCCCCGTCATCGTTTGAATGCGGACGGCAGCTATCGCCTCTCGGATGAGCAAGCACGCGCCATTCTCGACTTGCGCCTGCAACGCCTTACGCAATTGGGCCTCGAAGAAATCACGGCTGAGTTGGAAAAACTTGCGGCCGAAATCAAAGACTATCTCGATATTCTGGGATCCCGCACACGCATCCGCACCATCATGACCGATGAATTGGCGTCGATCAAAAGAGATTTCGCCACCCCGCGCCGTACTGAAATCGTCGAAAACGACGGCGAAGTTGATGATGAGGATCTGATCCAGTCCGAAGATATGGTCGTCACCGTATCGCATTCTGGTTACGTCAAGCGTGTGCCGTTGTCGACTTATCGCGCCCAGCGCCGTGGCGGCAAGGGCAGGGCGGGGGTGCAAATGCGGGACGAAGATTTCGTCACCAAAATGTTTGTGGCCAACACCCACACGCCGATCCTGTTTTTCTCATCAGAGGGCATGGTTTACCGCATGAAGGTGTGGCGCTTGCCCGTGGGCACCCCACAATCGCGCGGCAAGGCGTTGATCAACATTCTACCGCTTGACCAGAAAGAGCGCATTACCACCATTCTGCCTTTGCCGGAACAAACTGAAGGTGCTGCCAGCCCCTACCTGATGTTTGCTACCCAAGCCGGTACCGTACGCCGCAATGCGCTTGATGATTTCGAGCAGATCAATCGCGGCGGCAAAATCGCCATGAAGCTGGACGAGGGGGACCACATCGTCTCAGTCGATCTGTGTACGGAGCAAGACAACGTCCTGCTGACCACGGCGCAAGGCCAATGCATCCGCTTCGAGGTCAACGACATCCGCATCTTCCAGGGCCGAAATTCCGTTGGCGTGCGCGGCATCAAATTGGAGGACGACGACAAGGTTATTTCCATGGCCATACTGCGCCATGTCAATGCGACGGCGGAGGAACGCACGGCTTTCATCAAAATGTCGCGCGCGGTTGCGGGTGAAGAAACTGATGCCGGAACGGATGACGAAGCCGTTGAAGCCGCAGCTCTGTCGCAGGAACGTTACGCCGAAATGGGCGCTGCCGAAGAGGTTATCCTGACACTGTCGGCTAACGGCTACGGCAAGCGGACGTCAGCTTATGAATACCGCATCACCAACCGTGGTGGCAAAGGTATCACCGCCATGGTGGTGAACGACCGTAACGGACCGCTGGTTGCGTCTTTCCCGGTCGAGCAAGGCGATGACATCATGCTGGTGACAGACGGCGGCCAATTGATCCGCTGCCCGATCCACGACATCCGCAAGGCGGGCCGCAACACCCAAGGTGTGACGGTATTGAATACGGCCGAGGACGAACATGTGGTGAGTGTCGAGCGCATTACGGAAGAGGCGGGGGACGAGGGGGAGGCCTAAGGTTTCCGCAGCGGCCAGACTTCGGTATCATGATCGGGGTGCTGGCGATTGCTGGCTTTGACACTCGCGACACGTACCTCGCCATCAAGTTCCTCTGACGTGCCAGAATCTCGGATGTTGACGATGTCTGCGAACCACGACATTCGGCTTTCAATACTGTCTTGTGAGAGAGGTATTACGTCTTGCGGCCTGTCGAGAGCACCGATGCACAGCCCAATGTCTTCGGAGTGGACCGGATCAAAGAACAGCGGCGTGCCGCAAGCTGCGCAAAAGCCGCGTTCCACATCGCCAGAGGATTGGAAGCGGGCAGGAGTGCCACGCATCCATGTCAGTTGATCTTTTGGTGTACTGACCAAAGCGGCAAAATAATTGCCAACAGCCTTCTGGCACATGCGGCAATGGCAAATGTGAGCGTTGTCGAGGAGCTCGGTCGTCGAAAAGCGGATCGCACCGCACTGGCAACCGCCGGTGATAGGGGTGTTGAGCATGATACGGGTTCCTTCCCGAGATTATTCGTAGTGGTAGCGGCAAGCCAAAACTGTGAATACGTCTTTATCAACCCGATAAACCAGCCGGTGTTCCTGATCTATCCGTCGGGACCAGCAGCCTTTCAGTTGGTGGCGCAGAGGTTCAGGCTTTCCGATGCCTTCGAACGGCGTTTTCAAACTGACATCAATTAAATCAATGATTTTGAGTGCTTTCTTGCGATCAGTATCTACCCAAAATCGTAAATCTTCCAGGGCGTTGCGGTCAAAGACCAACAGCATCGCGCAACGCCTTCACCGACTTGAAGGACTTGGCGGGTTTCTTTGCACGCTTCGCTGCTGCAATCAGCCGTCTACCATTCGCAGGGGAGCGCAAAAGGTAAGCCGTTTCGTTCAAAGCCTCAAAATCTTCGCGTGACAGTAGTACTGCATCACGACCATTCGCACGCTCGACGTAGATGATCTCGTGATCATCAACGGCGCGGTCAAGGGCAGATTTCAAATTTGCCCGGAGCTCAGTGTAAGAGATCTTGTCCATACAAATATTGTACAGAAATGCTGTACGTAGTCAATCACTTCCCCCGCCTCAACACATCCTTCAAATACTGCCCCGTGTAACTCCGCTTTTCCTTCACTACATCCTCGGGCGTTCCGGCGACGACGATTTCGCCGCCGCCATCACCGCCTTCGGGACCAAGGTCGATGATCCAGTCGGCGGTTTTGATGACCTCGAGATTGTGTTCGATCACCACCACCGTGTTGCCCTGGTCCACCAGCTCGTGCAGCACCTCCAGAAGTTTGCGCACGTCGTGGAAATGCAGGCCGGTGGTCGGTTCATCGAGAAGATAGAGTGTCCGGCCAGTGGCGCGGCGCGACAGTTCCTTGGCCAGTTTGACGCGTTGCGCCTCGCCGCCCGACAGCGTCGTCGCCTGCTGGCCGACCTTGATATAGCTCAAGCCCACGCGCTGCAGCGTTTCCATCTTGTCGCGCACGCTTGGCACGGCGCGGAAGAAGTCGGCCGCCTCGGCAACCGTCATGTCGAGCACATCGGCAATCGACTTGTCCTTGAACTTGATGTCGAGCGTTTCGCGATTGTAGCGATGGCCATGGCAGGCATCGCAAGTTACATAGACATCAGGCAGGAAGTGCATTTCGATCTTGATGACGCCATCACCCTGGCAGGTCTCACAACGCCCGCCCTTCACATTGAAGGAAAAGCGCCCCGGCCCATAGCCCCGCGCCTTGGCTTCCGGCAATCCGGCAAACCAGTCACGGATCGGCGTGAAGGCGCCTGTATAGGTGGCGGGATTGGAGCGCGGCGTGC
>JANOPL010000157.1:0-15897 GCA_031421835.1 Hyphomicrobiales bacterium | reverse complement strand
GATGGGATGACCCAATTCTGGAGTGTCGCCAGATATAGCCATCCGACCGCGCGGTGTCAAGTGTTATTTTCCTAGCTGAGGAATCACACGAAATCGTCGGGGCGGCGTTGGCGGGCCAGCGTGTTCAACGCGCCATTGATGAATTTGGGCTCTGCACCGTCTTCAAAAAACGCTGAGGCCACATCGACGTATTCGCTGATCGCAACTTTTGCAGGCACATTGTCTTTGAAATATATCTCATAGGCGGCACAACGCAGGATGGCGCGCACGGTCGCGTCGAGGCGGTGGAGCGGCCAATCCTTGTCGAGAACCTTGTCGACTGCTGGGTCAAGCAGCAGTTGTTCGCGCACCGTGCCTTCAACCACTTCGCGGAGGTGTTTGAAATCTGCGCCGCCGGTTTCGCCATTGTCGAAGTTATCTCCGGTGACGCGCGAAGAGAATTGCGCCAGGGTTTCACCCAGATCAGCACCTCCAATATCAAGTTGATATAAAGCCTGCACTGCGCCCAAGCGAGCAGCGGATCGTGCAGTGGGTGGGCGGCGCGGCGAAGTCATTGCAGGTCCAAAACTTTCAATCAGCTAAGAGGCCGCCGTGTAGCCTGTTGGCAATGGGGTTGCAATCCCAAGCCCATTTCCGATATGAGAGAGGTGCTGGGCAATATTGCCCGGCTTTATTCTCAGGGCGGGGTGTAATTCCCCACCGGCGGTATAGCCCGCGAGCGGCTCCTTGGTTTCGGCCAAAGAGTGTCAAGCAGATCAGGTGTAACTCCTGGGCCGACGGTATAGTCCGGATGAAAGAGAATGTGACAGCCACTTTTCGCTTCGCGATTTTTCGCGGGGCTCGAATGCTATCGCATGTCGTCCTGATTCATGTTTGAAGAAAGGACTTGATCACATGAATCAGATTTCCCAAAACCGCGCCTATCAGGGCGCTGCCTTCATGGTGTTGGCGGGCATTACTTTTGCCATCATCAATGCCGTTACATTCACCATCACCTCACCTGCCGAATATGGCGGGTTGGGTTTCAAACCGCAATCTGACACGTTCTGGCAATATGCCATTGCGCTTGTCTTCTCCCTCCCCTTTCTGTGGAGCCGGGGCGGGTTATCGTTCAAGACAAAACAGCCGCTTCCCCACTTCATTCGCGTGGTGCTGTCAGCGGCTGGCTTACAGGCATTCGTGATCGCCATATCCAAAGGTGTTCCGGTTTGGCAAGTTGTCGCCTTGACGATGACAGCACCATTCTTCGTGCTGATGGGTGCCAAGTTTTTTCTTGGAGAAAAAGTGACGCTTAATCGCTGGATTGCATCTCTCGTCGGATTTATCGGTGCGCTGATTGTCACCAATCCGTGGTCAGAGCAATTCAACATCTATTGGCTGTTGCCCGTCGCCGCCGCCATACTCTGGGGGGCGGCTTCGTTGCTTACAAAATATCTGTCGCGCACGGAAACGCCGGAAAGTCTGACCACGTGGCTGTTGCTGTTGCTGACACCCATCAACCTGTTCTGGTCAGTCGGCGTCGGCTTCGAAGTGCCGACGGGGAACATCTTGTGGCTGCTGATCATCGCGGGCTTCCTGGTGTTCCTGGCGCAATACTTCCTGTCCAAGTCCTACGCCTCAGCCGATGCGAATTTCGTGCAACCCTTTGATGATCTGAAATTGATCAGCAACGTGTTGGTCTATGGCATCTTCTTTGGATATTGGCCCACAGGTTATATCTGGGTGGGCCTTGCCATGATCATGGGCGCGTCGACGTTCCTGTTGTTGCAAGAAGCGAAGAAACATAACGCAACTTTGAGCACTGCGTAAATTCACCAACTCGGCTTGCACTTGGCCGGAAGGCCAGGTGCAGGCGTAACCGGGCCTTTCTTTGACCACTGCCCCACATCGCCACTGCGCACGCGATTAAAATCGAAGCGTGCCATTTCACGACCATTGAATTGCCAGCCTTTGCAAAAAGTCGTGAGTTGTTGGGCCATGTGCCAGTTTCCGCTGCTGCGATGGGCCTTGGTGCCGGGCCAGCCTGACGACATGGCAAGCCAGCACAGTTTTGCGAGGCCTTTGCCTTGAATGCGTTTGCATACCAACCCACTGCCGTAAACTCCGACGCGATAGCGGCCATCGGCTTTCAACACGCGATTTACTTCGGTGAAATAGTAATCGACAAAGGGCAAGATCGTGTGTTCGTTGATCGCATCGGCACCTTTGCCAAAGGCATTGCGATGATACTGCCGGAAGCGTTCGTAAAATTTGATGTGCTTGCGGTATGACGGGTCTGCTCGCAGCAACCGCTTCTTGCGGGCAGCGCTGACGTTCTGTCCTTTGTTGACGCGCCATTCAAATACCGCGTCCTTGACGGTTTGATCAACGCCATCCACAGCGAAATAAATCGCAGACCCCGCAGGCTGACCATTGGCGGAGGCCATCTTGATGGCTTCGCGCGCATCTTTGGCACCCCGGGATTTATTGAGAAATGTTTCAGGGTCGGAATTTTCATGCTGGAAAATTGTCACGATGCTGAAGCCCGCTGCAATCAACGCATCAGACTCTTTTGGGAAAAGCGATTTGCAGGTGGTCTCGCTGTCAACCCAGTCATAATATCGGGCGATGGTTTTAACGCCGATGGCTTTGAAGGCTTCGGTGCCCGGTCTGCCCGACTTTGTTGTGATGGTGGTCACGGGTTGCGATAAATCAACAACCGGAAATTCGCGGTGGGAGTTGCACGGTGGAGCGGCCCAAGCCCCTGCTCCGTTGACGAGCAAAGTTACTGCCGCCGCTGTCCAGAACGTTTTCGCCATCACCTGACCCTTCCCCGGTACAGTCGTCACTGCGTATGGCAATTGAACGGAAATTGGCGGGCGAGTCAAACTTCAGGTGTTATCGGTTTCATCGGTATTCAACTCGCCGATGATCTCTTCGAAATCCTTGGCTTCACGGAAATTCTTGTAGACGGATGCAAACCGCACGTAGGCGACATCGTCAAGATTGCGCAAACCTTCCATCACCAGTTCGCCCACTTGTTCCGACTTGATCTCGCTCTCGCCCAAACTTTCAAGTTGCCGCACAATACCGGAAATCATCCGCTCTATGCGCTCAGCTTCCACGGGGCGCTTCCGCAAGGCTATCGATACGGAACGCGCGAGTTTGTCCCGGTCAAACGGCGTGCGGCGGCCAGAGCGTTTTACCACCATCAGTTCACGCAATTGAACGCGTTCGAACGTTGTAAAACGACCCCCGCAATCCACACACACACGGCGGCGGCGAATGGCGGAGTTGTCCTCGGTCGCACGAGAGTCTTTAACCTGCGTATCAGCATTACTGCAGAATGGACAACGCATTTGAGCCTCAGTTGTAAATCGGGAACTTCTTTGTCAGCGCCATGACCTTTGCCTTCACAGCTTTTTCCACTTTGCCGTTTCCAGCTTCGCCGTTCCTGGCGAGGCCATCGAGCACTTCGATAATCAGACTGCCAACGGTGCGGAACTCGGCTTCTCCAAACCCGCGCGTTGTTCCTGCAGGTGTTCCCAAGCGAATGCCTGAGGTGACCATGAAGGGCGCTGTGTCAAAGGGAATGCTGTTTTTGTTACAGGTGATGTAGGCGCGGCCCAACGCTTTTTCAGCGTCCTTGCCAGTCACACCTTTTTTGCGGAGGTCCACCAGCATCAAATGAGTGTCGGTGCCGCCCGTGGTAATATCGCAGCCGCCATCTACCATGGTGTCGGCCAAGGCGCGGGCGTTCTTCACAACCTGTGCAGCATATTTTTTGAACGCTGGTTTCAGTGCTTCACCAAAGGCCACGGCCTTCGCCGCAATCACATGTTCCAGTGGTCCACCAATGATGCCAGGGAAAATGGCCGAGTTGATTTTCTTTCCCAAGTCTTCGTCGTTGGACAAAATCAAACCACCGCGGGGCCCACGCAAAGTTTTGTGCGTGGTGGTGGTGACCACGTGTGCATGTTCAACCGGATTGGGGTGAACGCCACCCGCCACCAAGCCAGCAATGTGGGCCATGTCGACAAACAAAATGGCACCCACGCTGTCGGCAATCTCACGGAAACGTTTGAAGTCCAACGTGCGGGGGTAAGCGGAGCCACCAGCGATGATCAACTTCGGGCGCACTTCAAGCGCTTGGGCAGCCACTGCATCGTAGTCAATCTGGTGGTTGTCTTCGCGCACTTTGTAGGACGCAACCTTGAACCACTTGCCGGATTGGTTGACGGGAGAGCCATGGGTCAAGTGACCACCGCAGGCAAGGTCCAATCCCATGAAAGTTTCGCCCGGTTGCAGCAGTGCAAAGAACACACCCTGGTTTGCCGTTGCGCCGGAGTGGGCTTGCACATTGGCGAATTTGGCGTTGAATAGTTGCTTGGCGCGGTCGATGGCCAGTTGCTCTGACACGTCAACGTACTGACAACCGCCATAATAACGACGCCCAGGATAGCCTTCAGCGTATTTGTTGGTCATGATCGAACCCTGCGCTTCCAGCACGGCCTTCGAGACGATATTTTCTGACGCGATCAACTCGATCTCGTGCTGTTGGCGCAGCAACTCGGACGCGATGGCTTTGGCAATCTTCGGGTCAGTTTTGGCCAGCTTGTCTTTGAAGAAGCCCGGGAAGAGCGGCTTTGCCTTGGCTTTACCCTTTGCCTTTCTCGAGGCTGGTGTTTTTGACGCTTTCTTGGCCATGGGAATCTCCAAAACAAAAGGGAGCCTGCTCTATACAGACTCCCCTCTTTTGGTCCAGATGCAAGTTGGCGCAGCCTTCAGTTGGCTGTGGTTGCCTTTTTTACACTCGGCACCTTGCAGTCTTTACCGGGGCCGGGCTTGCAAACCTTAGCAACTTTTTTGGCAGGTACATCCAACTTCTTCTTGTCGGCAAGCACTGGCTTTTTCACAGCGCTATCAGGCTTTTTGGCAATGGCTTTGACTTCCAACGGCTTCTTGACGGCGGGCACCTTAGCTTTTGGAGCAACCGCTGCGACTTCCGACTCAGCTTTCTTTGGCGTGATCTTCTTTTTGTTTTTACCCGCTGCAAGCGAAGGTTTCTTGCTGCCCTGCTTCTGTTCTTGGCGGTAGGCGGCCCAGTCAAACAATCCGTCAAACTCTTTTCCTGAGCCCGCCTTTTTCTTCGAAGTCGGTGCTTTCAGAGACGCTGAAGCCACGCCATCTTTTTTCTTGACGGCAAAGGGCAGCTTTTTGGCCGGCGGTGCGCCGCGTTCCGGTCTCGGTCTGATATATGACGAGTCATTTTCTTCGAACTCATAGAATGATGCAACGCGTTTTGATTTGCCCGAGCGCCTGCCAAACAGATTGAAACCTTCGGCCTCAGCTGCATCAACTGCGGCGGGTTTGCGCGGCAATGGCTTCAAAACAAACTTCTGGCCGTCATCACTCAATTCGCCTTCAGGCAAAGGCTGTCCAACGGTGAACCCCGTTCCGTCCAACCCGTAAACGTCACCCCGGAAGGCGACGGTGTTACCGACGGGCCAAGCCGTCAGATAAGCCACGCGCAGTTGTGGTGGCGTTGTAAGCTTCACGTCACGGCGTTCCAGCGTTTCGGCGAGTGCTGCAATTTCAGCGCTGCCAACGCCATCCTGGCCATTCAATATCCACTCCAGCAGCACCTCGACTTTTTCCACGCGTACGCAACCTGAACTGTAAAAACGGTTGCTGGTTTTGAACAGGTGCTTTTCTGGCGTGTCATGCAAATAAATACCGAAAGGGCTGGGGAAGTTGATTTTTGCCGTTGCCATCGCATTGGCCGGGCCCGGTTCCTGGCGGAAGTGATAGTCATCGGCGATGGCGCTGCCCCAATCCACATCATTCGGGTCAATTTCAGGACCGCCAAAACCTTGGAACACCTTGATGTCCATGTCCGACAGAATCTTGGTGCCCGACAACATTTTTGGAATCAAATCTTTTTCAATGATCGAGGGTGGCGTATTCCAATAGGGATTAAAATTAATGTCAGACAGCGCCGTCATGACAATGGGTGTGGGTCGTTCAGGACGTCCAACAATGGCATTGTGGCGCGAGAATACTTTTCCGTTGTTCACGGTTTCGATCTGCTGGGCCGGAATGTTCACCACCACGTAGCGGTCGCCAAGGTTTTGGCCATAAACTTCAAGCCGCGCCATATTGGCTTCGATGGTGCGCAAGCGCGCTTGCGCTGGAACGTTAAGAGCCGCCAAAGTGGGAGCGTCCATTTTCCCCGTGGCAGCCAAGCCAACGTTGCGCTGGAATCTGGTCAGTGCATCGATTGTTGCGGTGGTGACCCTCGCCGCAAATTCACCTTCAACGGCTTCCTGACGCAGATACCCGTCGAGAAACAGGCGGCGATTCAGAGCGATGACGTTCTTGCTTTCCGTTCCCTTTTTGTAAGACCCCTTGGAAACTTTCGGAAACCCGCCATTGGCGATAATATCGCGGTAGCGCTCAATGATTGCATTCATGCGGGTTGCGCTGTCGGCTGACAGCATTGGGCTGACCGACTTTCCCGACAAAACCTCTGTCTGGGTCGTTACTTTTGGCTGATTCGACTGTTCCGGCTCTTGCGCCAAAGCGGGAGACAGCAACACAATTGCCAAAATAGATGCCGCCGCACCATTGATGCTGCTCAATTTGCCCGTACTACGCCACATTCCACGACCTCGAATTCATCCAAATGCTGGTGCCGCGATTATGCCTGCTCCAGATTATATGTCTACACGTGATGCTTAAGATCGTCAAAAACGTGATCAATTTCACGCGATTCCAACCCGCACGGCGTGAAGAATCAAAATTCGGAGGCCAATGTAAGGCAGGTTTATAAAATTCTGAGGTCTGCGGCAAAAGAGCAACAGCTTGGTAACAACAGAAAATCCCGCACCAAGCCCCCTTGGTGCGGGATTTTTGTGTATTTCATTCGCTTAGAGGCGGTACAAAATCTGGTCGGTCCAATAACGCTCAAGGCGGGTCAGCGCCTTGTTGATGCGGTCAAACTCTTCGACATTCAAACCAACGATTTCTTCAATCGCCTGAAGCTGACGGTTGTACATGGCATCCACACGGCCACGAACATCCAAGCCTTTTTGGGTCAAACGCACACGTACCGAGCGCTTGTCAGCGTTCGAACGTTCATGATTGACGTAGCCGGCTTCAACCAGCTTCTTCAGGTTGTAAGACACGTTCGAGCCCTGATAGTGGCCGCGGGTTTTCAATTCACCAGCGGTGAGTTCAGCATCGGAGATGTTGAAAAGCAACAAGGCTTGTACCGGGTTTACTTCTTTTTCGCCTGAGCGCTCAAAGTCATCCTTGATCACATCGAGCAAACGACGGTGCAAACGCTCAACGAGCGTCAGGGCTTCCATATAGCGATGCTTGATATTCTGACGTTTGACATCAACGGGCTGCAACGCCACATTGCTCATCACTTGCGTGTTCATGTTATCCACCTATCCCTTTTGTTTTGAGGGGCGGCTTCTTTGTCCGTTCCCCTTGATAGCCCCAAACTACGCGACGGGCTTTAAGGTGGGCTGAAGAGTCTCGGTAAATTTGTTCTTATATTTTCGATATTTTGTACTGAATTATCGGACAGTTTATGGAGTCTTGTTATCCACACTTAATCGAATGTGACTGATTTGAGCAGTCATTCATAAAGCAGAAAGGGTCGCCAACTGTGTTCGGGCGACCCTGGTCTTAGAGAACCTGTGTTCGTTCAGTTGCAGCTGCGGCTGCCTGCACGCGCCTCAGCATTGCGCAACATGACCTTGATGTCGCCCGAACGATTGCTGGTCAAAGCCTGTTGGTGAGATGCCAACACCGTTTTGTAAAGCCTTTGCATTTTGCCGCGGCTGAGGTCACGACACTTCAATGCGGCATAATAAGTCTCTGCCACCTGGGCATATGCTTGCAGGCCCGGTTTGGCTTTCAAAGGTTTCACACTCTTGGTGGCGGTTGTGGGTTTCACTTGCTCCAAAGGTGTTCGTGGCTTCACTAATGCGATGGGTTTTGGTGCCTTCCGGATTACCTTTGGTGCTGCGGGCGCAGGCTCAGCGACGGCCAACGCGGTTGTTTCAGGTTTTTCAGGTTCTACTGGCTTTTCTGCAATGACCGGGGTTTCAACAGCGGTTTTCGCGGCGGCTAACACATCTCCCACCATTTTACGGCTGGCGTCGTCGCAAGTTGCTGTCTGTGCATCGGCGCGACCTGATGCAATTGCTTTACGGGCAACTGCGACTGACACTTTTTCTGCAAGTGAAATTTCCGCACGCGCTACAAAGTCGCGTAGCTGCTGGCCATCGGCATCGCCCAAGATATTGCACTTCAAATTCAACGCGTGTGACTTCGACAACAGCATTGTGGCTTCTGCCGGGTTCAGGGCTTGGGCAATGGCTGGTGGCGCAAACTGTGCCAAGCCGATCAGCAGCGGCAGGGAAATCATGAAATGGGCAATACGCATCGTCGACACTTTCCAAACTCGAACTTAGGGTTCATGACGTCGCATGGCTGTGCTTAATTTAGTTCAAATTTTATCGATCGGCGCGTGGTTATGGTAAACAGTTTATTGACGGTTCTTGCATTCTTGTCTCTGCTGACGGGCGCTGCGTGTGCCGGGTGGAGCGAGGCCGATATCAAGACTGCAAAGACTGATTGCAAAGCACGGCTGCAAGGTTTGGAAATGTCCTATGCGCCGCCACAGCCGATTGACAACAGTGGGGGTTGCGGCGCAGCTGCTGCTGTCACTGTTTCAAGTATCGCCGGCGTCGAGATTGTGCCCCCGGCTGAATTGAGCTGCGACATGGCAGAAGCCCTGCATGGCTGGGTTTCAAGTTCTGCGGTTCCTGCAGCACGGCAACATCTCAAAAAGAAGTTGGTCAAAATCAACAATGCTTCGGCCTATGTCTGTCGACGTCGCAACAATTCAAAAACCGGTAAGTTAAGTGAGCATGCAAAAGCCAACGCGCTGGACATATCCACACTTGGGTTTGACGATGGTTCGACCATTTCCATCAAGGGCGATTGGTCGGGACTGAAGCAGTTGATCGGGCTCTCGGCCCAGGGCAATTTTTTGCGCCAGATCAGGCGTGATGCCTGCATTCGGTTTACCACCGTTTTGGGGCCTGGGTCAGACGCTTACCATGGCGACCATTTCCACATTGACGTTGCCCGACGCAAGAATGCATATCGTATCTGCCAGTAAGTTCATAAGGTTGTAAAATGACCAAAGCCGCCTACCCTGCCCTTCGCATGCGCCGCAACCGCAAAAGCCCATGGGCCCGGGCGATGGTGCGTGAGAACACGTTAACCGCGCATGATCTGATCTGGCCGTTGTTTGTGATCGAAGGCGAAAACAAAAACGAAGCCGTAACCACCATGCCCGGTGTATCGCGTTGGTCGGTTGATTTGGTTGTGAAGCAGGTTGAGCAGGCAGCGAGACTGGGAATTCCTGCCATTGCACTGTTTCCAAACACCAGTGCCAAGTTACGTTCCGAAGATGCGGCCGAAGCCTTCAATCCCGACAACCTGGTATGCCGCGCCGTTCGCGCCATCAAAAAAGCCGTGCCCGAAATTGGTGTGATGTGTGACGTGGCCTTGGACCCCTATACCAGCCATGGCCATGACGGACTGCTGCGCGACGGCCAGATTTTGAACGATGAGTCAGTCCAAGCACTGGTGCGCCAATCGCTGGTGCAGGTCGAAGCGGGCTGCGACATCATTGCGCCCTCAGACATGATGGACGGGCGCATCGCTGCCATTCGCTCGGCTTTGGAAAAAGATGGACATCAGAATACGCAAATCATGGCCTACAGTGCCAAATATGCCAGTGGATTTTATGGCCCGTTCCGCGATGCCATCGGTTCAACAGCCACTTTAAGCGGCGACAAAAAAACCTACCAAATGGATGCTGCCAATAGTGATGAAGCAATACGTGAAGTCGCGCTGGATTTGGCTGAGGGGGCTGACATGGTGATGGTAAAACCCGGCATGCCCTACCTCGATATCGTGTCGCGCGTAAAGCGCGAATTCGGCGTTCCCACTTTTGCTTATCAAGTGTCAGGCGAGTACGCGATGATCATGGCGGCGTGTAACAACGGTTGGCTTGATCCATCGCGCGTGATCGAAGAGTCGTTGATGTCGTTCAAACGCGCGGGTGCAGATGGTGTGCTGACATACTTTGCGCTGGATGTGGCCAAGCGACTCAAGGCTTCGGCATAAGCCTTGTGATCAGGCTTGACGTGTCCCAGCGATTGCCGCCTGCTGCTTGTACATCTGAATAAAATTGATCAACCAATGCCGTCATGGGCAAGTGACTGCCATTGCGGCGGGCCTCACTCAAACAAATGCCCAAGTCCTTGCGCATCCAATCGACGGCAAAACCAAAATCAAATTTTCCGGCAATCATTGTCTTATGCCGATTTTCCATTTGCCAGGAACCGGCGGCGCCTTTCGAAATCACGTCAATGACATCGTTCATGTCGAGGCCCGATTTCATGCCGAACTGAATTGCTTCAGCCAATCCCTGCACCACACCTGCTATTGCAATCTGGTTGCTCATTTTTGCCAGTTGACCTGACCCCGCCGGACCCAACAGCTTGCTCATGCGGGCATAATGCATGATCAAAGGTTCCACCTTGGCATAGACATCATTATCGCCACCGCACATTACGGTGAGCAAACCATTCTCGGCCCCTGCCTGCCCGCCTGATACGGGTGCATCGATGAAACCAATGCCGAGTGCTTTGGCTTTTGCATGTAACTCACGCGCCACGTCGGCTGAGGCCGTGGTATGGTCAACAAATACGCTTCCCGGTTTCATGGCCTGAAACGCGCCGTCGGGCCCGATTGTGACGCTGCGCAAATCATCGTCATTGCCGACGCAGGCAAACACAATGTCAGCATTTGTTGCAGCCTGAGCTGGCGTTGCCGCTACGGTGCCGCCGTTTTTCGTTGTCCAATCCAAGGCTTTGCTGCTGGTTCGATTATAAACACCAGCAGCAAAGCCAGACTTTCGCACCAAATGCCCTGCCATGGGAAATCCCATCACGCCAAGCCCAATCCAAGCTACTGCAACCATTTGAATCTCCTGCTCAGATTGCCATATTGCACTTCTTGATTTGTTGCTAGTGCCGCTTGCCTTGTTGGCTCTAAAAGTTGATAATCACAGACTGATCATGTCCATTGAACGCCGCAACTTTCCGCAGTTTTTTATTACCGCAGCAGGGCCTTGTCCCTATCTGCCGGGCCGACATGAGCGGAAGGTGTTTACCCACCTTGTCGGGCCAGACTCAAAATCTTTGAACTCTCAATTGTCGCAAGGCGGTTTTCGTCGCAGCCAGAACATTGCATACCGCCCTGCCTGTGACGCCTGTTCGGCTTGTGTTTCGGTGCGCGTGCCAGTTACGCAATTTGATCACACAACCAGTTTCAATCGCGTCTTGAAACGCAACGCTGACGTTTCCAGTGCAGTGGTTGCGGCCAAAGCCACCAGTGAGCATTATTCATTGTTTCGCACCTACATCGATCATCGCCACAACGAAGGCGGCATGGCGGATATGACGGTGTTGGATTTTGCCGCCATGGTGGATGACACTTCAGTGGACAGCCGGATCATTGAGTATCGCTTGCCAACAGAATACGAGCCTTCCGGTGAGCTCGTTGCAGCTGTACTGGTTGATCTGCTGAACGATGGTGTTTCGCTGATTTACAGCTTTTACGCGCCTGAGTTTGAGAAGCGCAGTCTGGGCACCTATGTGATCCTGGACATGATCCGCCGCACCGGCCATCTCGCCATGCCGTATGTGTATTTGGGCTTTTACATCGGCGAGTCCCATAAAATGCGGTATAAAGGCCGATTTTTGCCGCAAGAACGTCTCACGCAGAATGGTTGGACGCTGTTTCGGGAGTGAAACTGCCAAAACGTGTGTTTTCGATCACTGCCGTTCAATAAAACCCTTCAAATTATCGTAATATTTGGCATAACCTGTGGTTCAAAGGGTATCATATGTCATGAGAAATACGGGACTTGTTCAGCCGTTGGCAGCGGCACGTGCCGCAACATTGTTAGAGGCGGAGCTCACTTCGCTGAAGCTCAAGGTGCGGATTTCGAATGATATGGTCGCCTTGGACACTTTGAAGCAGAAAGTTCGGCACATGCCCGTGGCGCCCATGCACCATCATGCTGTGGGTGTGTTTGACCGTGAGCGTGCTTTCTGGATGAGTTTAACTGATCAAGCCGATGACGTCGTGGGACTGCAAGCTTTTCGTTTTGATCAGATTGACACGCATTTGGCCGATTGGTGTTTGAACTACATGATCGGGGTTTATATGCGCCAAAACGAACTTATGGTGCCAGCTTTTTCAAAGCCACCAGAAGGCAGCATCGCCGGACGTTTGACTGGAAAACTTGTCTACCACGGCGAACTTTGGATGGCCAAGCAACTCAAGAGTCGGCGCGCCTTTGAGGTATTTGCACGCTTGGGTCTTATTCTGTCGGTCATCAAATGGCGACCCGATGCCATTTGGGGTCTGGCCAGCGCCCAAATGGCTGGACACGGTCATTTGACCCGCGTTGGTTACACAATCCTTGAACGCGGCTTTTTGCGCTGGCAGTGGGCGTCAGAGGGCATCGATCCCATCGAATACCTTGTTGCAGCCGAGTTGTCGTCGCTGGAAAGCCTGATAGAAGAAATGACGGCTACAGAAGCCGAATGTCAACCGGCGCGACCTCTGATACAATCCGCACCATCTTCTGCTGCACTCGCAACTCCGGCAGTATGACACGATGATACGATAGCCAATGCAATTCGCCATCCGGGCGAACCATGGACGCCAGCACATGGTCGTAATGTGGCCTGCCTGTTTGTACGACGTTGAAGTACTTCGGCGTTACAACCCTGTCGAAACTGTGGCCACTCAGACATGGATAGGAATTGGGTGACAAACCCCAAATGCGGGCAATAAGTGTATCTTTTCCGATATGAACAACATTGCTGATTTCGCGATCGGGTTCAACGGCGCACAGTACAGAACGCTCATCGGGTGCTGTACCATTAATCAACACCTGTCGGAGAGATTCAGGCATATTGACTGAATCGAGACTTGCGGACGACGTGTAGGCCCGCTCGTTCAAATGTACGTCGCTTTTATAGATGAGTTCATCAATGCGATCTGCGGCTTCGTCTGCGGTTTCAATGGTTTCAGTAAACCAGCCGGACTTGAAATACTTGAGTTTGAATGGTCCGACGCAAGCGGACATGAGTTTGGCAACCAGCATCAACGATGTCCAATTGGGGCAGGACATGTTCCACTGGACTTCGGTGCCATGGATGTCTGCCAACACCCTGACCATGGCATATTTATCGAACAGAGTTTTTTCGTGATACTCTGTTCCATTGGCCTTTGTCGGACGTTTGGCAAATGCCCCGTCCCTTACCCACATTGTTACCGTGTTCATTTCGCCCACAATTCAGCCAAGTTGTTTTTTTTGGCCCGCCCCCAGATCGCGGATAGAATGTAAATAGCCGAAAGATATCAAGATGACGTTAACACGGCTTTCATCTTTAGCTGATCTCCGGTTGCTAAAGCACTTGAATGTCAACTTTGGTTATTTGTGCAAACACCACGACACCGTGTTTTGCACCCACGGTGCGAGGCACCACAACGCGCTGGTACGGCACCCAGTGCACGGCATTGTCGGGCAGTCTTAATGCGGCAAGCACGTGATCATATCGGGCCCTGCCGGTGCGAAGAACATCCTCGTAGGTCGCGTTGACAGGATCGCCGAAGCTGCCTTCGACCTGGCAAGGATAAGAGGTGGGGAAAGTTCCCCACACCCGACCGATGGCACTTTGCGGACCAATACGCTCTACCTTGAAAAGGTGACTGTCTGGATCGAATGAACAATCCACCGCGTAATCTTCGGCAAGATTGTTTCCCTGAATTGCATTCTGTAACACTTCCGGCATGGTGCGTTCTTCCGGGGAGTGCTGTTCAATAAATACGCGGCTGGTGAAATATCGGTCGCCGCGGGCCAAAACCTGTTCGATGCGTTTGACGGCGGCTGCGGGAGACTGACAGACTTCCTCGAACCACCCGATTGCCCAGAACCTCAGGATATAAGGGGGTTTCACCGTCGGCAACCATTCTATGACCCTGAACAGTGACGCGACGCAGGGGCTGTTCACTTCCCATTTCACCTCGGTGCCGAGATCTCCGGTTGTCAGCCTGACGCTTCCCGAAGACAGCAGTCGCGCTTCATCCTCCGACATCACAGGTTTTTCCCCATGAGTCGGTTCAATGCTACCGTGATGCACCCAAAAACGCCGTCCGCGCATGGTTCCCGCTGCCCAATTCTTCCGGACTGCGCAGACACCAACAACCCGCCAATCCCGTTTACCAGTCAGCAGTTTATAATTTTTGGACTAATTATGTGTGAAGCCATTAACCGAAATGATTACTGCGAGGGAAGCCTTTAGGTGGAAGTTTTCCAGCTTGTGCACGTTCTCCGATCCACTCCAACAGTTCCGTGACGCTCCAGTCACGACCAGAGGAGTCAATCCACTTCAAGCCCTCTTTCAAGTTGAGTGTCGTTGCATCCGAGAGATTTCCGTCTTTGAACTTTTGCAGCCGCACGCCTTTGCCTCGGACCATTTCGGGCAATTCATTGAGTTTGAAGATCAGAAGTTTGCGATTTTCACCGACCGACGCCACGTGATCAGCATTGGCGGCTACAGGTCTGCACACCAAGGCTTCAGCTGGCACTTTGACATTTAGGACCTGCTTGCCCTTGCGGGTGGTGGCGACGCAATCGTCCTCGTTGACGATGAAGCCATCGCCTTCAGTGGAGGCGAGAATACGTTTGACACCCGGTTGATAGACAAACAACGCCACGATTTGATCCGTCGCATCCATATCCGCCAGCAAACGCAGCGGCTCGCCATGGCCGCGACCACCCGGCAGCTTAGCACCCTCCAAAGTGAAGAATTTTCCTGACGACGTGAACAACATGATCTTGTCCGTGGTCATGGCGTTGATGGCGAAGTGGCCTTTATCGCCGTCTTTATAGGTCAGCGTTGATGTGTCTTCGAGGTGGCCTTTCAGCGAACGGATCCAACCTTTGTCAGAGCAGACAACAGTGATCGGTTCTTTTTCAATCAGCATATCCTCAAGAACTTCACCCACATCCGGCGCTTCAGCAAAGTCGGTGCGGCGGCGGCCAAGCGGCGTTTTTTTGGAGTAGGTTTCCTTCACCGTCTTGATGTCGTCGGAAATGCGTTCCCACTGTTCGTCATCAGATTTGAGCAGACCTTTGAGACCCTTTTGCTCTTTCGTCAGCGTTTCATGTTCCTTGCGGATTTCCAATTCCTCAAGTTTTCGCAATGACCGCAGTCGCATGTTGAGAATCGACTCGGCCTGCATGTCTGTGAGCTTGAAGGCCGAAATCAACGAAGGCTTCGGCTCGTCCTCTTCGCGGATGATGCGGATCACTTCATCAAGATTGAGATAGGCGATCAAATAGCCTTCAAGAATTTCGAGGCGTCTGGCAATTTCGGCGAGGCGGAAGTTCGTGCCGCGCATGAGAACAGCTTTGCGATGCTCCAACCATTCCTTCAACACGTCTTTCAGTGACATGACCTTCGGCACTTTGCCGCCGGACAACACGTTCATGTTAAGGGGAAAGCGGCTTTCCAATTCCGTGGCGCGGAACATTTGCTCCATCAACACTTCTGGTTCGATGTTGCGGGTTTTTGGCTCAATGACAACGCGAATGTCTTCGGCTGATTCATCGCGAATATCGCCCAGCAGCGGCAACTTCTTGTCATTCAGCAGGTCAGCAACTTGCGCAATCAGCTTGGACTTCTGCACCATGTAGGGAATTTCGGTAACGACGATGTGCCAGTTGCCGCGGCCCAAATC
>JANOPL010000156.1:0-11273 GCA_031421835.1 Hyphomicrobiales bacterium | reverse complement strand
GTGTCGGCACTGAGCGCTTGCAATGCAATGAAATCCACAGGAATGCAGTCTCTGAGAGGACAAATAAGCTGCGTTACAACGGCGTGAAGTAGCCCTTCTGCTGCCGCTACCGTGTCTGCCGCAACGGCAAGGCCGTGGTTTTGCAACACCATCACGTCAGAGTTGGGTTTCAAGTTCTCGGCTATGGCCTGCGACAACTGCAAGCCAGGTCTGGCGTAGGGAATGAAGGACCAGTTGAAATTGCTCAAACGTGATGACAACTGTTGCTCCGCATCTTCACGTATGGCCCATGCAATGGTGTTTACACAATGAACGTGCAATACAACCCGCTGTGGCATTCGTCCGTGGACGGAGGTTTCGATGGATGGGCGAAGTGAAAGCATATTCAAGTCTTGCCTGACAAACGGCAAACAGTTTTCACAATCAGGGTCGTTTTTGGCCAACGCTTTGGTCAGAGCAGCCAAATCCAGAGGTACAAATATGTCCTTCTTCTGAGCCTCCATCAACCAGGTGCCGGACGCTTTGATCCACATTATCCCGTCTTGTTTGATTGATGTGTTTCCACCTGCGGCTTGTACAAGAAGCGGATCGGAGCCTAGCTTTGCAGAGAGCGCGCGCAGACTTTGGAATTCTTGAATTGGGGTCACGCCAACAATTTCCGCACGGCATCTTTCCAGCCGCTGTATTTAGCTTCGCGCGTTACGGCTTTCATCTTTGGGGAAAACCGCTTCTCTCGTTTCCAGGATGAGCCAAATTTTTCAGGCGGCGGCAACATGCCTGCCTGCAAACCTGCAAGATAGGCCGCACCAATTGCTGTAGTCTCCAGAATCTTTGGACGATCAACTGGTGCATTTAGAATGTCGGCGAGGCATTGCATGGTCCAGTCGGAGGCTGTCATGCCGCCGTCTACCCGCAATACGGTTTCGCCTGCACTGCCCCAATCTTTTTTCATGGCTTCGAGCAAGTCGCGGGTTTGGTAGCATACGGCCTCGAGTGCTGCCTTTGCGATTTCCCTGTGGGTTGTGCCGCGCGTCAATCCAAAAAGTGCGCCGCGCACTTCCGCATTCCAATAGGGCGCGCCCAACCCCACGAAAGCGGGAACCAGATAAACCTGTTGTGTGGCGTCTGCGGACTTTGCCATGGTTCCGGTTTCGGAAGCCTTCTTGACGAGCTTCACCCCGTCGCGCAGCCACTGCACAGTTGCACCCGCCATAAAAATTGCGCCTTCAAGGGCATAGGTGCGTTTGCCGTTGAGTTGATAAGCCACGGTGGTGAGCAAACGATTATGAGACGTCACAGCACGGTCGCCCGTGTTGAGAATGGCGAAGCAACCTGTGCCGTAGGTTGATTTCATCATGCCGGGCTTGAAACAGGCTTGGCCGATGGTGGCGGCCTGCTGGTCGCCCGCGACACCGCCGATGGGAATGGACGCGCTCAACAATTTCTTGTCGGTCATGCCATAGTCGGCTGCACAGTCTTTCACGTCCGGTAACAACGAGGCTGGAATGTTCAGTAAGCGGAGCAATTCCACATCCCATTCACCTGAGTGAATGTTATACAACAAAGTGCGCGACGCGTTGGTGGCATCGGTGGCGTGGACTTTGCCTGAGGTGAGACGCCAAATCAAAAACGTATCAATGGTGCCAAAAGCGAGTTCTCCGCGTTCGGCTTTGTCTCTCGCGCCTTTCACATTGTCCAATAACCATGCCAGTTTGGTGCCAGAGAAATAGGGGTCAAGTAGCAACCCGGTTTTGGCGGTGAAAGTTGCTTCCAGGCCTTTTGCTTTCATTTCTGTGCATTGGGCTGAGGTCCGACGGTCCTGCCAAACGATGGCCCTGTGGATGGCCCTTCCGGTTTTGCGATCCCAGACCACAACAGTTTCCCGTTGGTTGGTGATGCCAATGGATGCGATTTGTGTTGATTTCACTTTGGCTTTGCCCAAAGCAGCCTTGCAGGTTGTGAGAACGGACTTCCAAATTTCTTCAGGATCGTGTTCCACCCAGCCGGAATTGGGGAAGTGCTGCTTGAACTCTTTTTGGCCTGCGCCTTTGGGGTTCAACTTTTTGTCAAATACAATTGCTCTTGTCGAGGTTGTGCCTTGGTCGATTGCGAGAATGTAGTTCGCGGTCATGCTTTTTTCTTCTTCTTCGGAACGGCGGCCTCACTCTTTTCACCTTCCATGTAGACGCGCAAGGCTTCTTGCTCTTCAGGTTTCATGTGAAGCCCAAGTTTCGAGCGCCGCCACAGTATGTCATCGGCAGACACGACCCATTCTTTCGATTTCAAGTGATCGATTTCTTTCGCCGTCAGCGGGCCGATGGCTTCGCCCAAGTCGGCGGCAAAGCGGGCTTCACCCAGAATGCCCTCAACTTCGGTGCCATAGGCGCGGAACAGGCGGACGACATTGGCGGGTTTCAAGAAAGAGTATTTCCTCTGCAATTCGGCAATATGATTTTCGACGGCATCATGTGCGATGTCGCCGCCCGGCAATTTAGAGCCCGCCGTCCACTTGCCCTTCATTTGCGGGAAGAAGGGTTTGATTTCATCCATCACCGATTCAGCCAATTTGCGTGCTGTTGTGATCTTGCCGCCAAAGACCGAAAGCATGGGGACCTGCCCTTCAGGCTTGTCGAGTTTCAACACATAGTCGCGCGTGGCTTCCTGCGCTTTTGATGCACCATCATCATAGAGCGGGCGGATGCCGGAATAGGCCCATTTCAACTGGGCCCGGGTCACCGGCTTTTTGAAATACTCACTTGCGGCGGACAGCATATAATCGACTTCTTCATCAGTGATTTCGGGTTTGCCCGGGTCGCCTTTATGGTCCTCGTCGGTGGTGCCGATGAGGGTGTAGTTGTGTTCGTAGGGAATTGCGAAACAGATCCGACCATCGGCGTTCTGGAAAATGTAGCAGCGGTCGTGGTCGTAAAGCTTATCGACAACCAGATGACTGCCTTTGACCATGCGGATCTTTGCAGGATCGTTATGCCCCACCACTTGCCCCAACACCTGACTGACCCACGGGCCTGCTGCATTGATCAGAGACTTGGCACGGACTGTTTCCGTTTTATCACCCGCTGCAATGTCCACCGACCATTCGTTTCCGTCGCGGCGGGCTGTCATAACTTTTGTCCGTGTACGGATTTCTGCGCCATGGTTCTTGGCGTCACGGGCATTCAATACGACGAGGCGTGAGTCTTCGACCCAGCAATCGGAATATTCATAGCCCCGCGTGAACTCGTCCTTCAACGGCCTTCCTGTTTCATCGGTCGTGAGGTTTACACTGCGGGTTGGCGGCAAGATTTTACGTCCGCCCAGATGATCATACATAAACAATCCGATGCGGATCATCCAACGGGGGCGCAAACCATCGTGATGGGGGAGAATAAATCTGAGGGGCCAAATGATATGGGGTGCTGACTGCAACAGGACTTCCCGTTCAATCAATGCTTCACGCACCAAACGGAATTCGTAGTGCTCGAGATAACGCAAACCGCCGTGAATAAGTTTTGTAGATGCGGATGATGTGCCGGACGCCAGGTCATTTTGCTCGGCCAGAAAAACTGAAAGCCCGCGACCCGCTGCATCACGTGCGATGCCGCAGCCATTGACGCCGCCGCCTATTACAAAAAGATCATAAACCATCAGGCGACTTTCTCTTGTTCTTCTTCTTCTGCTGCATTTCCAGCAATCTCAATCTTGACGCCGGAGTGGCGACACAGTTCCACTACGGGTTCGGGCGGCAACAGATCAGTGACGAAAACATCGACATCGGACATGTGCCCGATACGCACGGGTGCTGACCGCATGAACTTCATGTTGTCTGCCACCAAAATGACGTTGCGCGAATTGCCGATGATGGCTTGCGCCGCGCGGACTTCGCGGTAGTCAAAATCCAACAGTGCGCCCTCGTCATCAATGGCGGACACGCCCATGACGGCGTGATCGACCTTGAACTGCCTGATCGTGTCAACCGCTGACTCACCCACAATGCCGCCGTCAGTTTTGCGCACCATTCCGCCCACGATGATGACTTCGATTTTTGGGCAGGGCGTCAGAATTGTTGCGACATGAATATTGTTGGTGATCACCAGCAAGCCTTCATGATGCACCAATGAGCGCGCAACTTCTTCCGTCGTCGTGCCAATGTTGATAAAGAGCGAGCAATTGTTCGGCACGAGCGCTGCAGCAGCACGCCCAATCAGTTGCTTTTCGGACGCTGCAATCTGACGGCGCGAATCATAGGCAACGTTTTCAACACCGGACGACAACATGGCCCCGCCATGCGTGCGGGTGAGGTGACGATTGTCACATAGTTCATTCAGGTCTTTACGGATGGTTTGCGGCGTGACGTCAAAGTATGCTGACAAATCATCCACCCCAACGCTGCCGGATTTTCGGGCGAGGAGGAGAATTTGTTGTTGCCGTGGAGAAAGAGCGAACATCAATTCAGAATCCAATATCAAAGCGCTTTTAAAAGAAAAGACTGCTTGGCGCTATTTTCACTTGCGTCGCCAATGTTCCATTTTTTTTCGTTTTTGACAATATGAACTTTCAAACGAGTCAAAAATATTTCGTATTTCGCCTATTGACGTTCGTTTATTTTCATTTGATAGTTCAGGTAGCACCTTAGGCGGGTGCTTAAAAGAAGTAATTGGGAGGATTTTGAAGATGAAGATGAAACTGTTGGCCTCGGCCGCGGTTGCGCTTGGATTGATCAGCACACAGAGCTTTGCTGACATGGCAGCCGCACAAAAGTGGATTGACAGCGAATTTACGATTTCCGCGTTGTCGAAAGAAGACCAAGCCAAGGAAATGCAGTGGTTCATTGATGCGGCAAAGCCTTTCGCCGGCATGGAAATCAACGTGCTGTCAGAAGGCATTCCAACACATACGTATGAATCAACTGTGTTGACCAAGGCGTTTGAGGAAATCACCGGCATTAAGGTGAACCACCAGATTCTCGGTGAAGGCGAAGTGGTGCAGGCTGTGCAAACACAGATGCAGACGAACCGTAATCTCTACGACGCCTATGTCAACGACTCCGATTTGATCGGCACACATTCGCGCCTACAGTTGGCCTATAACTTGACCGACGCCATGGCTGGCGACTGGAAAGATGTGACCAACCCCGGCCTCGACCTTGATGATTTTATCGGCAAGCAATTTACCACTGGCCCAGACGGCAAGCTTTACCAACTGCCTGACCAACAATTTGCGAACCTGTACTGGTTCCGCAAGGATTGGTTCGACCGGGCTGATCTTAAAGAAAAGTTCAAAGCGAAATATGGCTATGACCTCGGCGTTCCAGTCAACTGGTCCGCTTATGAAGACATCGCCCAGTTCTTCACGGAAGACGTGAAGGAAATTGATGGCGTGAAAGTATACGGCCACATGGACTACGGCAAACGCGCGCCCGACTTGGGTTGGCGTATGACTGACGCATGGCTGTCAATGGCCGGTGCAGGCACTGCAGGCGAACCCAACGGTATCCCTATCGACGAATGGGGCATCCGCATGGAAAAGGGTACGTGTAACCCAACGGGTGCTTCGGTGACCCGCGGTGGTGAAACCAACGGCCCGGCCTCAGTTTATGCCATTGCAAAGTGGGATGAATGGCTGCGCAAATACGCCCCGCCGGGTGCTGCTGACTATGACTTCTATCAGTCGTTGCCAGCATTGAGCCAAGGTAACGTTGCCCAGCAGATTTTCTGGTACACTGCGTTTACCGCTTCGATGGTGGCTCCAAAGGCTGATGGTAACAACACTGTAGACGATGCCGGCATGCCGCTGTGGCGCATGGCTCCTTCGCCACATGGTGTTTACTACAAGGCCGGACAAAAAGTTGGCTATCAAGACGTGGGTTCGTGGACCATTCTAAAATCCACACCTGCTGATCGCGCCAAGGCTGCCTGGTTGTTCGCGCAGTTTGCGGTGTCGAAAACGGTTGACGGCAAGAAGAGCGATGTGGGCTTGACCTTCATTCGCAATTCCACCGTGAACCTGCAACACTTCACTGATCGTGCGCCAAAGCTTGGTGGCCTGGTTGAGTTCTATCGCTCACCCGACCGTGTGCGTTGGTCGCCTACAGGTATCAACGTTCCGGATTATCCGAAGTTGGCACAAATCTGGTGGCAGCAAATCGGTGATGTGAACTCTGGTGCGTTTACACCGCAGCAGGCCATGGACCGTTTGGCTGAAGAAATGGAAATCACCATGTCGCGCATGGAAGCTGCCGACAAAGCCAACAACACCTACGGGGGCTGTGGTCCACGCTTGAGCGAACCAAAAGACGCTGCAGCATGGCTTGGCACCGAAGGTGGTCCAAAGGCCAAGATTGAAAACGAAAAAGAAGCTGGTCAGACGATTGCGTATGACGAGATCATCAAGTCTTGGATGAAGTGAAGTAGCGTAACCTCCCGAGAGCCGGGATCGGCCGAGTACCGATCCCGGTTTTTTCATGCTACAGTCTGTTTTAACCCAACACAGGAACGGGCGGCAGAACCATGCCACTTGAATTGCAAGGCGTCACCAAACGGGTGGGCGCCGACATGCACATACACCCAACTGACATCAGCTTCGATGATGGGTCCTTCAATGTATTGCTGGGTGCAACACGCGCTGGCAAAACCACTTTGATGCAGTTGATGGCGGGCATTCAGAAGCCGTCGGCTGGCAAGATCATGCACAACGGCAAGGACGTGACACCCGTTGCCGTTCAGAAACGCAACGTGTCGATGGTCTATCAGCAGTTCATCAATTATCCGATGTTGAATGTTTATGAAAACATTGCATCGCCCTTACGTGTTATCGGCATGGCAGATGCCGACATCAAATCACGTGTCGGCAAGGCCGCAGAGTTGTTACGGCTTGGCCCCATGTTGCAACGCAAACCCAATGAGCTCTCAGGCGGACAGCAACAACGCACTGCGATTGCGCGCGCCATTGTCAAAGATTCAGACCTGATCTTCCTGGATGAGCCGTTGGCAAACCTTGACTACAAACTGCGTGAGGAATTGCGCGACGAGTTGCCGAAGCTGTTTGCGGGTCGAAAGGCAATCGTGTTTTACGCAACGACCGAACCCCATGAGGCTTTGTTGTTCGGCGGGAAGACTGCAACGCTGCATGAAGGGCGCATCACGCAGTATGGCGTAACGTCTGACATTTATCGTGAACCGAATTCGCTGTTATCAGCGGAAGTATTTTCTGATCCACCGATTAACGTGGCTGTTGTAAAAAAGAGCGGACGCTCATTGTCATTTGCTGATGGCTTGAGTTGGGTGATTTCTGGTGATGCCCTGAAGCTTCCTGACGGCGCATACTCGGTTGGCATTCGTCCACACCATGTGGCGCCGGTCTCAAAAGGCGAAGTGGACTGTGAAATTGGTGGACGGGTTTTGGTGACTGAAATTTCCGGCTCTGAAAGTGTAATTCATTTTCACTCTGGCGGCAAAACCTGGGTGTCGCAAACAGCAGGTGTGCAACCCATTAAAGTTGGAGAAACGGTGCGCTTTGCGGCTGATTTATCGCGCGGCATATTCTTCAACTCCGACGGAAAGCGGGTGCTTTAATGGCAAAAATCACGATTGATAACCTGCGCCATTCCTACTTGTCACAACCGTCGCGTGACGAAGATTATGCCTTGAAGCGCGTACACCTCGATTGGGCGGATGGCGGCGCTTACGCACTGCTCGGGCCTTCGGGATGTGGCAAAACGACGTTGCTGAACCTCATTTCAGGGTTGCTGCCGCCTTCCGAAGGCAAGATACTGTTTGATGGCCGCGATGTCACCCATGACACGCCGGAGAAACGCAATATTGCCCAGGTGTTCCAGTTCCCGGTTATTTACGACACCATGACAGTTTATGACAATCTGGCCTTTCCGTTGCGCAATCGCGGCGTGGATGAAGCGGACATCAAAACCCGCGTCGAGACCATTGCGGACATGTTGGAGTTGACTTCAACACTGAAGAAGCGGGCGTCGGGTTTGACGGCGGACGGCAAACAGAAGATTTCATTGGGCCGGGGGTTGGTGCGGTCTGACGTCAACGTGATCATGTTTGATGAACCTTTGACGGTGATTGACCCGCATTTGAAGTGGCAATTGCGTTCGAAGTTGAAAGAGTTGCAACAACGCATCAAGCGCACCATGATTTACGTCACGCATGACCAAACCGAGGCGCTGACATTTGCAGACCAAGTGGTGGTGATGAACAATGGTGAAGTGGTGCAGACCGGCACCCCCATCGAACTGTTCGACAAACCACGTCATACTTTTGTCGGCCACTTCATAGGCTCGCCCGGCATGAATTTTCTGCCTTGTGACGTGCGAGACGGTAAAGCGATGGTTGGTGGACAAGCGATTGTTGCCGGCAATGCGAAAGCAGCTGGAAAAGGAAAATTGGAACTTGGCATCCGCCCTGAATTTGTGACCTTCTCCAAATCCGGGCTTGCGGCAGATGTTGTGAAGGTTGCAGATATTGGCCGCGTGCGCGTTGTCGAAACAAAACTTGCTTCAGGCCACAGCGTGAAACTGATTGTGCCTGAAGGTGATGACATCCCAACAGGCAAAGTGCATGTGAGTTTTGCTCCAGCACATACGCACGTTTACGAAAACTCCTGGCTGGCCGGCGACACATCGAGGGCTGCATCATGAACAAAATTCAAAACAACAAGGCGTGGTTCTTCGTCATCCCTGTTTTTATTCTGGTCGCCTTCAACGCCTTGGTGCCGTTGATGACAGTTGTGAACTACTCAATCCAAGAGACTTTCGGCAACAACGAGTTTTTTTGGGCGGGGTCCACCTGGTTTTCTGACATTCTGAAGTCAGATCGTTTTCACGATGCGCTGGGGCGCAGTCTGGTGTTCACCGCCATCGTTCTCGCAATTGAAATTCCACTGGGGCTTGGCATTGCGCTGTGCATGCCGAAGAAAGGTCCATGGGTGTCCGTGTGTTTGATACTCATGGCGCTGCCTTTGCTCATTCCTTGGAATGTTGTGGGGTCGATGTGGAACATCATGGCGCTGCCGGATGTGGGCTTATTGGGCCGCACCGTGAATGCATTGGGAGTTGACTATAATTACACACGACAGCCGTTTTCAGCCTGGGTCACGCTCATTCTCATGGATGTGTGGCATTGGACATCGCTCGTGACGTTGCTGTGTTACGCTGGTTTGGTATCGATCCCAGACGCTTATTATCAGGCTGCGAAAATTGATGGTGCAAAACCGCTCGCGGTGTTCCGCTTCATTCAATTGCCAAAGCTCAAGCATGTGCTGACGATTGCAGTACTGCTCAGATTCATGGACAGCTTCATGATCTATACTGAAGTTGTCGTGTTGACCGGTGGTGGGCCTGGTAACTCCACCACGTTCTTATCCATCGATTTGGTGAAGTATGCGCTGGGTCAATTCGACCTGGGCCACGCTGCAGCCATGTCACTTATCTACTTCCTGATCATCCTGTTCATGAGTTGGTTGTTCTACACTCTTATGATGCGTGAGGAGACTTCGCCATGAGCAAGCGCTATATCGTTCCCCTGCTCTATATCCTTTTTCTGATGCTACCCATTTACTGGTTGATCAGCATGTCGTTGCGCACCACCAATGAAATTCTGGATACAACGCAGTTTTCATTTTTCCCACGCAACATCACGTTGGACAGTTACAAGACTATATTCACTGATCCAACGTGGTATGGTGCTTACATCAACTCCATTACTTACGTTGCAATCAATACGGTATTGTCCATCCTCGTGGCACTGCCTGCGGCTTATGCGTTCTCTCGCTACAGATTCTTAGGTGACAAGCATTTGTTCTTCTGGCTGCTGTCGAACCGCATGGCGCCGCCTGCCGTGTTTGTGTTGCCCTTCGTAAATCTTTACTCAGCTGTTGGCTTGTTCGATACGCCATGGGCCGTGGCACTTGCCCATACACTGTTCAACGTGCCGCTGGCAGTGTGGATTCTGGAAGGCTTCATGTCAGGTGTGCCGAAGGAACTGGATGAAACAGCTTACGTCGACGGCTATTCCTTCCCGTATTTTTTTGTGCGCATATTCATCCCCACGATTTCCGCTGGCATTGGTGTGGCCGCGTTCTTCTGCTTCATGTTCTCGTGGGTGGAAATGTTGCTGGCCAAGAATCTTACTTCCGTTGCAGCCAAGCCCATTGTGGCGGCGATGACGAAAACAGCATCGACTTCAGGCTACGAATTGGGACTTTTGGCGGCAGCGGGTGTGCTGACATTGATACCGGGTGCGCTGGTGGTTTATTTTGTTCGCAATCACATCGCCAAGGGCTTTGCCCTCGGTCGGGTATAAGAGGTCGCAATGGATCAGATCGCAACATTTTCAGCTGAATGGTGGCAACAGCCGCTTGGCACATGGATGGCGTGGAACCGTGTGACCATCACTTTCTTTCTGTATATTTTCGGCTCCATCGCAGCCATGGGGCTGTGGGAGTATTACTCACCCGGCGGCAACCCGCGCAAAGGTGTGTTCACGTTGGACACAACGCGCGGCGACCGCCTGTTTATGTCGCATGTGGGAACTTGCGCCATATTCCTGGCGTGGTTGGGGATCATCGGCACGCCGCTGTGGGGAGCGGTCGGGCTTTCGATTGCATGGATCGTGTTTGTGTTCCGCTACGCCTAGAGCAACCCCCTGCCCGCCAAGTTCCGCATCAAATGCGATGATCCAAACTCCCACGGCGGGCATTGATCGGTTGATCTTACTGTATTGAACAACACGCCCAATTTCGGGTTGGCTACGCTGACATTGTCGCCATGTTTGTGGGTGAAGCCCTGCCCTTTTTCGCCACGGTCCTGGGTTGGCGCAAATACAGTGCCACAGAACAACACGAAACCATCCGGGTACTGATGATGTTGGTTCAATGTTGCATGGGCCAGACTTTCCGGGCTGCGGCTGATTTTGCGCATGTTGCTGGCCCCCTTCAGATGGAAGCCATCCTCGTGTTCGACTTCCAGAGCGATATCCATTGACTTCACGTCCTCGATGCTGAAGCTGTCATCAAAGAAGCGGATAAAAGGACCAAGCGCACAAGATGCATTGTTATCTTTGGCCTTGGACAACAGTAAAGCGGAACGTCCTTCCACATCGCGCAGGTTCACGTCGTTGCCAAGTGTGGCACCCACCACCTGACCACGGGAATTCGTCACAATCACCGCTTCTGGTTCAGGATTGTTCCACGATGACATGGGATGAATTCCGATGTCAGCACCGAAGCCCACAGCACTCATCACCTGCGACTTGGTG
>JANOPL010000155.1:0-6130 GCA_031421835.1 Hyphomicrobiales bacterium | reverse complement strand
ACGTCGTTACAAGAAAGCCCTTGTCAGCAAGTTCTGCGTTGATCTCGGTGAAATACTCGCGTTGAACAGGTGTGGCTGTTTCGATCAATCCCATTCGAGTGCCCCTTTGCGCCATTCATAGATGAAGCCGATGGTGAGAATGCCCAAAAAGATCATCATGGACCAAAAACCGAAAACCCCAATTTTTCCGAGCGAAATCGCCCATGGAAACAAGAACGCCACTTCCAGGTCGAAGATGATAAACAGAATGGAAACCAGATAAAACCGTACATCAAATTTCATGCGGGCATCGTCGAATGCATTGAAGCCGCATTCATAAGCCGACAGCTTTTCCGGATCTGGCGCCGAGAAGGCAATGGCGAGTGGAGCAACCATCAAGGCGATGGCAATGAACCCTGCCACGCCCATGAAAATCACAATCGGCAAATAATCGCTCAACAGTCCAGTCATGCACCCTCGCCAGCAGAGCAAAGCACCCCGCCACAAATCTGCCCGCGTTCTAATGCAGCCGCCTTGATGATACAAGCTTTCCAACCACTTTTGTTGCCCTGGCAGCACATCCAAAAGGTCACAGGGGTGCGGGCAAGATTTGACAAATGTTGCTTGAATTTCGCTCACGGCAGCGCATAGTTGTGATTGATCGGGGCGATCAACCTTTATAGGACGCGGAAATGCTGAAAAAACTTATTGTTGCAACCGGGCTTTTTCTGGCCGCAAGCAACACTGCCCAAGCCGAAGTTATCGATCTTTCAACCATCAAATGTTCGGATATTTCCAAGATGTCCGAAGAAGAGGGCAGTTACCTTATGATTTGGTTGCATGGTTATTACGGCGGCAAGGCTGGTGATACCACCATGGATACCGACTCATTCGAGTCATCGGGCAAAGCCATCGGCGATGCGTGTGCCGAAAGCCCGGAACTGGGCCTGATGACGGTGATCAACCAAATCGAAGCAGCTCAATAAGCAAAAAGGCCACCCGCAAGGGTGGCCGATTTCTGAACAAATGGCGCGAAAGACGGGGCTCGAACCCGCGACCTCCGCCGTGACAGGGCGGCGCTCTAACCAACTGAGCTACTTCCGCATTTGTTATGGCTCGGATTAGAGCGGCCCCTTTGCCCTGTCAAGCACCCGTTTGAGAAGATGTTTGTTTTGGTTTTGACTGGAAAAGCTGTAGGGCTGCCGCCATGGCCACCTTCAAGAACAAATCATTCAACCTCATTTATATCCACGCTGCCTTGCAGGCCCTCGTCATGCATGGCGGCGAAGGCTTTGCCTTTGTTTACCTTTTGAAAGCGGGCATCAGCACCAGCGTGGTCTTGCTTTGCATCGCCGTCATGTTTGCCAGCAGGCTGTTTTTCCGCATGCTGGTGCTGCCGGTGGCATTGCGTTTTGGCCTGCGCAACACCTTGATTGTCAGCGTCATCGTTGAAGGTGCGAGTTATCTCATATTACCCATGGTCACCGAGGCCGGGCCCCTGCTCTATCTTTATCTGGCGCTGTGGGCGGCCAGCAGTTCATTTTACTGGACGACTTACCATACGTACGTGGCCCAACTCGGCAACAACGAAAGCCGTGGCGCACAAGTCAGTGCCATGGAATTCTTCGGCATGATCGCGGGTATTACCGCACCCTTGTTGATGGGCTTCTTGCTCACGTGGTTTAACCCATGGGTTGGCTTTGGCTTCATTGCTTTTGCGATGATTTTGGCAGCGGTGCCGTTTTTGTTTGGTCCACATTTCGACGTGGCAAAAGATGTGACGTTGCCACGAGCGACAACCAACACAGCACAGCTGCTGATGATCACCGATGGCATTCGCTCGGCTGCCACGCACTTTGTGTGGCTCATCGCATTATTCATCACATTGAGCTCCAACTATGTGGCTTTCGGCGGCGCTTTGGCGCTTGCTGGTCTCACCGGAGCCTTCATGGGCTTGTTCGTTGGCAAATGGATTGACGTGGGCAAAGGCATCCACGCAGCGCGCATAGGATATGGCGCAATGGTGCTTTCATCACTGGTCAAGTGTTTCGGTTTTCACATTCCATGGGTCGCCGTCACAGCCAATGCGCTTTATTCTGCCGCTTGGCCCAGCTACGCTACGTCGCTGAATTCGCAGGTCTATAATCAAGCACGCCGCTCGGCGTGCCCCTTGCGGTTCCACGTTGTTGCAGAAGGCGGCTGGGACATTGGCATGACCATCGGCTGTGGCTTTGCAGCACTACTGGTGCATTTTGGATTTGGCTTTTTCTGGCCGTTGGCTTTGGGCGTTGTTGGCTGTGGTTTAGGATATTTTGTGTTGCTGCGGGCAATGGAAACAGCGGATTAAAACCCGCTGCCGTCTTTTCTGGTGTATTTTTGAATGCCATCCTTAACCGTCACCATCATATCGATGTCGCTGTAGTGGGCGGTTTCGTCGAGAGATCGCGAGCCGACCTCCAAATACACGACACGTTTATCACTCTGATTTTTCAAGCAATGGCCGTTGCCGTTTCCCGCTTTGAAACCCGCACACATGCCAGCTGAAAGTTCATGCTCGCCACCATCGTCGGCGAGTACGACCGCACCTTCCAACACATAAATGAACTCATCTTCGCGTTCGTGCCAGTGGCGTTGCGATGACCACACGCCGGGTTCCAGTATGGCAAGATTGACGCCGAATTGGTCAATGCCGAATTGATTACCGAGTACGAATTTGGTGCGATCCATACAAGGTTCATTGTAAGGAGCGGGATAGCGTGACCCTGTGCGGGTTGGGCTTTCCGTTGCTATGATAGACTTCAGCGTTTTTTCGCTCACCCATGCTCTCCCTGCTGTGCCTCGATCTGTGTGATGGCGTCCACCACTGCGTCAAAAGTCAACAAGGTTGAGGCGTGGCGCGCTTTGTAATCGCGGACGGGCAGCAAGGCTTCGCAGTCAGACCATTTGCCTATTGGTGGCGCACCGTCTTCTTTCAACATCTTGTGCATCTGGTCGCGCAAGACTTTCATCTCATCTGGCGTTGAACCAATCACATGGCGCGCCATGATGGATGACGATGCCTGGCCTAGCGCACAGGCTTTCACATCATGGCCAAATTCCGCAACCACACCGTCTTTCAATGACAGATCCACAGTCACCTTTGACCCACACAATTTAGAATGGGCAACCGCTGTCGCATCAGGCGCGGGCAAGCGTTGCAAAAATGGAATATCTGCTGCGAGGCTCAAAATCTTCTTATTGTAAACATCATTGATCATGATCATAACTCTTGGCGCGAGGAAACGCCTCACGGGCCTTATAGCTCATGATATAGGAAGCGAGAAGGCTTTCTGAAAGTGCCCCCGTCATGATCCATGGGCGGCGTGAAGCCGTAGTATGGCAATTCCGGAAACAATAGACGCAAGGAACTCGTGTCATGGATGTAAAAGTACTCAAAAAGCCGTTGCCATTGTCCATCGACAAGCCATCACAAGAAGAAGCGGAAGCGGCTGTGCGCATCTTGCTGGCATGGGCTGGCGATGATCCGCAACGCGAGGGTTTGCTCGATACACCTCGCCGTGTGGCGAAAGCTTACAGAGAATACTTCGAAGGCTATAGCGAAGACCCCGCTGAAATTTTGGATCGCGTGTTCGAAGACGTGAGTGGCTATGATGATATGGTGCTATTGCGCGATATCTCTTTCACCTCACATTGTGAACATCACATTGCGCCGTTCTTTGGTCGGGCACATGTGGCATATTTGCCTAATGGAGGAGTTGTCGGTATTTCGAAAATCGCGCGCGTGGTCGACACCTTCGCCAAACGCTTGCAAACCCAAGAAACCATGACGGCGCAAATTGCAGAAGCAATTTTCGAGAACCTTGGTGCCCGTGGTGTCGCCGTTACGCTGGAAGCTGTTCACACCTGCATGTCCATGCGTGGCGTTGAAAAGTCGGGGGTTGCAACTGTGACAACGATGTTCAACGGCGAATTCAAAACCAACCACATGCTGCAAGCCCGCTTCATGGAACAGGTGCGCGCACCACGCCACGCCTTTACAATTTAGAAGTTTACACATGCGCAACACCAATCGCCGGGGCTTGCTCCGGCGATTTTTTTTGTTCATGTTGTGAGTCATGAGCAACGACGAAACCTCTGAACTTAAATTGAAATTTGATGACCTCGGCTTGCTGGGCGCAATCATCGTGGATGCGACTGACAATGCTGTCCTCATGTTTGCCCACATGAACGCAGAGGCCTTTGCTAAGACCCAAAGCACTGGCTTCATTCACTTCTGGAGCCGCTCACGTCAGAAAATCTGGATGAAGGGTGAGACGTCGGGCGAAACATTCAGGGTGGTGGAAATGCGCGTTGACTGCGATCAAGATTGCCTGCTGATCCGTGTTGATGCACAGGGGAAAGGCAATGCCTGCCACACCGGACGGCGCAGTTGTTTTTACCGTCAGGTTGTGGGCACAACACTGGTTTTTGACTGAGTTAAACTTTTAAGCCGCACCCGCGATATAGGCCTTCATTTCCTCAGCTTCGCGTTCGATTGCCTCAATTCTGAATTTCACCACGTCACCAATTGAAATCATGCCGTTGAGTTTGCCATCCTTAACTACTGGCAAATGACGGATGCGCTTGCTCGTCATCATCGCCATCAGTTCCTGCTCACTATCGCCATCCTGACAGGTGAGTACGTTTTTCGTCATGATGGTCGAAGCGAGTTTGTGCAACACGCCAGCACCTTCCAATGCGATGTGGCGCACGACATCGCGTTCAGACACGATCCCCGAAATGTGCCCTGCCAAATCTGTCACGACCACGGCACCGATGCGCTTTTCGCCGAGGAGTTTGGCAACGGCTTCTACCGTATCATTCGGACGCACAGTAAAGACGTTGCGACCCTTGACGCCCAGAATGTGTGAGACGGCCATGACAGCCTCCTTCCAAGAACGTGAACTGGCGAAATGCTAACATAGGAATGCGCTTCAGGAAACCTGCTTCTTGTCCAAAAGGTAAAATAGCACGAGCCCGGCGATGAAGCCACCGAGGTGGGCCTCCCACGCGATATTGCGTTCGTCCAAAAAGGCGGTTCCCGTCATCGCCATGCTAGCGCCCGTGAACAAAGTCATCGCCAGGAACACGGCAGCAAAGACGAGCGCCCCGGGATTGCGCAACAGCTCAGCAGGAGACAAGACCTGCAACTTTCGATAATTCACGTGGTGCGACGATCCCATCCGAAAGCCTTTTGCAAACATGACCGGGATCGCTGCCGCCAGCGTTGCTGACACGCTGGCTGATGCACCAATGACTATCAGGAAGGTTCCATAGTGCAGCGGCAACATGGCCGCCGCCCCCGCCGCCGCCGAACCCGCCAGGAGCAGCAAGTAACGCCAAGCGCCTAGTCTGCGCGCAAGTGGCGTCGAGAATATCAACAACCAGATGCTGTTCGAACCCAGATGGTAAACATCCTGATGCAACAGCGCATAGGTGAAGAACGTCCAGATTTGTGCTCCGTGCGGGTATGGAATGGCTTCGCCACCCCCCAAACGTACCGGAATGAACGATAGCGCATACAGCGACCACACTTGCGCACTCTCGCCCAATGCCCAAAACAGGCCGTGAACAGCAACAAGAACGCCGACAACGAGTAAAACCACAGGTGGAACATTGAACGCAGGTTGTGCGGGGAGTAAAACTTCGTCTTTGGGTAGACTTTCCGACATTTGGACCTGCTTTGGCATGTGACATGCAATTCTAGCATCAAACGTTTCCAATTGGCACAGGCCTATCGGTCGTTGCTGGACATACAAGGACTTTTGAAAATGATGCAGGACATACACTCGAACGACGTTCCAGACGGTCAAATCCTGCATCCCGGAAGCCGCCAGTTGTTCAGCTATTGGGAACAATTACGGGCTGAACGGGCCTGCCCGACCCGCGAAGACTTCGAATTTGCTCCAGTTAAGCACCAGATGCCTGACATGATCGTCATTGATCGGGATTTCCTGCGCAACAGTTTCAAGTTTAGACTGGCGGGCTCCCGCGCCTGTGCGTTGTTCAATCGCAACTTGACAAGCACTGACGTCATGATTGGGTGGGGCCGCTTTGAAACCGATGTTATCACCCGGCACCTCAATACAGTTTTGAACCAAAAGCAGCCAGC
>JANOPL010000154.1:0-7789 GCA_031421835.1 Hyphomicrobiales bacterium | reverse complement strand
CCTCTGGCTGGTTTTGGCAATTGCTGCCCATGCGCTTCCACATGAAAGCCACAGCGTCCAAGCGCAGCACTTCAGCGCCCTTGTTGGCGAGGTTCAAGATGATATCGGTGACGGCGAGGAACACGTCCGGGTTCGACCAGTTCAAATCCCACTGGTGTTCGTTGAAGGTGGTCCAGACGTATTTTTTGAAAGATGGGTAGTGGGTGAAGCTGCCCGGCGCATCATTCGGGAAAATTTCAACGAGGGTTTTTTCGTATTGCTTGGGTGTGTGGTCGGTGTCGAACATCCAATAGAAGTCTTGGAATTTTTTGTCGCCCTTTTTAGCCTTTTCGGCCCAGGCGTGTTCCTTGGCGGTGTGGTTGAGAACGAGATCAATGCAGACGGACATATTGCGGGCACGGAGAGCCGCGCTGACAGTTTCAAAATCCGCCATGGTGCCAAGCTTGGGGTCGATCGCGCCATAATCCATGACTGAATAGCCGCCGTCATTTGGGCCGGGGCGGGGTTTCAAGCAGGGCATGAAGTGGACGTAGGTGACGCCGAGGGATTCGAGGTAATCGAGGTGGTCGAGCACGCCTTTGAGGTTTCCAGCAAAGCGGTCGACGTAGAAGACGTAACCCACCATGTTTTCGGACAGGAACCAATCAGGCGTGATGTCTCTGGCGAGGTCGAGGGCTTTCAGGTCGGCGGGGCGGTTTTGCCAGTGCTGGGCTAAAAGCGCTTTCAAACGAGCTTCGGTTTTTGAGTCTTCACCGTAAAGAGTGCGAAATGACGAAAGCAAGTCCCGCTCGCTGCGCTGCCAGCGCAGGGCGAAGAGTTTGTCATCGCTGAGATTTCCCATAGCGCTTTGAAAGCACGGTTTTGGGGACTTGGCAATGGTGTGGCTTCGCAGGTGCACGGCTTGCGTTTTTGCGGCGCACACCCCATATGCCGCCATCATGTTCAAACGCATCCTCAGAAAACTGACCTTTCGCAAGGGCCCTGCCCTTATTCATGTTGTCCGCCTTGAGGGGCCGCTGGCGGCTGGCAAATCGCTGCGCAGCGGGAACTTGAATTTGCGGGCGGTGGAGCCTGCTCTGCAAAAGGCCTTCCGCAAGGGCGTGGCAGGGGTGGCACTGGAGATCAATTCGCCGGGTGGATCGCCTGTGCAATCGGCGCTGATTGCCAATCGTATACAGTCGCTATCAAAACAATTCAACGTTCCGGTTTATGTATTTTGCGAAGATGTGGCTGCGTCGGGTGGCTATTGGTTAGCGTGCGCGGGCGATGAGATTTATGCCGATGAGAACTCGATCATCGGATCTATCGGTGTGATTTCGATGGGGTTTGGCTTTCCAAAGCTGATGCAGAAACTCGGTGTCGAGTCGCGCGTACACACGGCGGGCGAAAGCAAATCGACCAACAACCCGTTCAAACCTGAGAAGGCAGAGGACGTGGCAAAGCTGAAATCCATACTCGAGGAGATGCATGTCAGCTTCAAGGCCATGGTTCGCGAACGGCGTGGCGATAAGCTCAAGGGCAAAGACAAGGAGCTGTTCACCGGCGCCTATTGGACCGGCAAGTCGGCATTGGCGCTGGGGTTGATTGATGGCCTCGGGCACATGGAGGCCACAATGAAGCGGAAATTTGGTGATAAGGCTGTGCTCAAGCAGATTCCTGTCACTTCCGGCGGATTCTTGCGACGGATTGGCTTCGGGAATCCGTCTGATATGGGTGGACAGGCGTTGGATGCTTTGGAGGCCCGTGCCTTGTGGCAACGTTTCGGCTTGTGATAGCATCGCATTAAGGAGTTTGAGCAATGGCCTTTGTAAAGCGGATGATGACGGCAGGTGCGACGATGCTTTTGGGCTATGCGATGAAGCGCCTGATGACGAAAATCGAATCGCAGGCTGACACCATGAAGCAGCGGCAGGAAGAAGCGCGCGACCCTTCGGAGTTCAAGCGCCTGAAGCAGGATCCGAAAACCGGCGAATATTACGCCGAGGATTGAGGCGACGTGACATCACGCGACGACACTGACGCCTGGATTGACAAGGCCTATCGTGCTGCTGATCGCGAGACGTTGACAGCAACCTACGACCGGTGGTCGGCCAGTTATGATGCTGACATGCTGCTCACGGGTTACTTGCATTATGCGGTTTTGATGGGCCTCGTGGGTCGCTACGTGCCCCGCAAGGACGCCGCGATATTGGATGCGGGTGTCGGCACGGGAGCCCTGGGCTCACTTTTGAATGTGCTCGGATACAATAATCTGTCTGGTCTTGATATGTCTGAGGGTATGCTGGCACGTGCACGGGAGCGCAAATGTTATGCGGATTTGCGGCAGGCGGTGTTGGGCGAGACGCTCGACTTCGTGGACGAAAGTTTCGATGCCATTATTTCCACTGGTACGTTTACCGAGGGACATGCGCCAGCGTCGGCATTCGACGAGTTGGTGCGGATTTTGGAAACCGATGGCGTGCTGATCTTCACCATCGCCGCGATGGTATGGGACGACAAGGGTTTCAAAAGCAAGCTGGATGGATTTGTGGCAACGGGTGTGTTGAAGTTGATCGAAGTGACGCAGCCCTATCAACCCATGCCCTATTCGCCGGCCGAGTCTCATGTGACGACGCGTGCGTATGTTTATCGGAAACTCAGTTAATATCAGGCACCCCCTCCCCCCTTCGGGCTACTCCCCCACGCCTTCGGCGCAAGGGAGAAATTTCTCCCTCGTCGCGTAGCGATGGGGGAGTACGGCGAAGCCGGGAGGGGGTGTTTGACACGCGGCACTCACGCCTTTAGACCGCCCGCATCATGGAATTATCTCCGACGACTTCATTTCAAGACCTGATCCTGACGCTGCATAATTACTGGGCGGACAAGGGTTGTGTGATTTTGCAGCCTTACGACATGGAGGTGGGTGCGGGTACGTTTCACCCGGCAACAACGCTGCGCTCGGTTGGCACGTTGCCGTGGGCTGCGGCTTATGTGCAGCCATCGCGCCGCCCGAAGGATGGGCGCTATGGCGAGAACCCCAATCGCTTGCAGCATTATTATCAGTATCAAGTCATCATCAAGCCATCACCACCGGATTTGCAGGAATTGTATTTAGGGTCGCTTGCCGCGATTGGTCTTGATCCGACATTGCATGACATTCGCTTTGTCGAGGACGATTGGGAAAGCCCGACGCTGGGTGCCTGGGGCCTCGGTTGGGAAGTGTGGTGCGATGGCATGGAAGTGTCACAGTTCACTTACTTCCAGCAAGTGGGTGGACTTGATTGTTCGCCAGTCTCAGGCGAGTTGACTTATGGCCTCGAACGCTTGGCCATGTATGTGCAGAATGTCGATAATGTCTATGACTTGAATTTCAACGGTCGGCCAGAGGGCAAAGGACGCATTTCTTACGGCGATGTGTTCCTGCAGGCCGAGCAGGAATATTCGCGCTTCAATTTTGAACATGCGGATACTGAAATTTTGTTGCAGCACTTCAAGGATGCGGAAAAGGAATGTGGGGCGTTGTTGAAGGCGGGTGAGGCTGAGGGTTACCACCGCTTGGCGCTTCCGGCTTACGACCAATGCATCAAGGCATCGCATGCGTTTAACTTGCTGGATGCGCGCGGTGTGATTTCAGTGACGGAGCGGCAAAAATATATTCTGGCTGTCAGGGATTTGGCAAAGGCGTGTTGCGAAGCGTGGAGCCGGACGGCTGGTGGTGGCGCGTGAGGAAAGAGCCCCGCCGCATTTTCATAACGTTCCCTCTCCCCGCGTTAGCGGGTGAGAGGGTTGGGGCCCGTTCGCGCAGCGAATGGGAGGGTGAGGGGGACTTCACATGCGTGGACCTGAGAAAGAAAAAACCGAGCGAGCGCGGGAGCTTCGCCAGAATTCAACCGTTGCAGAAAACAAACTCTGGTCGTTCCTGCGCGGGCGGCAACTTGAAGGCTTCAAGTTTAACCGCCAAGAACCGATCGGCCCGTACTTCGTCGACTTCGCGTGCCGCAAGGGCAAGCTTGTTATCGAGATTGATGGCCCCAGTCATGATGAACCAGGTGCCGCGAATTACGATGCTGTCAGAACAGAATTTTTGGAGTCGCAAGGCTATAAGGTTTTGCGGTTTACGAATGAATACATTCTTGGTGATGTCAACTTTGCGCTTGAGGCCATTGTTAAACATCTCCCGCGTTGAAACACCCCTCACCCTCCCGTTGCTGCGCAACGGGCCCCAACCCTCTCGCCCGCTTTGCGGGGAGAGGGAATAAGGTAGATCATGTCTGAACTTTTGCTTGAACTTTTCTCGGAAGAAATCCCGGCGCGTTTGCAAACCAAGGCGGCGGAGGATTTGAAAGCGCTTGTTACCAATGGTTTGGTGGAGGCCGGCCTGGTCTATGAAGGGGCGCAGGTGCATGCCACGCCGCGGCGTTTGGTGCTTTCGGTTGAGGGCCTGAATGCACGCGCGGCTGATACGCGTGAAGAACGTAAAGGTCCAAAGGTGGATGCGCCTCAGGCGGCGATTGATGGGTTTTTGCGGTCCACTGGGTTATCGCTGGAGCAACTTACAAAGCAGGACGACAAGAAGGGTGCCTTCTATGTTGCTGTGATTAAAAAAGAGGGACGCGCTGCCACGGATGTGATTGCTACGCTGGTGCCGGATGTGATCCGTAAATTCCCATGGGGCAAGCCCATGCGTTGGGGTTCTGGTTCGCTCAAATGGGTGCGGCCGTTGCAGAGTATTTTGTGCACGTTTGATGGTGAAGTTGTGCCGTTTGATGTGGATGGAATTGTTTCTGGGAATGTGACGAAGGGCCATCGGTTCTTGGCACCTGATGTGATCCGTGCTTCGCGGTTTGAGGATTATTCCCTTGCGCTGAACAAGGCAAAAGTGATCGTCGATGCGTCGGCCCGCATGGAACATATCCGTGCGGATGCGAAGGCTTTGGCCTTTGCGCAAGGCTTGGAGATGATCGAGGACGAAGGCCTGCTGCGCGAAGTGGCGGGGCTGGTGGAATGGCCCGTAGTGTTGATGGGGTCATTTGATGCGGCGTATTTGTCGGTGCCGCCTGAGGTGATCATCACCACGATCAAGAACAATCAGAAATGTTTTTGCTTGAAGACTGCTGATGGCAAACTGGCGAATAAGTATCTGCTGGTTGCCAATATCATCCCGCGCGACGGTGGGGCGGAAATCATTCGCGGCAACAACAAGGTGATTGCGGCAAGGCTTAGCGATGCGAAATTCTTCTGGGATCAGGACCGCAAGGTGAAACTGGAAGACCAGTTGGTGAAGCTGGATGCGATTACGTTCCATGCCAAATTGGGTTCGCAAGGTGAACGCGTCAAACGCATCGAGGCACTGGCGGGCGAAATTGCCAAAACCATTGGCGCTGATGTGGAGAAGGCGAAACTTGCCGCGCGATTGGCCAAGGCTGATCTGGTGTCAGGCATGGTCGGCGAATTCCCGGAGCTTGAGGGCTTGATGGGGCGATATTACGCGCTGGATCAAGGACACGATGCTGAAGTGGCTGATGCCATCCGAGATCACTACAAGCCGAAGGGGCCGAGTGACTCAATTCCGGTGTCGAAGGTTGGTCAAGCCGTGGCGCTGGCGGAGAAGCTGGACACGCTGGTGGGCTTCTGGGCGATTGATGAAAAGCCGACGGGATCGAAGGATCCGTTTGCGTTAAGACGTGCAGCTTTGGGTGTGATTAGGATCATACTGGAGAGCAACCTTTACTTAGACATCACCGACTCAGCGCTTGGTGTTTTCCCGCTCGTTTTCGCTCAGCAAGAACTTCGCAACATCGAAACGAAGGAGAAAAAACTTGCTGCAACCGACCTCCCAGATGATGTTTTGGCGAGGCTCAAGCAAGCTTACATCAATCAAGCACTAGATAAAAACGAACAGCATTGGGAAGAATCACTCGCAGCATCTTTAGATCTTATCAAGTTTTTCCATGATCGCTTGACGGTAGTTCTAAAGGAAACGGGACTTAGGCACGACGTGATTTCTTCGGTTTTTGCGACTGCAAATCATGACGCATCTCTGCAATTGTCTGAGCAAAGCGACTTGCTAAACTTGGTTCATCGCATTCGGGCATTATCTAACTTCATTGCAACTAGTGAAGGTGCGAACCTACTTGTTGGCGTCAAACGGACCATAAACATTGTCAAAGCCGAAGAGAAAAAAGAAGGTAAGCCAATCTCCGGCAAGGTTGACACAAACATTTTGGTGAAAGGCGAAGAGAAAGAACTCTATCGTCAGGTTGAAGCCGTCCACTCGCTGGCAGTGAAAGCGATTCAGACTCGTGATTTTGACGCGACAACGCGGGCGATTGCCAAGTTGCGTGCACCTGTTGATGCGTTCCTTGACAATGTGATGGTGAATGACCCCGACCCCAGTATGCGGGTCAATCGGCTGCGCTTGCTGAACCGCATTCGTGAGGCGGTAGAAGCGGTGGCGGATTTTTCGAAGATCGAGGGGTAGTTAAGCACCCCCTCCCCCCTTCGGGGTACTCCCCCAGCAAAGCTGAGGGAGAAAAAAATTTCTCACTTGCGCCGAAGGCGTGGGGGAGTACGTCCGTAGGACGGGAGGGGGTGTTTAACCCAAGCCCAACTTCAAAATTTTCCGCATCACAGTCGGCAAGGCTTCTGCATCCACTTGATCTGCAGGCACCCAGCGGCAGGTTTCATCCAGCATTACGCGCGCCACATCCCGCGCCACCCATACTGTGACCTCCAGATGAAAATGTGTGAAGGTGTGTTCGACGATGCCCGTTCGCTTTTTCCATTTGGATTTGAAAGGCGGAGTTTCAGTTGGCGTTTCTGACCATTCACTGCCCGGCACTTCCATCATACCGCCGAGGAGGCCTTTTTCTGCGCGGCGGCGGAGCAAAATATATCCATCGTTGCTGATGGCGAGATAGGCGTGGCCTTTTCTGGTGGGGATTTTTTGCTTCTTCAGCTTACGCGGCAGTGTTGCGGCAATGCCTTGTTTGCGGCCTTCGCATTCATCCGTCCACGGACACATCAGGCAGTTGGGCGATTTGGGTGTGCAGATGGTGGCACCCAAATCCATCAGCGCCTGGACGAAATCGCCTGACCTGTGATTCGTCATCAAACTTTGGGCGCGGGTTTTGATTTGGGGTTTGGAGAGGGGCAGCGGCGTTTCGATGGCGTCGAGGCGGGAGAGGACGCGTTCGACATTGCCGTCAACGGCGGCGAAAGGTTTGTCGAAGGCGATGGCCGCGATGGCACCTGCCGTATAGGGCCCGATGCCGGGGAGTTTTTGCAAGGCTTCCAATGTGTCGGGGAATTTGCCGTTGTGGTTTTGCACCACCGCCCCGGCGCATTTGTGCAGGTTGCGGGCGCGGGCGTAGTAACCCAAGCCCGCCCAGGCTTTCAGCACATCATCCAAAGGGGCGGCGGCGAGAGCGTGCACAGTCGGCCAGATGCGGATGAAGTTCAGGAAATAGTCCTTGACCGCTGCCACGGTGGTCTGTTGCAACATGATTTCCGAAAGCCACACTTTATAAGGGTCCAACTTCGAGGGGCTTACGGCGCGCCAAGGCAGCACCCGGGCATTCCGGTCGTACCATTGCAAAAGTTTCACGTGCAAGTGATTGATATGCCCCTGTTCCGCCATTGTTTCCCTTGAGAATCCGGGTGTGAAAGTAGAAACTCTATACATGGAAACATTGGACAAGCACTTCCGCAAATTGACCGCACCCGTGTTCAAAAAACACGGCTTTGCGCAAAGCGATGTCACGTCGCATTGGCCACAGATTGTGGGTGATCAGACGGCTGCGATTTCGAC
>JANOPL010000153.1:0-1640 GCA_031421835.1 Hyphomicrobiales bacterium | reverse complement strand
TTCGCCTCATTCATGTTGAATGTGCCGGTCTGGGCCAGGGTCACCGCCGATATCATCGGTTGCCCCTTTTTCAACACGGCGCGGAAGTAGCGCTGAACCGGCAAGGGCAAGCTTTCAATCTCTTTCGGGTCATAGGTTGCGCTGGACAAAGGCTTTCGCGCAGCCTCGAGACGGGCCAGCATCGCTTTTGCACTTTCATTCCAATGCCATGTCCCATAGGCTTTAATGCTGACACCAGAGATAGCGACAATAGCCATAGCGACAACAGTCCACTTCATCCACGACATGAAAAATTCCCTTGCTTGAGTTGAAACATTTAAACACTTGGAACTTGGCGGGTTGGTGAACCCCAAGTACGGCCGCGTAACAACGATTTTGCAAACTCCAGCAAAATCAAAACAACGATACCCGCACCAAGCGTCACGGCCAGATCGTTCCAATGGAGCGGCCCAAAACGGAACAGAGCACTTGCAAACGGCCATAGCAGCGTGACCCCTAACAGCACTGAAACACTGACAAGCACCCATCTCAGCGCGGGATTGCGCCGTGTCAAAGCAGTGACAATCGAAGAGCTGAATGAGCGGTTGACGAAAATCAGCCCGATGATCGCCATGACCAATGAGAAGAACGTGAGTGCCCGCACTTCCAGATCAGGCATGCCTTGATACAAGGCCATGACAAAAATGAGCGCAACAAGCCCGAAAGCAACGGCACCTTGAAACAAGCTCCAGAGGATCATGGCTTTTGAAAACAGCGGTTCATCCGGCGCGCGCGGTGTCCTGCTCATCACATCGTCTTCCGCCGTCTCGGCTTCGAACACCAGGGAGCAGACTGGATCAATCACCATTTCTAGAAATGCGATGTGCATGGGTCCAAACAGGATCGGTAGGCCAAACATCAATGGCAACAGGGCAAGTCCAGCAATCGGCACATGCACGGCAAAAATAAAACCGACAGCTTTCCGCAGATTGTCATAGATGCGGCGACCGAGTTTGATGGCTGTCACGATTGAACCAAAATCATCGTCGACTAGAACCATTGAAGACGCTTCGCGCGCGACATCGGTGCCACGTCCGCCCATGGCAATGCCTATATGAGCAGCTTTCAAGGACGGTGCGTCATTCACACCGTCGCCCGTCATGGCAACGATTTCTCCATTGGCTTTCATCGCGTTGACGATGCGCAGCTTCTGCTCGGGCATGATCCTGGCAAACACAGTTGCGACCTGTACCCGTTCCGCAAGTTCAGCATCGTTCAGCTTGCCCAACTGATCACCCGTGATGACAACTTCACTTACTATGCCAGCTTGCTTGGCGATGGCTTGTGCAGTTGCGGGGTAATCGCCAGTGATCATCACAACCCTGATGCCCGCTGAACGACATTGGTTCACTGCTTCGGGAACAGTTTTGCGAAGGGGATCAGAGAGGCCAACGAGTCCCAAGAAGTTGAATTTGAACCCGCGCGACGATGCGGGATATTTTCTACCTGCGAAATTTGCACTGGCAACACCCAGCACTCGCAATCCCGCAGCCGCCATCGTGTCAATGGATTTTGTGACTGAAGCAAGGTCTTTGGCATTCAAATGACAGAGCGAAGCAATGGCTTCCGGCGCGCCCTTGGCAGCGACTGTCTGTCTCGTG
>JANOPL010000152.1:0-2390 GCA_031421835.1 Hyphomicrobiales bacterium | reverse complement strand
GTGCCGCTGGTGTAACACAAGCCACAGGCCGTGTTTTCATCGAGCTCCGGCCAGACAAAATTCTCATCACCTACGCTCAACAGTTCTTCATAGCAGAGGGTGTTTTTCAGCGAGGTGTCCGGCATATGGGCGCGGTCGGTCATGACCACGAAGCCTTTGACTTGAGGCAGGGCGCTTTGCAGTTTTTCAAACATCGGCACAAAGCTGAGGTCGATGAAGATCCACTCATCTTCGGCGTGGTTGATGATGTATGTGAGTTGATCTGCGAAAAGGCGCGGATTGAGGGTGTGCACCACAGCCCCCAGACTCATGATGCCATACCAGATTTCCATATGGCGGTAGCCGTTCCACGCCATCGTGGCGATGATGCTGCCTTCTTTTACGCCAAGTTGCTTTCTCGCGGCACTGGCCAAAGCGCGGGCGCGCTTGTTAGTCTGTTCGTAGGTTTGGCGATGGATGGGACCCTCAACGCTTCGAGAGATAATCTCGCGCTCACCATGCCAATTTGCTGCGTGGTCCAAGACGCGATGTACGAGCAACGGCCAATCCTGCATCAAACCTTTCATGTCATTTCCTCCGATCACAAAAGGATTGAAGCCCATTTTCATTCGACATGCCAGCACCCAGATTTATTGGGGAATGCAGAGTCGTGGCATTGGACCTCAATCATTTGTAGGGGGATTTAGAGAGGCCGCGCACAGCTATTCTTCCGAGACCTGCAGTGTTTTGATCAGTTCATTGGTGATTGCCTGTCTGGTGGAGGCGCGTTGAGGACATCCGCTGCGCGTTCCGGCGACAGCGGATTTGCGCTGTTTCTGGCAGGGTCATTGCCATCAAACAAGTTCTCCCAATCAGGTGCTTCTCCTTGCACCAGTGCCCGCCAGCGCAATTGCTGCGTCTCATTGTAGATCACTTCGTAGATGTGGTGGCAGGGGCCGAAGCCGAGTATGGTCAAGGCTTCGCGCATAGAGTTAAGTACCGATCCTCCCGAAACCTGCACCGATCACTTTCAATGGCATGATGTTACTTCTTTGCGATCACGATGTAGCCCCGGGTTTTATTATTATTATCTTTGTCAGTCGTGTTCATGGCTCCGAACAGGTCAGTGGTTTTGACCCAGACGGGCGGATATTTGTAGCGGGCGACGTCGAGGATCAGGAAGCGGTCAGTTTCAACATCGAAGGCCGCGAGTGGCGAAATGTGGCCGCCTTTTTCCTGGCCAATCGCTTTGCGCAGATAGTTGATAATGACGAACTGGCCGGGTGTTGCCAACGCCTTGCGGGCTTCGGCGCGGAATATTTCTATTGTGCTGTCAGCGGCGTGAGTGAGTTTGACCGTCACAGGAAAAGTGCCGATCAATCCTGCAAGCTGGTCCACAGTGATGCCCTGCTTCTTGATCAATTCCAGTGGAATGATTTTCTCGGTTTCCGGTGTCAACACATTGTCCTGTGTGAAAGTGCGGTAAGGGTCGAAGGCCGGAACGGCAGGGGCAGGGAGTTCCATGGCGTTCAAAATCATCACCGTGCTGGCCACACCGCAAAAGGCCTGATTTTGCTGCGTCACGAAACTGTTGACGAGAGGGAAGTAAGCCTCGCGCGCATCAGCGTCGATGAGAATGGCTTCACCGGCGTCAGAGGCCGCAGCCACCAAGGTTTCCGGAAGTGGCAGGGTTTGCGCGATACTGATCGGTGAGTTCAAAAACGCTATTGCGCAGAAAAATGCCAAGCATTTCTTGGACGTCAGCATGATGGTTGCTCCTCGTTTTGTGACAGGTGATAGGGTGCAAATGGCGCGACAAACACAATGCTGCCGCGCCTTATCAGGTCAGGCTGACGGCGGGGCGTAGCTGCCTGTTATTTTTCCAGCCAGTTTCATGACGTCTATTGCTTCCTTGGCCGTGAAAAGTTTTGTCGTCGCCGCGCTGGCAACCGTACCGGACGCGCCAACGGCAGAGGCTATGGCCAGTACTGCGGTTTCAGTGGGGGCTTCAATCAGGCACACTACGTCGTATTTTCCGAAGGCGAAGAAAAGGTGATGCAGTTTTCCACCCGCAGCTTCTACCAGTTTTCGTGCTGCGGCTTCGCGGTCTGTCGGGTTGGCAATCATCGCCTTCACTGCGGATGATGTGTAGGACAATTGATAGAGATAGTAGGACATGATGCGTTCCTCCTTCTCCAATCAGGGCCGGCCCCCAACTGCCTCCCATTATGTATTCCGGCCTGGACTGAAAATCAGCCGCATGAACCAGCGGCACGGCGTCAAGGCAGTGGTCGCACACTAGCACTGCTTCAAATTTTGTGAAGGAGGAAGAAGCGTCGGTTTCTGTTGCCAGGTACCGACAAACCCCGCCTTACGTCGCTAAACGCAAGGGCTTAATTCCCAGTATTAGG
>JANOPL010000151.1:0-43205 GCA_031421835.1 Hyphomicrobiales bacterium | reverse complement strand
TTCTCCCCGCCCTTGAGGGCGGGGTTGGGGGCGGGTGCCAGCTGCGGAAACCGGGGCCCGCACCCACCCCTGCCCCTCCCTCAAGGGAGGGGAAAAGAGACGTGTGTTCACGACAAGCCACCAGCCAATGTTGGCACTTGTAGTGACTTGAATCCGTAGTGCCGCAACCATCTGAGATCACTCTCAAAGAACGCGCGCAAATCGGGGATTCCATATTTCAGCATCGCAATGCGGTCGATTCCCATGCCAAGGGCGAAGCCTTGGTAGATATTGGGATCAAGCCCGCAGGATTTGATGACGTGGGGGTGCACCATGCCGCTGCCCAGAATTTCCAGCCACGAGTCACCCTCGCCAATTTTCACTTGGCCATCTTTCCACGAACATTGAATGTCCACTTCCATGGAGGGTTCCGTGAAGGGGAAGTGCGAGGCGCGGAAACGCATCTTTACATCATCGACTTCGAAGAAGGCCTTGCAGAATTCATGCAGCACCCATTTGAGATTGCCCATGTGCGTCGTCTCATCAATCACCAGTGCTTCCACCTGATTGAACATCGGCGTATGCGTCATGTCTGAATCAGAGCGAAATGTGCGGCCCGGTGCGATAATTCTAATTGGCGGCTTCTGTGACAGCATGGTGCGGATTTGCACAGGTGACGTGTGCGTGCGCAGCACCATGCGTGAACCGTCTTCGCGCTCGTTGAAATAAAACGTGTCGTGCTCTTGGCGCGCAGGGTGTTCCGGCGGCATGTTCAGGGCATCGAAGTTGTGGAAATCGTCTTCGATATGCGGGCCCTCAGCCACGGAAAATCCAAGATCACCAAAAATCTGCACCACTTCTTCCCACACCTGGGAAACGGGGTGAACCGAACCGCGCAATTCGTGGCGTGCACCCAACGTGACATCGATTTTTTCAGACGCAAGCCGCGCATCCAGAGCCGCACGACCGAGAACGATCTTCCGTACACTGATGGCTTCCGTAACTTTATCTTTCAGCACATTCAGCGCAGCACCAAAGTTCTTGCGGTCCTCCGGGGCCATGGCACCCAGCGCTTTCATCTGTTCTGAAATCACACCTTTTTTGCCGAGCGCATTCACGCGTACGTTCTCCAAGGCTGCTTCGTCAGCAGCGGAGGCGACCAATGCCAAGGTTTCGGATTCGAGTTGTTCTAACGACATCGAAATATTCGCTCTTGCTCCGTCATCCCCGCGAAGGCGGGGATCCAGGCTTTCCACAATTGTGTCTGTTGAAAGTCTGGGTTCCCGCTTTCGCGGGAATGACGGTGTGGGTTGGAGTTCAAAAAATAAAGGCCCTGAGTAGAGGAGTTGAACACTCCACTCAAGGCCCGGAATAAATGATCTGCTTATACGTTAAGCGAGAGCGGCTTGCGCCTTCTCGACGATGACCTTGAAAGCCACCGGATCATGAATTGCAAGATCAGAGAGAACCTTACGGTCAACCGTGATCCCGGCCCTGTTGAGGCCATTGATAAATCGTCCGTAGGTCACGCCGTGTTCACGGGTGCCGGCGTTGATGCGCTGAATCCAGAGAGCGCGGAAGTTGCGCTTCTTGGCGCGACGATCGCGGTATTGATATTGTTCCGCCTTTTCCACGGCCTGAACAGCGACGCGGAAAATGTTTTTACGGCGTGAGAAATAGCCCTTTGCGCGGGCCATGATTTTTTTGTGGGAACGGCGGGCTACAACGCCGCCTTTTGAACGTGCCATATTTCAAGCCTCCTTAGTATTTGCCAGCATAGGGCATGTGAATCTTGACCAGGCCTTCATCGCCGGGGGCCAGAATCATCGTGCCGCGCTGGTTGCGGATTTGCTTGTTGGAACGCTTGATCATGCCATGGCGCTTTCCCGCACCACCCGCCTTCACCAGGCCAGAGGCCGTGAAGCGGAACCGCTTTTTGGCGGCCGACTTTGTCTTCATCTTGGGCATTTTGTTCAGTCCTTTCAGAACGATACGTGAAGTCGCCATGGCAGCCCTATACTGGCCAGACGACTGGAAACCTCGACTTTTCAGTGGAAGTAACGGGCATAAAGCAGAATTGGCTTGGGAATGCAAGTTGTGTGCAAAACCGGCCTAGCCGCGCCCTACATGCTCGACGCAGATGAGATTTCGTTCCGCCGCGCTGACGGTTGCATTCACTTTCATGCAGTGGGCGGCAAGGCCGGTTGAGGCTTCACGGTAGAACTTGCAGTCGATGCACGTGCCAAAACGTGGCTCTCCCTGCCGTAAGCGCTGCTGCTCCAACAGGGCATCCAAAGCACGGTCGAAACGTCTCCGCGTCTTGTCCGTCAGTTCTGCGATATCGGCTTGCAGCACTTGCGTGGCATCATGCACCAACACGGCGCGTCCGGCCTCAGTCAGGAAAAGCGCCACACCGCGATGATCTTGCCCCGCGGTTTGCTTGGCCACCAGCCCTTTTGCCGCCAGTGCCTTTACTGTTTGGGACACAGTGCCCTTGGTGGAACCGAGATAGCGCGCCATGGCACCTGGCGAATGGGACAAAGCATTGCAACGGGCGAGATAGCGCAACGCCTCCCATTGCACAGGGTTCAAACCTTGCGCATGACCTGCCTGCCGCAACAAGCGCGCCAGCCGCTCAAGCTTGATCAAACTCGAAGCGGCAGGGGGTACATCCTCATCGTCGTCTTTTCGGGCCATGGGCCTGACCGTTCCTTTACCTCAGGGCTTCTTTTCGACCCATTCCACGAAAGCACCAAGCCAGGCGACAACACGTTTTTGCGTGTCCGCATCCGTCAACTCACCTTCAGGATTAAACTTAGCGGAGGCATTGCCTACAAACATTTCGGGTTTCGGCATGACAATGGCTTCCAACGCCTGCAAATTCTGCCGTAAATGATACTGTGATCGGCCCGTGCCCAGCGGACCATCAGCTGATCCGACAACACCGCTGCGCTTCCACTTGAACGGCGAGCCGCCGCGCGAAAGCCAGTCTGTCGCATTTTTGAGCACACCGGGAATCGAAAAATTATACTCCGGTGTTGAAATCATCACGCCATCTGCGGCACGGATCAACCCATCCAAATGTTTGACGGCGTCCGGTTTGCCGCTCTGTGCTTCCACGTCCCCGTCATACACCGGAATGCCGTGCAGCGTGGCAATCTCGAATGATATGTGAGCAGGACAAGCATTTTTGAATGCCCGCAACAGGCCTGTATTGGTGGAGTGGGCGCGCAACGCGCCGCTGATCGCTAGAATTTTCAAATGCTACCTCGTTCAAAATCAAACGTCGCTTCTATACTGAAAGCCTTTTGCACTCAATCAATGTGGCTTGCAAAGTGCCGTGACATTTCTGTCATGCAACTGTAGTGAAACTGCATCATGACCGACCAAGTGATGTCTGACTGGCTTGAAGCACTGCCCGACGGTGCCGTAATTGTGGACGGAACAAGCCATATTACGGCGGCCAATCACCTTGCAATCGACATCCTGCAAACCGATCCCAGAGGCCTGCTCGCCACGTCAATCCTGCGCGCACCCGCAATTGCAGCTGCAATCCGGCAAGTGCGCGAACAGGGCGGGTCCACAACGGTTGATATTGAATTCCATGGTCGTTTGCAGCGGCAGGTGTTTGCAATGCTGTCGCGTTTGGGAGGTGACGGACATATTCTCATCGTCCTGCGAGATTTGACCCGCGAGCAAGCGGTGGAAAAAATGCGCTCTGACTTTGTGGCCAACGCCTCGCACGAAATGCGAACACCCCTGTCGTCAATCATTGGGACGATTGAAACATTGCAGGGCGCTGCCAAGGAAGACCCGAAAGCCCGTGAGATGTTTTTAGCGTCGATGCTCACGCAAGCGCACCGCATGAAACGCCTGATCGATGATTTGCTGACCTTGAGCCGCATTGAACTCAATGAACATGTGCGCCCCAGCAGCAAGGTGTCGCTGACGAGTATTGCAAAACAGGCCAAATCCAACCTCACACCCTATGCTGCTGAATACAAAGTTGACCTGGAGCTGGTCCATGATGGCGAGGTTTTGGTGTCCGGTGAATCAGATGAGCTGTTGCAAGTGGCACTCAATCTTGTTGAAAACGCCATCAAGTATGGCGGAGAAGGCAAGCGCGTTCAGATCTCCTGCAATCCGAAGGGGCACAGCGGCGTGCTTTCTATCACTGACTTTGGCCAAGGCATTGCGGAAGATCATATTCCCCGTCTCACCGAACGATTTTATCGTGTCAGCACAAAACAAAGCCGGGCCCGCGGCGGTACTGGCCTTGGACTGGCGATTGTAAAGCATATTGTTCTCCGCCATCGCGGCGAAATGGATATACGCTCCATACCCGGACAGGGAAGCACCTTTACGGTTTCAGTTCCGCTTTATTATTCAATATCTTAAATCGTCATAAATATGATATTTTACTGTCGCATAGTTTTCGCATTCGCAGCCTATCTCACCATGGCCAACGATAACTGGAGACGTAAAACATGAAATCTTTCCTTCTTGCCGCATCACTTGCGGCCCTTGCTGCATCGCCTGCTTTTGCACGCGACGAAATTCGCATTGTCGGCTCTTCGACAGTTTACCCTTTCACCACAGCCGTTGCTGAAAGCTTCGCAAAAGCGACAGGCATGAAAACACCAGTTGTTGAATCAACAGGCACCGGCGGTGGCTTCAAGTTGTTCTGTGCTGGTGCTGGTGCTGATCACCCCGATTTCACCAACGCATCGCGTGCCATCAAGAAATCCGAGTTTGAAACCTGTGTGAAAAACGGCGTCACCGACATCGTTGAAATCAAGGTAGGTTTCGACGGCTTGACCCTCGCAAGCGCTGTCTCTGGCCCCGACGGTAAGTTCACCAAGCAGCAGATTTTCATGGCGCTCGCCAAGCAAGTGCCTGACAAGGACGGCAAACTGGTCGACAACCCCTACAAGATGTGGAACGAAATCGACCCGTCTTTGCCCGCTGAAAAGATCGAAGTTTTGGGCCCGCCACCAACCTCCGGCACACGCGACTCCTTCGCTGAGCTGGTGATGGAAAAGGGTGCTGAAAAATTTGAAACCTTGGCCGCCATGAAAAAGGATGATGCCAAAGCATTCGAAAAAGTCTGGAAGACCATGCGTACCGATGGTGGTTATGTTGAAGCCGGCGAAAACGACAACTTGATCGTGCAAAAGCTCGAAGCCAATCCAAAGGCGTTCGGCATTTTCGGTTTCTCTTTCCTTGAAGAAAACGCCGGCAAGATCAAGGGCGCTGAAATTGAAGGCAAGATGCCAAGCTTCGAAACCGTTGCGTCAGGCGACTACAAGGTTGCTCGCCCGCTCTTCATTTATGTCAAGAAGCAACACGTTGGTGTCATTCCCGGCATGGCTGAATTCATTGCTGAATATACCTCGGCCAAAGCCATGGGTGAAGATGGTTATCTCGCTGACAAGGGTTTGATCCCGTTGCCAGCAGACCAAGCCACCGGAACCATGGCAATTGCCAAGGACATGGTTGCCCTGACAGCTGACAAGGTAATGTAAATCAGTTGTGACTTTTGTTCGGCGATAGTTTCTGCGGATGTACCAGAACTGTCGCCGAACTTAATCCGAGGCTTTGAAAGAATAAAATGTCTGTAACAGCGCTGCCTGCACTCCGAAAGCCAAAACTGAGCCGGAAATTTGAGCCGCTGGTGTTGGCGTTGTTGGCTGCGGCTTCCGCCGTCGCGGTGTTGACGACGATTGGTATCGTTCTTTCTGTCGTCTACGAAAGCTTGCGTTTTTTCGCTGAAGTTTCTCCGATTTCATTTTTGTTTGGCACGGAATGGGCTCCCACCGCTGAGCCTGGCCGCTTCGGCATTCTCCCCTTGTTGGGAGGGACCCTGTTGATCACGCTGATTGCCATGGTTGTTGCTGCACCTTTAGGTTTGCTGTCAGCCATTTATTTGGCCGAGTATGCCAACGCCACCGCACGCAAGTGGATCAAGCCGATACTTGAGTTGTTGGCGGGTATTCCCACCGTCGTTTTGGGCTTTTTTGCCGCTCTCACGGTAGCACCTTTCATTCGCACACTTGGCGAAAGTGTTGGACTTTCGGTGGCGTCTGAATCAGCGCTTGCAGCGGGCCTCGTCATGGGCATGATGATTGTTCCTTTGATCTCGTCTCTGTCTGACGACATCATCAATGCGGTACCGCAGTCATTGCGTGACGGTTCCTATGCACTCGGTGCAACGAAATCTGAAACCATCAAGAAAGTTGTGCTGCCAGCTGCCCTCCCCGGTATTGTGTCAGCATTTATCCTTGCCACATCACGCGCCATCGGTGAAACCATGATTGTGGTCATGGCCGCAGGCCTTGCCGCCAATCTCACATTCAACCCCTTCGCCGCGGTCACAACTGTCACTGTGCAGATCGCAACCTTGCTTGTGGGTGACCAGGAATTTGACTCAGCCAAAACCTTGGCAGCGTTCGCGTTGGGCTTGGTGCTGTTTTTGGTGACTTTGGTGCTCAATGTCATCGCGCTCAAGGTTGTGCGGAAATACAAGGAACAATATGACTAAGACCATTTCCACAGCGCAGCGCTATGCATCTGAACGGCGGTTCAAGGCATTGGGTCTCGCAGCGATATTGATAACAGCTGCATTTCTGGCCTTCCTGTTGACCGACATCGTGGGCAAAGCCATTCCAGCATTCACCACAAACGCTGCAACACTCAAAGTGACGGTTGATCCGACGTTGGTCGATGCCGCCAATCCGAAGGCCGGCGATTACCAAGGCTTGTTGAAGAAAGCCTGGCAAGCCCAGTTTCCCGCCGTCACCTCCCGGGGTGACAAGAAGAAGCTGAATGGTTTGATTTCCGCGCGCGCCGCTGACGCCTTGCAAGACGCCGTCGAAGCAGATCCAAGCGTGATTGGAAAAGAGATAACCGTGCCGCTGGCGTTCTCGTCCGAGGCTGACCTTTACCTGAAAGGCCTGAGGTCGGATACCCTTGATGAAAGAGACGTCGCGTGGCTTGAAGAATTAAGGGCCAAGGGTGTTATCACCTCAGGGTTCACCACCAGTTTTTTCACCAATGGCGATTCCCGCGAGCCTGAAAATGCAGGCATACGCGGCGCATTGATTGGTTCTATTTTCACAATTCTGGTCACACTCGCTGTTTCCCTGCCCTTGGGCGTGGCCGCAGCGCTTTACCTTGAAGAATTTGCGCCAAAGAACCGGATCACTGACCTGATTGAGGTTAACATCAATAACCTCGCGGCAGTTCCCTCCATCATCTTCGGATTGCTTGGGCTTGCCGTGTTCCTGAATGGCTTTGGCTTGCCCCGTTCGACTGCATTGGTGGGCGGCTTGGTGTTGGCTCTCTTGGTTCTGCCCACCATCATCATCGCCTCACGTGCTGCCATTCGCTCGGTCCCGCCGTCGATCAAGGAAGCGGCTCTGGGCGTGGGGGCTTCACATCAACAGGCGGTATTCCATCATGTCTTGCCACTTGCTTTCCCTGGCATTTTGACAGGCACAATTCTGGGCGTGTCCCGCGCTCTTGGTGAAACAGCACCACTCCTGATGATTGGTATGATCGCCTTTATCGCCGATGTGCCGGGCGGCATCACGGACTCAGCGACCGTGCTTCCCGTGCAAGTATTTCTTTGGTCAGATTTGCCCGAAGAAGCATTCAAAGCCCGCACAGCCGCAGCCATTCTTGTGCTGTTGGCTCTGCTCTTCTGCATCAACGCGCTGGCAATTTATATGCGCAACAAATTTGAACGGCGGTGGTAGACATGAACGACATGAGTTTCAAAACATTACAGACGCCGTCTCCGCCAAAAATCATCACAGAGCGGCCAGCCAAGATCACGGCTGAAAACGTCGACGTTTTTTATGGTGAAAAGCGGGCCATTCACAACCTGTCGCTAACCATTCCAGACCGGGCAGTATCCGCCTTCATCGGACCTTCGGGCTGCGGAAAATCCACTTTTCTGCGGACGATCAACCGCATGAACGACACCATCCCGTCGTGTCGCGTGACAGGCGACATCAAGGTCGATCGGGAAGACATTTACGCGCGTGAGCTGGACGTGGTCGAACTGCGCGCCCGCATCGGCATGGTGTTTCAGAAACCCAACCCTTTCCCCAAGTCGATTTTTGAGAATGTTGCCTATGGTCCGCGCATCCACGGTCTTTCCAAAGACAAGACTGACATGGAACGCATCGTCACCGAAAGCCTGAAAAAAGCAGGTCTCTGGGAAGAAGTAAAAGACCGACTGCAGCAGCCGGGAACCGGCCTCTCAGGTGGTCAGCAACAACGCCTGTGTATCGCCCGCGCCATTGCTGTTAATCCGGAAGTGATCCTGATGGACGAGCCTTGTTCAGCGCTTGATCCTATTGCAACAGCGCGCATTGAAGAACTGATCCACGAGATCAAGGAAAACTTTTGTATCATCATCGTAACGCATTCCATGCAGCAGGCGGCACGTGTGTCTGATCTCACAGCTTTCTTCCACCTGGGTGTCTTGGTCGAAGTGGGTGACACCGACGTGATTTTCACGACTCCGCAAGACAAGCGCACACAAGACTACATCACAGGCCGCTTCGGCTGAGGAAACATAAATCATGTCAGATCATATTGTAAAAGCCTACGACGACGATCTTGCGTTGCTCAAATCCATGCTTTCGGAAATGGGTGGGCTTGCTGAAGAGCAACTGGCGCGCAGTATCGATGCACTGGTTCGCCGCGACACCAAACTGGCAGACGCCGTCGTACTGGCCGATGAGAAAATTGACGCACTTGAAGTTGCCATCGAAGAAAAAGCCGTATTGACGATTGCAAAACGTCAGCCCATGGCGAAAGACTTGCGTAACGTCATGGTGGCCATTCGTATCGCGAGCGACATCGAGCGCATCGGCGATCTTGCCAAGAACATCGCTAAACGTGCTCATGCGATTTATGACAACATCCCCCCCCGTTTGACCAAGGGCCTGCAACGACTGGGCGATTTATCACAAGCGCAAGTCAAGCTGATCCTCGACGCCTTTGCGGCGTCCGATGCTGAAAAGGCGATGGATGTCTGGCGCCATGATGAAGACATCGACGCGCTCTACAACTCGATTTTCCGGGAACTCCTGACCTACATGATGGAAGACCCGCGCATGATTGGCGGTTGCACGCATCTGTTGTTCGCAGCAAAAAACATCGAGCGCATCGGCGACCACGCCACCAACATTGCCGAGAATATTTACTACCTCGTCCATGGCGAAATGTTGAAAGAGCAGCGCCCGAAGAAGGATAAAACCTCGATCACCCCTTTCACAGCCGTGAACAACGACTGAGGGTGGCATGAGCGCTTCAATTCTGATTGTCGAGGATGAGGCGGCTATTCACCAGCTGCTGGACTATAATCTGAAGGCAGAAGGTTTTCGCACACGCGTGGTTGAGACGGGCGAGGATGTTCATGCAGCCATCGTTGACGAAATGCCTGATCTTGTTCTGCTGGATTGGATGCTGCCGGGTCTTTCGGGCATTGAGGTATGCAAACTCATTCGCGCAAGACCCGAAACCCAGTCACTTCCCATCATCATGTTGACGGCGCGTGGCGAAGAGTCTGAGCGCGTACGCGGCCTTGCCACGGGTGCCGATGATTACATCGTCAAGCCATTTTCGGTGCCCGAAGTGATGGCGCGCGTGCGGTCCATTCTCCGTCGTGCAAAGCCCGACGCAGTGGCGGATTCACTGTCACAAGGTGACATCGTATTGGACAGGGCGCGCAAACGCGTGACACGTGGAAGCCGTGATGTGAATTTGTCACCAACGGAATTTCGCTTGCTGGAATACGTGATGCAACAGCCCGGTCGTGTGTTTACCCGTGCTCAACTGCTGGATCGCGTTTGGGGCAATGATGCCGAAGTAGACGAGCGAACTGTTGACGTTCATGTCGGCCGTTTGCGCAAAAGCCTGTCGCGCGGCAAAGAGCCTGATCCCATTCGCACCGTGCGGACCAGCGGTTATTCGTTCGATGAAAGATTTGGGAGATAGACCAGGCATCGCGTCGCATAACCGCTTCAAAGCCTGCTTCCGAATTGTGCATTCAATCAGTATTTGCCCAACAATAAATCAGCATTTCAATCTGCTCAAATTTCAATCAGTGGCTAAACTTATGTAATTGCTTGGAGTTATTGTGCTTAACAGTTGGCACACCCATTGCATCCTCTACCGCAGTGCACAAAGCACATCAGGAGAGCGCAATCATGAAAAGACGGGGATTTTTGAAATCGGCTGTGGCCCTGGGGGCCGTTTTGGCAACGGTGGGTCTGCCACAATATGCATTCGCCGCGGGAGAGACAATCAAGGTGGGTGTTCTGCATTCTCTGTCGGGCACGATGGCCATCAGCGAAACCACCTTGAAAGATGTCATGTTGATGTTGATCGAGCAACAAAACGCCAAGGGTGGCTTGCTCGGTAAGAAACTTGAAGCTGTTGTTGTTGATCCGGCATCCGATTGGCCGCTGTTTGCTGAAAAAGCCCGCGGGCTGATTTCTGCTGACAAATGCGCGGCAGTGTTTGGATGTTGGACGTCTGTTTCAAGGAAGTCGGTGCTGCCGGTGTTCGAAGAGTTGAACGGCTTGCTGTTCTACCCCGTGCAGTATGAAGGCGAAGAAAGCTCGAAGAATGTTTTCTACACAGGTGCCGCACCAAACCAACAAGCCATTCCCGCTGTGGACTACCTTGCCAAGGAAGGTGTGACACGCTGGGTTCTGGCAGGCACCGACTATGTTTATCCACGCACGACCAACAAAATTCTGGAAACCTATCTCAAAGATATTTTGAAGGTTGCCCCTGAAGATATCATGATCAACTACACGCCCTTCGGTCATGCCGATTGGCAATCGATTGTTGCTGATATCAAAAAGTTTGGTTCAGCCGGAAAGAAAACGGCCGTTGTATCCACAATCAATGGTGATGCGAACGTGCCGTTCTATAAAGAACTTGGCCAACAAGGCGTTGCAGCCACTGACATTCCAGTTGTCGCCTTCTCGGTGGGCGAGGAAGAATTGGCGGGTATCGACAAAGGCCCGCTGGTCGGCCACCTCGCGGCGTGGAATTACTTCATGTCGATTGATAACCCCACCAACGCGGAATTCATCAAGGGTTGGAAGGCGTTCACCAAAGACGAAAAGCGTGTGACCAATGATCCGATGGAAGCTCACTTTATCGGCTTCAATATGTGGGTCGAAGCCGTCAAGAAGGCCGGAACCACCGATACTGATCCGGTGGCGGATGCCATCATTGGCATTGCCGTGCCGAACCTGTCTGGCGGCCTCTCAACCATGATGCCCAACCATCACATCACCAAACCGGTTCTGATCGGTGAGATTCAGGAAAACGGACAATTTGAAATTGTCTGGCAAACGTCGGGTCTGGTCGTCGGTGACGAATGGTCTGACTTTCTGCCCGACTCGAAAGATTTGATTTCAGATTGGCGCAAACCTTTGGCGTGCGGAAACTTCAATGTTGCCACTGCGAAGTGCGGTGGTGCCGGAGTCGTCTCGGGCGGCTGAGCTTGAGCAGCCCCACGTTTGACCCGCCCGGCGACCTCCTCGCGCCGGGCGGGTCAAGACTTGTGAAAGATGGGAACATGCGCCTTGTTGTGACGGCTATTCTTTTGATCTTGCTCAGCGTGAGCGCCTTCGCGCAAGACACGACTGCGCTCGTCAACGCGCTGGCACCTGGTAATTTCAAAGATCGTGAAGCTGCCGTGACAGCTCTTGCGGCAGCGGGAAATGACGCGACAGTGCCCGTGCTTGAAGCTTTGGTAGCGGGCAATCTGCATGTCAGAAAATCGGATCAAAAAGTATTCATAACGGCAGTGAAGGGGGATGTTTTATCCCTCGTCGATCCACAAACAATGACGTCAGCTGGCGAAGCTGCAAAGGCTGATCTCGACAAAATCAAAGTCAACAATGCGCTGCGCAAGATGATTCAAAATACGCTTGGCGGTCTGACATTGTTGAGCGAAGACATCGGCGTTCGGCGCAAAGCGGCATTGAACATTCTGAAGTCGGGCGACCCCACTGCCTTACAAGCACTTGAAAAAGCAGTCGCAGTGGAAAAAGATGCTGATGTGAAAGCCTTGCTTTTGCAGGCGGCTGCGGCGGCCACTCTGAAAAGCGATAAACCCGTCGCGGATAAAATGGCAGCGATAGACGTGTTAAAATCGCGGACGGATCGTGAAACTTCGAGCCTTCTGACAGCCTTTGCCGCAACAGCTGAAGGCGATGTTAAAACAGCTGCTGTGGCAGCCGCTGAATCCATTGAGGGTGGGCAAGCAAAGTGGGCGGCCGCCCAGAATATCTGGTATGGCCTGTCGCTGGGGTCGGTGCTGCTGTTGGCCGCTATCGGGCTTGCCATCACCTTTGGCGTCATGGGGGTCATCAACATGGCACATGGCGAAATGGTGATGTTGGGTGCCTATGCCACCTACGTGACACAAGGCGTCATCGCCGCAACGTTTCCTGGTCTGATGAACGGTTCATTGTTAATCGCCATTCCTGTTGCGTTTTTAGTTTCAGGCTCCGTGGGCATTGCCATTGAACGTGGCATCATCCGCTTTCTTTATGGACGCCCGCTCGAAACATTGCTGGCGACATGGGGCATATCTCTCATTCTGCAACAGGCAATTCGCAGCATGTTCGGCCCCACCAACAAGGAAGTGACCCAGCCAGACTGGATGAATGGATCTTTTGAAATTGCAGGTGGCTTTGCCCTCACCCTCAACCGCGTCGCCATATTGCTGTTTGCATTGGCTGTTTTCTTCGGCCTCATGCTGCTGATGAAAAAGTCTGCCATCGGGTTGCAAATGCGTGCTGTCACGCAAAACCGCCCCATGGCCAATGCGATGGGCATCCGCTCCAGTCGTGTTGACGCGCTGACGTTTGGATTGGGGTCAGGCATCGCAGGACTTGCAGGCGTTGCCTTGACCCAGATTGACAATGTCAGCCCCAACCTCGGTCAAGGTTATATCATCGACAGTTTTCTTGTCGTTGTATTTGGCGGCGTCGGCAATTTATGGGGCACACTCGCAGGGGCTCTCACCCTCGGCATCGCCAACAAGTTCCTGGAGCCCTTTGCCGGTGCGGTGCTCGCAAAGATCTTCATTCTGGTGGCCGTCATTCTGTTTATACAAAAACGCCCCCGTGGTTTGTTCGCTTTGAAAGGACGCTGGGTCGACGCATGATTAGCTTGGCACCTGAACCCTTGTTGGGAACCAGCGGCAAAATTTTTGTGGCACTGGTGCTTGCTATCGGAGTGCTCGTGCCAGCGCTAAACCTGTTGTTGCCAGAAGCTTCGGTTTTGCATGTGCCAGATCACATCGTGACGCTGGTGGGCAAGTATCTCTGCTACGCCTTGTTGGCTCTCTCTGTTGATCTGGTGTGGGGTTACTGCGGGATTTTAAGTCTCGGGCACGGCGCGTTTTTCGCGTTGGGCGGTTACGCCATGGGCATGTATCTGATGCGTCAGATCGGCACCCGCGGCGTTTATGGAAACCCGGACCTGCCGGACTTCATGGTGTTCCTGAACTGGAAAGAGATGCCGTGGTATTGGCAGGGCTTTGAATATTTCCCCTTCGCCCTTGCCATGACCTTGTTGGTGCCGGGATTGCTGGCTTTTGTGTTTGGTTGGCTTGCATTCCGGTCGCGCGTCACGGGCGTTTATCTTTCAATCATTACGCAAGCCATGACCTTCGCCCTGCTCTTGGCCTTCTTCCGCAATGACATGGGCTTTGGTGGCAACAATGGCCTGACCGACTTCAAAGACATTCTGGGCTTCTCCGTTCAGGCTCCATTGACGCGGGCGACACTGTTTGCGTTGTCAGCTCTGGCCTTGGTCACGTGTTTTGTCATCGCACGACGCATCGTGTCGTCGAAGTTCGGACGCATTCTCGTGGGCGTTCGAGATGCCGAGTCTCGCACCCGTTTTCTGGGCTATCGGGTCGAACACTACAAACTGTTTGTCTTTACCGTTTCAGCCATGATGGCGGGACTTGCCGGCGCACTTTATGTGCCGCAAGTGGGCATTATTAATCCTTCGGAATTTTCACCTGAAAACTCGATCGAAGCCGTAATTTGGACGGCATTTGGCGGGCGCGGAACTTTGTGGGGCGCAGCGCTGGGTGCCATCGTCATCAATGCCGCCAAAAGTTGGTTCACCGGCGTGATGCCAGACGCGTGGCTGTTCATGTTGGGTGGCTTGTTTATCTTTGTGACACTGTTCATGCCAAAGGGTCTGGCCGGGTTGTTTTCAGGGTGGCGAAAATTTGCGACTTCAAAGTCCGGTTCAACACACATTCCCCAGGCCGCCGAATGACCGCACTTGCAAAGCACGACATTGCTGAAACGCTGTTGTATCTTGAGGGCGTCAGTGTTTCGTTTGATGGCTTCAAGGCTTTGAACGATTTGGGCCTCGCTGTGGCGCGCGGTGAGATGCGGGCGATTATCGGCCCCAATGGTGCAGGCAAAACCACGATGATGGACGTGATCACTGGCAAGACCAGACCTGACGAAGGCCGCGTGGTGTTTAACAATATTGACCTCACACGGCTTGACGAGGCTGAAATTGCAAACCTTGGCATTGGCCGCAAGTTTCAAAAGCCGACGGTGTTCGAAAACCACACGGTGTGGGACAATCTTGAACTTGCGTTGAAGTCCGACAGATCGCCTTGGGCATCATTGGCCTGGACGCTCAAGCAAGAAGACAAGACGCGGATTGTGGAGACATTGTCCCGAATCAATTTGAAATCTGCTTTCGCCACACTGGCAGGCGGTTTGTCACATGGTCAAAAGCAGTGGTTGGAGATTGGCATGTTGTTGATGCAAGACCCTGAACTTTTACTGGTGGACGAACCTGTGGCCGGCATGACGGATTCGGAGACCGAAAAAACTGCCGAGATGTTGCGGGACATTGCAAAGACGCGCAGCGTTGTCGTGGTGGAGCATGACATGAGCTTCATCCGCGCGCTGAATGTACGCGTTACAGTGTTGCATGAAGGTTCGGTGTTGGCGGAAGGCAATCTGGATGCCGTTCAAAACAACCAACAGGTCATCGATGTTTATCTGGGGCGCTAGGGCATGTTAAAAGCGACGCGTATCGATCTTTTTTACGGCGCCAGTCAGGCGTTGCATGGCGTATCAGTGATGGCGGAACAAGGTAAAGTCACCTGTATTCTCGGGCGCAATGGTGTGGGAAAAACAAGTTTGATACGCGCCATGTCCGGACTGTCAGCGATAAAGGCGGGTTCACTGTGTATGAACGATGTCGACATCACGCGTTTGACGGCGGCGCAGCGGGCAAGGCAGGGCATTTCACTTGTGCCACAGGGCCGCGAAATATTTGCGCAATTGACGGTGGAAGAAAATCTGAAAACCGGATTTGCTGTATTGCCCCGCAGAGAAAGGACCATCCCTGACGAAATTTTCACACTCTTTCCAGTTCTAAAATCAATGTTGCAGCGGCGTGGCGGCGACCTGTCGGGCGGCCAGCAACAGCAGCTTGCCATAGCACGGGCGCTGGTCATGCGCCCGACGCTTTTGCTGCTTGATGAACCAACCGAAGGTATCCAGCCCTCCATTATCAAAGACATTGAAAGGGTGATTGTGCTGTTGCGGGACCGTGGCACCATGGCCATCGTTTTGGTGGAGCAATACTTCGACTTTGCCAAACGCCTCGCAGATAACTTCATTGTACTGGATCGTGGCCGAACGGTTCTCGCTGGTGATCGTCATGTGCTGGAGACGACCGACATGCGTTCGCACTTGACAGTTTGACTTGGTCAACACCTTCTCTAATCTTACCCCATGACAGCGACCGCCCGCCTTCTTGAGCAGCGCAGTGTTGGCCATGTGCACGTGCGCATGGAACGCCAGGGCATTGCGGTGATGCGTGAGGCAGGTTCGGCCAAATGCCGCATGCCACGTGGCACCCACGAGGCGATTCTGATCAACACCAGTGGAGGCTTGGCAGGCGGTGACACGGTGTATATCACAGCTGAAGTGGGGGACGAGGCGGCGCTGACCTTGACGTCCCAAGCCGCAGAACGGGTTTATCGCACACTGGGGCCCGCAGCTGAGGTGCAGGTGACGCTGTCAGTCGGGAACAACGCCACACTGCTCTGGTTACCGCAGGAAACCATCGCTTTTGAAGGCAGTGCCTTGTCGCGCGCATTGGATGTGGATGTGGCCGATGGCGCAACCTTCGTCGCGGTTGAAGCAATCGTGTTCGGACGCACGGAGATGGGTGAACATGTCAATCGCATTTCATTGGTCGATCATTGGAAGGTGAGACGCGACGGAAAGCTTGTTCATGCTGAAGCCCTGCGGCTGGGAGCAAGTCTACCCATGGCGGAAGCGAGCTTGGCTGGAAATCACGCGATGGCAACGCTGCTGTTGGTTTCGCCGAATGCTGGCGAATATCTTGACCGCGTCAGAATGGTTTTGGGACCGCTGGATGGAGCCTCTGCCTGGAATGGCAAGCTGGTTGCAAGGCTTTTGGCAAAGGACGGCTTTCACTTGCGCAAAACCTTGATTCAGGTGCTTGTGGCCTGTGTGGGCCGCGAAAACCTGCCTAAATGTTGGACGTTTTGAGGAACTTTGATGCAACTCACACCGCGCGAAAAAGATAAACTGCTGGTTGCCATGGCGGCAATCGTGGCGCGGGGCCGCAAAAACCGTGGCGTCAAGCTCAACCACCCGGAAGCCATCGCGCTCATTACCGAATATGTTGTTGAAGGCGCGAGGGACGGTCGCAGTGTGGCCGACCTTATGGAAGCTGCCGCCCATGTTGTGGCGAAAGTTGATTGCATGGAAGGCGTGCCTGACATGATCCACGACGTGCAGGTAGAAGCCACATTCCCCGACGGCACGAAGCTCGTCACCGTCCACCATCCAATACGTTGAGGCCACAAATGATCCCAGGTGAAATATTTCCGATGCCCGGCGACATCGAACTCAATGTCGGTGCCCTACGTATCACACTTGAAGTCGCCAACACGGGCGACCGCCCGGTGCAGGTGGGCTCGCATTATCATTTCTTCGAAACCAATGAAGCGCTGCATTTTGACCGGGAAGAGGCCCGCGGTATGCGGCTCGACATTGCAGCGGGAACGGCAGTGCGCTTCGAGCCAGGCCAACGCCGAGAAGTCACTCTTGTACCCTTGGGCGGCTTGCGAAAAGTGTTTGGCTTTCAGCAAAAGATTATGGGAGCGCTCTGATGGCCAAAATCTCCCGTGCGACCTATGCGCAAATGTATGGCCCCACTGTTGGCGACAAAGTACGCCTTGCCGATACCGACCTCATCATCGAGGTCGAAAAAGACTTCACGCTCTATGGAGAAGAAGTGAAATTTGGTGGCGGCAAAGTCATTCGTGATGGCATGGGCCAGTCGCAAGCGACACGCGCCGAAGGGGCAATGGACACCGTCATTACAAATGCGTTGATCCTCGACCACTCCGGCGTCTACAAAGCTGACATTGGGTTGAAGGATGGTCGCATCGCAGCCATTGGCAAGGCCGGAAACCCAGATACCCAAAACGCCGTCACCATCATCATTGGTCCGTCCACGGAGATTATTGCGGGCGAGGGCAAGATCATTACGGCGGGTGGCATCGACAGCCATATTCATTTTATCGCACCCCAGCAAATCGAGGAAGCACTCTATTCCGGTATCACCACCATGTTGGGCGGGGGCACCGGGCCAGCTCACGGCACCCTCGCCACCACCTGCACGGGTGCGTGGCACATTGAACGCATGATTGAAGCGGCTGACGCGTTCCCGATGAATTTGGGATTCATGGGCAAAGGCAATGCGTCTCTCCCAGCCGCACTTGAAGAAATGGTTCTGTCAGGTGCCTGCGGATTGAAACTGCATGAGGACTGGGGCACCACGCCTGCAGCCATTGATTGCTGCCTCACGGTTGCCGACGAACACGATGTACAAGTGGCGATCCACACGGACACGTTGAACGAGTCAGGTTTTGTCGAGGCCACCATTGCTGCCTTCAAAGGCCGCACCATTCACACCTTCCACACCGAAGGGGCAGGGGGCGGCCATGCGCCTGATATCATCAAGGTTGCGTCATTGCCCAACGTTCTGCCATCGTCCACAAACCCAACACGTCCCTTCACCATCAACACGGTGGCCGAACATTTGGACATGCTGATGGTGTGTCATCACTTGTACCCGCGCATTCCCGAAGATATTGCTTTTGCCGAAAGCCGCATCCGCAAGGAGACAATCGCGGCTGAAGACATTCTGCACGACCTCGGCTCTTTTTCGATGATCTCGTCAGACAGTCAAGCCATGGGCCGCGTGGGTGAGGTGATCATCCGCTGTTGGCAAACCGCACACAAAATGAAGCAGCAACGCGGTACGCTTGCAGGCGACATTGGCAACGATAATTTCCGTGCGAAACGCTACGTTGCAAAATATACGATTAACCCCGCCATCGCCCACGGCATTGCCCACGAAGTCGGTTCCATCGAAATTGGCAAGCGCGCCGATATCGTCATCTGGAATCCCGCTTTCTTCGGTGTGAAGCCGGAAATTGTGTTGCTGGGTGGCTCAATTGCGGCAGCGCCTATGGGAGACCCCAACGCTTCGATCCCCACACCGCAACCCGTGCATTACCGCCCGATGTTTGCAAGCTTTGGAAAACTGCGCACCAATTCCTCCGTCACTTTCGTGTCGCAAGCCGCTTTATCTTTCGGTTTGCAAAGTCGATTGGGCACAGCCAAGAAAATGATTGCAGTCAAAAACACCCGTGGCGACATCGGCAAAAAAGACATGATCCACAACGACACCATCCTCAACATCGAAGTTGATCCCGAAACCTACGAAGTGCGGGGTGATGGAGAGTTGCTCATCTGTGAACCCGCAACCAGCCTGCCCATGGCGCAACGTTACTTTTTGTTCTGATGACGCTTCGCGCAATATCATTTGTGCGTGCCCAATATCTCATGGAAACACCTTGGGACATTGTGGTGATGGCGGCATCTGAACGGCATCTTCGCCGCAAGCTCATCACCCTTCAACACGGTGACCAAGTGCTGGTTGACTTGGAGAAGACCACCACGTTTGCTGATCGTGATTGCCTGCTCCTTGAAGACGGTCGTTTGGTTCAAATCATCGCGTCCGACGAAGAATTGCTTGAGGTGACGGCACGTGATGCTGCGCACCTGACGCAACTCGCATGGCACATCGGTAACCGCCACCTCGAAGCGCAAATTGAAGCCACGCGTATTCTCATTCGTCGCGACCACGTAATTGCCAGTATGTTGGGACAACTTGGTGCACACGTAACAGAAGTGCATGAGACCTTCACACCTGAGCACGGGGCCTATGCCCATGGCCACTGATCACACATCGTTGTTGATGTTGCTCAACTGGATGTCGCCCACATTCCCCATCGGCAGCTTTGCCTATTCGCACGGGTTGGAACAGGCTATTGCAGATGGCCGCGTTTCAAACGCTGCACAAACCGAAGCTTGGATAAGCGGGCTGCTGGAACAGGGGTCTGGTCGGAATGATGCTGTGTTGTTTGCTCAATGTTGGTCTATGCCGATTGAAGAATTGAACGACCTTGCTTTGGCCTTGGCAGGCTCCGCTGAACGCTACATGGAAACCACACATCTGGGGCGCAATTTCAACATTGCTTCTTCGGTTTGGACTGGAAAGGAAACAAACGACACGGTGATGGCCTATCCCATCGCTGCGGGCAAGGCGTGCAAGGTCATGGGGATTGACCGACATCACGCGCTGATCGCATATCTGCAAGGCTTCTGTTCGGCGCTGGTCTCTGTCGCCGTGCGGTTGGTTCCCTTGGGGCAAACCAATGGTCTCATCGTCCTGCGAAATCTCTCGCCACTTTTGTCATCGACAGCAGAAAAAGCGGTACACGCTCAATTGGATGACTTGGGCATGTGTTGCATCGCCGCTGAAATCGCATCCATGCAGCACGAAACGCTTGTTACAAGGATTTTCAGAACATGAAAAACGGCCCCCTCCGCGTCGGCATTGGCGGGCCTGTGGGCTCCGGCAAAACCACGTTGACAGAAAAACTCTGCAAGGCCATGCGCGACAAATATTCTGTCGCAGCCATCACCAACGACATTTACACAAAAGAAGACGCGTTGATCCTGAACCGCCTGCAAGCCTTGCCCGAAGACCGCATCATGGGTGTTGAGACGGGGGGTTGCCCGCATACGGCGATACGCGAAGACGCCTCCATCAATCTGGCGGCCATCGACGAGATGAACAAGCGCTTTCCTGATCTTGATGTGATCTTCATCGAGTCAGGTGGTGACAATCTTGCGGCAACATTCTCGCCTGAACTTGCCGATATTACCCTCTACGTCATCTCTGTCTGCCAAGGTGAAAAAATCCCGCGGAAGGGTGGACCTGCAATTACGCGGTCAGATCTCTTGATCATCAACAAAACCGATCTGGCCCCGCATGTGATGGCTGATTTGGCGGTGATGGAAAGTGACACGCAAAAGGCCCGGCAGGGACGCCCCTATGTGTTCACCGATCTCTTGCGCCAAAGAGGGCTTGCGGACGTCGTGAGCTTCATCGAGAAAACGGGCGGTCTGAAACACTGAAAAATAGCCCGCACCCCGTTTCAGGCATTCAACAGGAACAAATCACGGGGGTGGAAGGAAATCATGGCCTTGCTGCCAATCGCCGGTGGCGCCTCGTCTTGGCGGTTGAACGTGTCGAGTGAGACAGACTGCCCGCCCAGTCTGGCGCGCAGTCTAATGACGGAGCCCAAAAATTGCACATCTTCAATGGTCGCCGACAGTGTGGCGGCAGGCACAGGCTGACGCCCGAGTTGAAGCGCTTCCGGGCGAAGCGCCAGTGTCACCACGTCGTTCTTTTTTGGGATCAAGTTTCCAGTGGCCAGTTTCACGGTTGTGTCGCCGATTGAAACGACACCCAACTTGGAATCTTTGACGACAGCTTCAAACGTGTTGAGCGTTCCCACAAAGTTGGCAACGAAACGCGTTGTGGGTCGGTTGTAGATGTCATGGGGTGCTCCAACCTGCTCCGCGCGACCCTGGTTCATCACCACCACGCGATCCGAGATTGACAAGGCTTCCTCTTGGTCATGCGTCACAAATATTGTTGTAATGCCAAGCTCCCGTTGAATGTCCCGGATTTCCTTTCTCAGGCTAACCCTGATCTTTGCATCCAATGCCGACAGCGGCTCATCCAGCAACAACACGCGGGGCCGAACGGCCAAGGCACGGGCCAAGGCGACGCGCTGCTGTTGGCCGCCTGAAAGTTCAAATGGGTAGCGCCCGCCAAGTTGAGGCAAGCCAATCAATTTCAACATTTCATCGACCCGCTTTTCAACAGCAGCCTTCTCAAGCCGCGCAACTTTCAAACCGAAAGCCACGTTCTGTGAGACAGTCAAATTCGGGAAAAGCGCATAGGATTGAAACACCAATCCGATGTTGCGTTGGCTGGGGCGCAGCTGCGTGATATCGTCGTTCTCGATCACAATACGACCAGCGCTCGGAGTTTCAAAACCGGCGACCATGCGCAGGACTGTGGTTTTGCCACACCCCGACGGGCCCAGCAACGACACGAATTCGCCTTTGCCGATGGTGAGGTGGAATTGTTCAACCACAGTGTTTTTGCCAAAGGACTTTTGCAATCCCTCCAATGTCAGATAGCTCATTATTGCAATGCCTTCGGGTGTTTGGAAAAACGTGTGAGAAGTTGAATGAGCGCCATGCAAGCCCAGGTAATGGCAAAGGCAATGACTGCAAGGGCCGCTGGTTCATAAGCTTTGTTGCCGCCCATCCAGACCATGTAGGGGCCGAAGGCCGGGCGGTCCAGCAAAGCTGCAAGAACATATTCACCAATGACGATGGCAAAGGTCAAAAACGCACCGGACATCAAGGCCACAAACACGTTGGGCAAAATCAGGCGAAAAATAATGGTGGCCCAACCGGCACCAAGACTTTGTGCCGCCTCAGTCAACGTTCGAATGTCGATCGTGCGCAAGCCCGTATCAACTGCGCGATACATGTAAGGGAGCGCCAACGTGGCATAGCCGAACATTAATAAGATGTTGGTTCCGGTTACAGTTCCCGTCAAGGGCAGCCAGCTCGACGTATTGTAAAGCCGGATGTAGCCAAACACGATCACGATGGGTGGAATGACGAGCGGCAACAACGTGATGAATTCAATGAGGGGGCGCAATCTTGGCAGTTTCAATCGCACCCAAAAGGCAGTGGGTGTCACAATCAACAATCCAATCACAATTGTGAAAATTGCCATCACGACAGAATAGGCAAAGGTTTCGCGGAACTGCGGGTCCGACAGGACGGTAGCGTACGCGTCAAACGAGTAGACGCCACGTCGCGCGCGCAACGAAAATTCAAAGGTGGCCAACAACGGTAGAAAAAAGAACAGTACCCCAAGACTGAACGTGAACCATGCCGCAACTCTGGACAGTTTCATTTTTGCCACCGTTCAGCCCGGCTGCGCAAAACAATGTAGATGAGATTGGCAATCCCGGTAATGGCGATCATCGCAAATGCGATGGCATAGCCCAAGTGCGGATTCTGCAAAACGTCGCCGCGAATTTGTGCAAACAGCAGGATCGGAACAATCGACAGCGACGAACCGGTGAGCGCCATGGCCGTTGCAACGGCACCAAAGGCATTGGCAAACAGCAAGGCAAACGTGCCGAGCAGCGATGGCCACAACACTGGCAAAGCCACGCGCCGCCAATATTCAAACCCTTCCGCTCCTAAACTCTCCGCTGCCTCGCGCCACTCGCGCTTCAAACCATCAAGCGCTGGAGTGATGATCAGCAGCATCAACGGAATTTGGAAATACAGGTAAGCGAGGGTGAGGCCGGTGAAGCTGATCAGGTTGAAACCCGTCGCCGCCAAATTGACATTGAAAATATCCCGTAAAATGACCGTGAGAATTCCCAGTCGACCCAGTGTGGCAATGAAGGCGAAGGCCAGCGGCACACCAGCGAAGTTTGACGCTACCCCCGAGAAGGTAAGTGATGCATCGCGAATCCAGCTCGGCAAACCGCCTCGTGTGACAGCAATGGCCAACAACAGACCCAGCAGGCAACCCAGAAACGCCGTCAGCAGACTGATTTTCATCGACAGCCAAATGGCGTCCAGAATATTGGGGGCCAGCAGACCGATGAGGTTGTCGAAAGTAAATCCACCTTCGACCGTGCGAAATGCCCCCAGGACAATCTGAACTGTTGGCAACACCAAAAACAAAGCCGCAAAAACAAAAAACGGCAAAACTCCCAACCAATTGAAAATGGCAGGAGGCAAAACTGTCCGACGTGGTGAAGGAAATTTCATACTTGAAAACACGGCCTCCATCCCCTCAGGGGATGAAGGCCGGATCGCGTTACTTTACAACTGCGCCAACAACCTTGTCCCAGTTTCCTGTGACAACAGCCTTGTTTTCACCTTGCTGTTCAACAGTCGGGAAAACCGCTTTGGCATAGGCTTCTGCTGGTGGCAGCTTTGCCAACATGTCAGCCGGGATTTTTCCCGCAGCTGACATGGCGTTGAAACGGGCGGGGTGGCAATAACCCTTCAACCAACCAAGCTGGCCTTCGTCTGAATAGAGATACTCCATCCAAAGCTTTGCAGCAGCGGGGTGTGGCGCATAGGCAGATATTGCCTGCACGTAAACGCCGGCAAGCGAGGACGACTTTGGCACGACCACTTCCATTGGGGGATTGCCCTTCAAGCCATCGCGCCAAGCCAGCAAGTTATAGTCCCAAGCCGCAACGATGGGTGTTTGGCCCTGAGCAATGGTGCCTGACTTTCCCTCAACCGGAACAAAGTTTCCGGCCTTGTTCAATTCAGCAAAAAACTCCAAACCTTTTTCGCCCGATGCCTTGCCAGGTTCACCACCGCGCGCCATGCCAGCCGAAAGAATGGCAAGAATCGCTTGGTTCGACGAACGTGGATCGCCAGTGAGTGCAACGGAATTGGCATATTCAGGCTTCAACAAGTCAGCCCAATCGGTTGGCACGTTCTTCACAAGGTCGGTGTTGACGCCAAACGCCATCACCCCATAATAGTCGCCATACCAAAAACCCTCGGCATCTTTCACATTGTCCGGGATCTCGGCCCAGGTGGCCACCTTGTAAGGTTGGATGAGACCTTCTGTTTTGGCTTGCGGGCCAAAAGCCAGACCAACGTCAATGACGTCTGGAGCTTGTGGGCCCTTGTTGTCCTTGTTGGCCCGGATCGCCTCAAGTTCATCAGCGGAACCGGCATCGGGGTTCAATTCATTGACGGTAATTTCAGGGTACTTGGCCTTGAAGCCAGCAATGACGTCGCCGTAACCACACCAGTCATGGGGCAACGCGATTGTCGTGAGTTGGCCTTCTGCCTTGGCAGCAGCCACGAGATCCGACATGGCATCCGCATGGGCGAACGATGACATGACGGTGGAAAGTGTAAGTGCAACAGCAAATGTTTTTGCAGTGAATGAGGTGAATGTCTTGGGCATACTTATGTCTCCTGTAAGCGTCGTGATAACTCGTTGGTTTTTATGACAGTTATATGACAGTGCCACGTTGCCCTCCGTCTCCTCACTTGTCTATGGATTTTTGGACAGCCGCAAAGCCTGCAGCCCCCTGTGCCCAAGGTGAACCGTCTCTTTCAATCTGTTGATAAAACACCATTGTCTATCTTTGCTTTCAAATGCTATCGTATTTGTTAGCGATAACAAAATTCAACGGAAAAAGGGAATGTAACCTTTGGCGCGCGGCGATAAAAAGAAGTTGGAAATCGTGCGAGGTCCCGTTCCGACCATGCTTGATGTCGCCAAACTTGCTGGCGTTTCAACTATGACGGTATCGCGCGCATTGCGAGACGGGTCTTCCATCGCACCTCAAACCCGTGACAGAATTAGAAAAGCCGTGGACCAACTCGGCTATGTGCTCGACCAGTCTGCGGGGAGTCTCTCGTCCAAGCGCACCGGCTTCATCGCCGCCCTCATTCCTTCGATCAACAATTCAAACTTCGCTGATACCGCCCGTGGACTGACCAACGCGTTGGAAGGTTCGGGTCTTCAATTGCTCTTGGGCTATACTGATTACTCCGTCGAAAAAGAAGAAGTACTCATCGAATCCATGTTGAAGCGAAGACCAGAGGCGATGGTTGTCACCGGCGGCGCTCATACATTGCGCGGCCGAAAGCTGCTTGAAAACGCTGGCATTCCGATTGTGGAAACCTGGGATTTGCCGAAGAAACCGATCCAGCATGTTGTCGGCTTTTCAAATGCAGATGCCTCTTCGGCCCTTGTAAAACACCTGTTTGAGCAAGGTCACAGAAAAATTGCGTTTATTGGTGGCACAACCAATCGCGACACACGCGGAGCTGACCGAAGGGCAGGTTACGAAGCGTCGATCAGGAAACTTGGACTTAAAGAGTCGCGCGTCATTTCCTTTGGAACTCCCCCTATTACGATGAAACAAGGCGGCGAAGCCATTGTGCGGCTGCTCGAACAGTGGCCCGATGTCGAAGCCGCAATTTGCGTGTCTGACCTTTCGGCGTTCGGTGCTTTGATGGAATGTCATCGACGGGGCTGGAAAGTTCCCAAACGCATTGCAATCGCCGGGTTCGGTGATTTTGAGATAGCTGCGACGTGCTTTCCCGCCATTACCACAGTGGGCGTCAATTGCGCGGACATTGGCTTCAAGGCCGGAAAACTTCTGCTGCAAGCCATCGAAGGCGAAAGACTGGACAGGCCAGTTCCGCAGGAGACCATCCTGATCGACTACAATGTTATTCCCAGGGAAAGTACTTGAAATCAATGTTTGCCTCTCGACAACACATATTATATGTTAGCGATAACATCGTAGATGAACATCTTGGTCAGTCTTTGTTGACGCCAATGTTATGAGGTTTAGATGAAGTCTCTCGTTATCCACGCCCCGAAGGATTTGCGCATTGAGGAACACGCAATCGATGAACCTGGCGTAGGCGAAGTGCAAGTCAAGCTGGCGAGCGGCGGCATTTGTGGCTCTGACCTGCACTATTATAACCACGGTGGCTTTGGCAGCATTCGCCTGAAGCAACCCATGGTGTTGGGTCATGAAGTTGCGGGACACATCACAAAACTTGGTGCTGACGTGGAAGGTTTGTCTGTCGGACAATTGGTGGCCATTTCACCCTCCCGGCCCTGTCGCGTTTGCAAGTTCTGCCAAGAGGGCACGCACAACCAATGCCTCAACATGCGGTTTTATGGTTCAGCCATGCCGTTCCCACATATACAAGGTGCGTTCCGCCAAATATTGGTGGCCGATGCGCGGCAATGCGTTGTCGCCGATGGTCTTTCCAGCGGGGAAGCGGCAATGGCGGAACCCTTGGCGGTAACACTTCATGCCACGCGCCGCTTCGGTGGCTTGCTTGGCAAGACGGTCTTGGTGACGGGTTGTGGACCAATTGGGTTACTTTCTATTCTTGCAGCACGTCGCGCTGGGGCTGATCGCGTGGTTGCAACTGATCTGAGTGATTTTACCTTGGGCATGGCCAGGTCAATGGGCGCTGATGACGTGCTCAACACCAAAACGAACCCAGAAGCACTTGAGGGATTCACCGCGAATAAAGGAACATTCGACGCGCTCTATGAATGCTCTGGTGCGGCACCCGCACTGGTCGGTGCGATTGCCGCCATGCGTCCACTTGGCAAAATCATGCAACTGGGCCTCGGTGGCGATATGACCTTGCCCATGATGGCAATTACGGCCAAGGAACTTTCACTGATGGGGTCCTTCCGCTTTCACGCTGAGTTCGCAACGGCCGTAAGTTTGATGCGTAAAGGCCTAATTGACGTAAAGCCTCTGATCACCCACTCTCTTCCCATGGAGCAGGCCGTCAAAGGTTTTGAACTGGCCAATGACCGCACCTCGGCCATCAAAGTCCAACTGCAATTCTGAGAACACAAATGACAAAAAATCTCTTCTCGTTAAAGGGCCGTGTGGCCTTGGTGACCGGGTCCAGCCAGGGTATCGGCCTTGCAATTGCTGAAGGCTTGGCCAATGCCGGTGCCACAGTAGTGCTGAATGGACGCGACATTGCAAAACTTGAAATGGCCGCAACCCAATTGAAAAACGCTGGGCTTGAGCTTCACACTGCGGCTTTCGACGTCACCGATGAAGCGGCAACGACGACTGCCGTGACGAAGATCGTTTCTGAACAGGGTGCCATCGACATTCTGTTCAACAATGCGGGCATGCAGTTTCGAACCTCACTTGAAGATTACCCGCTTGAGAAGTGGCGAGAATTGATGCGTGTCAATGTTGAAAGCGCATTCATCGTCGGTAAAGCTGTCGCAAAAAACATGATTGCGCGCAAGTCCGGCAAAATCATCAATATCTGTTCTGTACAAAGTGAATTGGGCCGTCCGACGATTGCGCCTTACACCGCCACAAAGGGTGCGATCAAAATGTTGACCAAGGGCATGTGTGCTGACTGGGCAAAACACGGCATTCAAGTGAATGCCATCGGCCCCGGTTATTTCAAGACACCTCTCAACCAGGCTCTCGTTGATAATCCTGAGTTTTCTTCGTGGCTTGAAAAGCGCACGCCTGCCGGGCGCTGGGGCTTGGTTGATGAATTGATTGGTGCAGCGGTATTCCTCGCCTCTGATGCTTCCTCTTTTGTGAATGGACACGTGCTCTATGTGGATGGCGGCATCACCTCGGTTCTCTAGCGCCATAGTGGTGATGGGCGTTGCCAGTTGCGGCAAAACCACCATCGGCGAAAGCTTGGCGAAAGAACTGCAGATTCCTTTCATCGAAGGGGATCGTTTGCACGGCCCGGACAATGTCGCGAAAATGTCTGCCGGAATACCGTTGACCGATGCAGACCGTTGGCCTTGGTTGGCCCGAGTGGGCAAAGCACTTCAGGGCGAGGGCGGCAAAATCGCGTCATGTTCGGCTTTGAAAAAAACCTACCGCGCGGCCATTTCAGCCGCAGCCAAAAGGCCCGTCATATTTGTGCACTTGCATGGTGACCTTGACGTCTTGCGGCAACGCATTCAGGCGCGGCAAGGTCACTTCATGCCCCCGGCGTTGCTGGACAGTCAATTGGCGACACTTGAACGGCCCGACCATACCGAATGCGCCATTACAATTGACATCAACCAGAAGCCTGCTGCGATTGTTTCGCAAGCCTTGGACTTCGTTACACAGAAAGCAGCCCGGTCATGAGCAATGTTGCAGTCATCGGAGCGGGCATTATGGGAACCGCAATTGCCACACGTTTACTGGACTGCGGACATGCAGTCTTTGTGTGTGATCTGGACGAGGTGAAAGTTGCGGCACTCGTTGTCAAGGGAGCCGTTGCCGCTGCGTCAGCCGCAGACGCAACGGCGCGCGCCGAATATGTTATTTTGAGCCTCAACCATGCGGACATTGTGCGGAAGGCCGTGTTTGGAAAAGACGGGGTCAGTAGCTCAGCCAAAACGCAGAAGCTGTTGATTGACATGTCCTCGATTGATCCAGCCGCAACTGCGGAAATGGCAGCGCAACTTCAATCAACAACGGGAATGGCTTGGGTTGATTGTCCATTGTCTGGCGGCATGCCCGGTGCAATGACTGGCAAGCTCACAGTCATGGCAGGTGGCGCACAGAAAGATTTTGAACATGCCCGCGCTGTCATGAAAGACCTCTGCGCCAACTACACTTTGATGGGCGGAAGTGGAGCGGGGCAGACCACCAAGCTCGTCAACCAGTTGTTTTGTGCACTGGCGTTTCAAGCTGTTGCAGAAGCAGTCAAACTGGCTGAGGCAGGTGGTGTTGACCCTGCAAAAATTCCGGCAGCATTGGCCGGAGGCCGTGCCGATAATCGTATCATGCAGGAGTTCATGGTGAAATTCGCAGCGCGGGACTATACGCCGACGGGCCGCTTGGACAATATGTTGAAAGACTTGGATTCCATTCAAGCCTTTGCACTCAAAACCAAAACCCCGTTGCCCTTGACGGGAGCGGTGACGGAGATCCATCGTATCCTCATCGCAATGGCCCTTGGCGCCAGGGACAATGCCGAAGTGATGCGCTTGCTCGACGGCAAGTGACAAATTCAATGTTGACTCTTCAAAAGCCACTGCTTAATGATGTTATCGATAACATAAGCTGCAGAAGACAGCCACAACTGGGAGCAGTGCAGGGTGACATCATCCTTGCTAAAATTTGAAAATGTGACCAAACGTTTTGGCGGCACAACCGCCTTGCGGGACGTGTCTGTGACGCTCAACGCTGGCGAAATCCTGGCGCTGTTGGGTGAAAATGGTGCTGGCAAATCCACATTGATCAAATCGCTGGCAGGCATTCACACGCCCGACGAGGGGCGCATTCTATTCAAGGGTGAGCCCTATCGCCACGCACCTCCGAAGCCAAACAAAAAGCAACGTGTTGCATTTATCCACCAGGATTTGGGTTTGGTGGAATGGATGACCGTCGCTGAAAACGTCGGCCTCGCCCAAGGCTTTTCACGAAGAGCTGGGCTGATCTCATGGATTAAGACTGAACAGCGGGCCGCGGAAGCTCTGCGCAAAGTAGGCTGCGACTTCGATCCGACACGCCGCGTCCAGGATTTGAGCCGCACCGAAAAATCCCTGGTGGCCATTGCCCGCGCGCTTGCGGTTGAAGCCGATGTGCTGGTGCTGGACGAGCCGACGGCCAGTCTTCCTGCTGACGAGGTCGAGCGCATGTTTGGTGTTCTCAAGGATTTGCGCAACAAGGGTGTGGGCATGATTTATGTTTCGCATCGCCTGGACGAGATTTTCCGATTGTCAGACCGGGTGGCCGTGTTGCGCGATGGCCAATTGGTGGGTGAACGCAAAGTCAGCGAAACAACGCCAACAGAATTGGTCAATCTTATCGTGGGCCGCGAAGTGAAGGATCTTTATGTCCGTGCCAAACGCACCAATGGCCATGAGACACTGAAGGTTACCAATTTTGAAACCTTTGGTGCGGGTCCCGTCAATTTTTCAGCCCGCGAAGGTGAAGTATTGGGTTTGGTGGGGTTGCGTGGTGCAGGCCAGGAAGCCATTGGCCGCGCGCTGTTTGGTGCCCAGTCCAGCACCGGTGCGGCTTTCCTTCGCGGTAAGCTCCTCAACCTCACCTCACCCCAAGTGGCACTCGAACAAGGCGTTGGTCTGGTTGCGCGTGACCGCACTGAAGAGAGCGTAGCACTTTCGTTGTCAGTGCGCGAAAACATGTTCTTGAACCCGCTGGCCATCGGCCGCTCATTGATGTCAATTTTGTCCCCCTCTGCGGAAGCTGAGCAGGCTTTGGCAATTGGAAGTGAAGTGGGCTTGCGCCCCAATGATCCCTCACTGCCGGTCGAAGCATTATCGGGCGGCAACCAGCAAAAGATAGTTGTGGGCCGTTGGCTTGCGACTGGGCGGAAGTTGTTGATCGCCGAAGACCCCACCGCTGGCGTTGATGTGGGTGCCAAGTTTGAAATCTACCGCTTGATGGCACGTGCCCTCGAAAGTGGACTGACCGTTGTTGTGGTATCAACTGATTTTGAGGAAGTGGCACACATCTGCCATCGTGCCCTGGTGTTCTCGCGTGGCCGCATCACAGCTGAAATTGAACAAAAAGATTTGACGACTCAATCACTCATTCACGCCGCATCCGCGTCTGAGGCTGCATAAATGAACTCGCTACAATCAACAGCACTTGAACCCACACGCAGCGAGCTGCAGGGACTGACCTTTGGACAAAAGCTGTTGCGCTTTATACCAACCTATGGCCTCGTGATTTTAGCAGTAGCGCTGATTTTGCTGTTTTCGATTCTACTGCCCAACACATTTCCAACAGTCTTGAACCTGCGATCCATCATATCCGACAAAGCCATCATCCTGCTGTTGTCGCTGGGTGTAATGATCCCGATGTCAGCAGGTCGCATTGATCTCACCGTCGGCTACGGCATCGTTCTTTGGCACATCTTGGCCATTTCACTGCAAACGCTCTACGGGTTTCATTGGGCAGCTGCTGTTTGCACCGTGTTGTTGCTGGGTGCCATCATGGGTGTGCTGAATGGTTTGCTGGTTGAAGTGGCCAAGATCGACAGTTTCATCGCCACGCTGGGAACGGGAACCGTGCTTTATGCGCTGGCATTGTGGCACACGGGGGGAAGGCAAATTGTCGGCGTTTTGCCTCAGGAGTTTTATGCCCTCAGCACAACCATGGTGTTTGGACTGCCGATCACTGGTTTTTATGTCATCGCCATCGCCATGGCCATGTACATCATCTGCGAGTATTTGCCGCTTGGGCGCTATCTTTATGCCATCGGCGCATCGCCAAAAGCCGCCGCCCTCAATGGTATTCCAGTGCGTAAATATGTGATGGGTTCGTTCGTTGCCTCAGGCGTGTTGACGGCCCTTGCCGGTGTGCTGCTCGCCTCGAAATTGCGCATCGGCCAAGCCAGCGTTGGACTTGAATTTTTGCTGCCGGCCCTTGTTGGTGCCTTTCTCGGTTCAACCACCATCAAACCTGGTCGTGTCAACGTCTGGGGCACGATGGTCGGGATCATTATTCTGGCTGTTGGCATTTCCGGCATTCAGCAATTCGGCGGCTCATTTTGGGTTGAGCCAATGTTTAACGGCGTGACGCTCATCGTGGCCATCGGTATCGCCGGATACGCTCAAAGAAGAAAAGGCGCTGCGAAGAAATAACCAAACAGCAAACGGAGGAAAACCATGCTGAGACGAACATTATTGAACACCCTGCTTGCAGGTTCCATGTTGATGGGCGTGAACCTTGCTGCCCACGCCGAAGGTTTTGACGGACCATCCGCTGGTCCAAAGGCCGCAGATGGCAAGACGATCGTCGTGCTGGCAGGCGATCTCAAGAATGGCGGTATCCTTGGTGTCACAACGGGAATCGAAGAAGCTGCCAAGAAAATTGGCTGGACGGTAAAAGTGCTGGATGGTGCAGGCTCAGTGCAAAGCCGCTCGGCTGCTGTCGGCCAGGCTCTTGCTTTGAAACCAGATGGCATTGTCATCAACGGTTTTGACGCGACCGAACAAAGCGCTGCCCTTGAAGGTGTTGCCGCCGCCAAAATTCCGATGGTGTCGTGGCACTCTGGTCCAAAGATTGGCTGTGATGCCCCTGGCGGTATTTTTGCCAACGTGTCGACCGATGCCATGACGGTCTCGCAAACAGCGGCAGATTGGGCCCTGAAGGATGCCGGCGGCAAGCCAGGCGTTGTTATCTTTACGGATTCAACCTACACCATTGCCATTCTCAAAGCTGCAAAGCTGAAAGAGGTCATCGAAGCGGGTGGCGGTAAGGTTCTCGAATGGGTCGATACCCCAATCGCTGAAACGTCAACCCGTATGGGACCGTTGACAACAACGTTGTTGCAGAAGCACGGCTCCGCCTGGACCCATTCACTGGCCATCAACGATCTCTATTTTGACTTCATGGGCCCGTCACTGGCCGCTGCCGGCATTGCAGGCTCCGCAAATCCGAAAGCCGGTTCTGCTGGTGATGGTTCGGAAGCGGCATTTCAACGCATTCGCGCCAACGAATATCAAGCTGTCACAGTCGCAGAACCGCTGAACCTGCAGGGCTGGCAACTTGTTGACGAGTTGAACCGTGCGATCTCCGGCGAAAAGTGTTCAGGCTACATCACGTCGCCTGCGCTTGTGACCCAAGAAGGCTTGAAGGCTTCTGGCGACTCGAACCAGTTCGATCCGCAGAATGGTTATCGTGATGCGTACTCAAAAATCTGGGGCAAAATGTAGTTCAATTCAGCGTTGACAGGCGCCGACAACACTCCCGTGTCGGCGCCTTTTTTTATGGAGTGTAAACATGTTTATTCGTTGCGCCTTTTTTGAAGGCAAGGCCCATCAAGGAAAAGAAACAGAATTCAAACAGTTTGTCCGCGACAAGCTGGTGCCGCTGTGGACAAAATTTCCGGGTGCTGAAGAGGTGCGTGTGTTACACCAGACGGATTCCGACACACCCAATCCACACTTTGCAATGGTCCTTGCTATCCGCTATCCCAGCATCGCAGCAATTGACGAGGCGCTGCAGTCTGACGTACGCAATCAAAGCCGCATCGTGACGCAAGATCTTGTCAAGTTATTTGACGGTCGTATTTTTCATACGGTCTTTGAAGGCAGCCACTATCCCACTGGTTAACATGTAAAGATGCTCAAATGGAAAACGCTGAAATAGGTTTGATTGGATTGGGCGTCATGGGCGGAAACCTCGCGCTTAACATTGCGGAAAAAGGGTTTCGTATTGCAGTTTACAATCGCACCTGGGCAACAACCGAAAAATTTATCGCCGACGCGGGACCCCTCGCAGGCAACATCACCGCTTGCCGCACAGTGGCAGAGCTTTCGGCCGCCATTCGTGCGCCCCGTCCTGTCATCCTCATGGTGAAGGCGGGAGACGCTGTTGATGAACAGATCGCTTTGTTGCGCGATGTGATGGATAAGGGCGACATCATCATTGACGCAGGCAATGCGAACTTTCACGATACTGTGCGCCGTGATGCGGCCTTGGCGGACAGCAGTCTCAGGTTTATTGGCATGGGCGTATCCGGCGGTGAAGAGGGTGCCCGCCACGGCCCCTCTATCATGGTGGGGGGTCTCGAAGCGTCCTACAACCGCGTTGAAAATGTGCTGACAGCAATCTCAGCAAAATACAAAAACCAGTCGTGTTGCGCTTGGGTCGGACCAGGTGGAGCTGGCCACTTCGTCAAAACCATGCACAACGGCATTGAATATGCCGACATGCAAATGATCGCCGAGATTTACGGTTTGATGCGCGACGGATTGGGCATGAAAGCCCCAGACATGGCCAAGGTATTTTCAAAATGGAACACGGGCAAACTTGACTCCTACCTGATCGAAATCACGTCAAAGGTTCTTGCAACAATCGATATGGCCAAAAAGAAACCGCTGGTGGATATTATTGTTGACCGCGCGGGCCAAAAAGGCACCGGCAAGTGGTCTGTGATTGAGGCCCAGTTGATGGGCGTACCCGCCACCACGTTGGAAGCAGCAGTTGCTGCGCGCGTGTTGTCATCGATGAAAGATGAAAGAACGAGAGCCGAAAAGCTTTACGCAATCCCGCGTAAAAAACTGTCTGCCAAATCGAAAGCTGTGGCCCTCAGACAATTGGAGTCAGCGCTTTATGCCGCCAAGATTGCCGCTTACGCGCAGGGCTTTGCGGTGATGGAGCAAGCGTCAACAGACCACAACTGGGGTCTGCCACTCGGCACCATCGCCAGTATCTGGCGTGAAGGTTGTATCATCCGTTCGCAGTTTCTTGATCTCATCACCAAATCCTTCAAAAAAAATGGGGGCAAAGGCAATCTGCTGTTGACCAGGGATTTCTCTGCCATGATGAAAGCCAATCACGTGGCGTTGCGGAAAACGGTCTCGGATGCTGCACTCACTGGGCACCCCGTGCCAGCACTTTCAGCGGCACTCAGCTATTTCGACAGCTACCGCCAATCGCGTGGCACAACCAACCTGACGCAGGGACAGCGTGATTTCTTTGGCGCCCATACCTTTGAGCGTATCGGCGAAACTGGTTCGCATCGCGGAAACTGGAACCCCTAGATTAGTCACATTCGGGTGATGTCAGAACGGAGAGCTGGAATCTCCACCCAGCAACACCGTATCAAGACAACCATCGAATCATGATTTGGAGCTGCAGCGTCTTGTACAATGATTTCAAAAAGCGAGTTTTTCTGACCGTCTCAGTGTTCTTGCTGTCATTTGGCACCAACGAAATGTCTTTTGCAAAGGAAGGTTTTCAATCGCCGGACATTTTGGTGCTTGGTGACTCTCAGCTGAGCTTTGGTGCAGGTGTTGCTTTCGTTGAATTTTTGAAGAAGAACGGCAAGGCTTGCGGCCTTAATCCGAATTGGTCTGTTGGTGTTCTGGGTGTCCGGTCCAGTTCGCTGCGCGCCTGGACAGCGAAAGATGGTGGAGGAAAGAAGGCCATCTGCGATGTTGACCCCAAATGGAAAGTGAATGCGGGGTCGTTTGGCGTCATCAACACAACCGGCAACAAGTATGTGCAGATCGGGCAGGGTGCCGCCTATCAATTCTGTGACGCTGGAAAATCACCGTTCCAGTCCATGTTCGATGGTGGTTATTACAACCCGAAGATTTTTGTGATGGCCTTTCTTGGCAACGCCACAGAGCGTTGGGCCAGCAGTGAGGCCGATGCGTTGGATGACGTGAAACAAGCCATGCAGGATATACCCTCTGACCTGCCTTGCATTTTCATGACTACAGCACCGGGATACACAGCAAAAATCAATAACGAACGGCAAAGGGCACAAAACAATATCGAGAAAGCATTTAAGACCGCAGGCAAACGCTGCACCTTTGTTCAAGGGTACACAGCAGCCACCATTGCCGCCAACCAGGGCAACGCAAAGAAGTTCCGGTTGAAGCCCGATGGCACAGTGAAAGACCCCTACCACCCAACTGAAGAGTCGGCGCGGCAATTCCTGTCCTTGATCCGGGGATCATTGTGCAACGCATTCAAAACAGAGCTTGGCGGTTGAGCCCCTAACTGAGCGAGAGCAACAGACATCATGCACAACGTCAATAGCCCTTGTCGTAGAAATCGCTTGGCTTTAACGCAGCCATCCATGTCCCAAACCGTGCCTGTGATGAGTACACTTAAAAACTGTTGATAACCCCGCTGAACATTCAATTCTGTTCACAGCCGCGTGAATTCACGTGGAGTTGAGTTCTCTAATATTATTTTGCTGCTACTGATGAAGTGCACTTCAGGTTTTTGCGGGCCGTGTTTTGCTCTTGGTAGGAACACATAATTTTGGGCGACATGCAGGCAACAGACCTCAGTGGAATCAAGACCAGCCTTCCTGAAAGTCACATCGGGCTGTGGAATGGGATCATCTTCGGCATTCTCAGTCACAGTGCCACGCCAGGTCCTGATCTCCTCAAATTGATTTCAGAGCAACCGGATTTTGCCTTGGGCCATGCCATTCGGGGCTTTGCTTGCAAGCTGCTTGCACGCTCTGAAATGGATGTTGTGGCAGCAACGTCACTTACAAGCGCCAAGGCTTGCCCGCGCGGAACGATGCGCGAAAACAATTTTGTATTGGCCCTCGAGGATTGGATCAAGGGTTCACCAACACGCGCCAGCGCCCGCCTGCAGGCCATTCTCGATACTTCACCCCGCGATGCTCTGGCGATGAAACTCGTGCAAGGCATTCATTTCATGATGGGACGACCGCAGGAGATGCGGGCTTCAGTCGAGGGTGTGATTGGAAAATGGGATGACCACCCGGCCAAGGGCTATCTGCTCGGATGTCATGCCTTTACCTTGGAAGAAACCGGTGAATATGAGCGCGCCGAACTGATGGGCCGCAAAGGAATTGAGCTCGCCCCTGATGACGCTTGGGGCCTGCATGCGGTGGCGCATGTTTATGATATGACAGCGCGCTCCAAAGAGGGGTTGAAGTGGCTTGAGGGACGCGAAGCCTCATGGGCTCACTGCAACAACTTCCGCTATCACGTGTGGTGGCACAAGGCGCTCATGCATCTTGATATGGGCAATTACACTGAGACCTTGGCGCTTTATGACCGCGACATCCGCGCTGACAAAACAGACGACTATCGCGACATCGCAAATGCAGCGTCGCTGCTGTCGCGCCTTGATCTTGAAGGTGTTGATGTTGGGCACCGGTGGGCAGAACTGGCTGATCTTTCCGAAAAGCGGGCAACCGATGGATGCCTCGCATTTGCCGATCTGCACTACATGCTGTCATTGTGCGGCGGTGAACGGCAGGAAGCTGCGGTTGGGCTGATTTCCCGCATGACGACGGCGAAGTCTGAACTTTGCGAAACACAACGCATCATCGCACATCCCGGTTTACGTTTGGCCAAGGGCATGCATGCCTTTGCTGCGGGCGAATATGCCAATGCCTGGCTCAACTTGCGGGATGCACGGGCTGATCTGCAAGCCATTGGCGGCAGTCATGCTCAGCGTGATGTGTTCCAGCGTGTATGCATTGAAGCGGCCATTCGTGGCGGCTATCTGGATGCGGCTGAAGGTTTGCTGTCTGAGCGCTCGGTGCAACGCAACCGCTCCATGGATGGTTATGCCGTGCGGCGCATGGACTTGATCCAGCGCGCCAGACAATCAGTTGTTTAACTTGCACGTGCGAAGATGACAGCTTCCATGCAACAACCCGCCAAAACACAGCGCGATGTGCGCCTCGATTTTTTTCGCGGGCTGGGCATGTTCATCATTCTCATCGCCCACATTACCAACAATCCGTGGACGCTTTACATCCCTGCGCGGTTTGGATTTTCAGATGCAACGGAAATGTTCATCTTTTGCTCAGGCATGGCTTCTGCAATGGCATTCGGAGCAGTGTTTGCGCGATCTGGATTTTTCTTCGGCCTTTACCGTGTGGTATTCCGTATTTGGGAAATTTATTGGGTTCATATCGCCACCTTCATGTTGACGCTGGCAGCCATGTTCATCATCAATCGGACGGGATTGTTCGCGCGCGATGAGGTGAATGCGCTCAATCTTGCACCTTTTCTCAAAGCCTCGGGCAATCAGGTCATCGGGCTGATGACGCTCACTTACGTTCCAAACTATTTTGATATTTTGCCGATGTATATCGTCATTCTCGCACTGCTGCCTGTCATGGTCTTGGTGGCGCGCGTGAATGTTTATCTTGCGCTCGCCGCCAGCGCTGCACTGTGGCTTGCCGCCACCACAGTCAATTTCAATCTACCGGCGGAATACTGGTTCTCCAACAACTCAACAAGGCAGTGGTTCTTCAATCCCTTCGCCTGGCAGCTGGTGTTTTTTACCGGGTTTGCTTTCATGTCAGGCTGGTTGCCAGCACCACCCCGAAGCCGAGGCCTCGCCGTCGCTGCCGCAGCTGTTGTGCTCCTGTCACTCCCTTTCGCCTGGCACATCACCATTGGTCAGTCAGACGTCATAAAGGCTTGGCGCTCGGACTGGCGGGTTCTGATCGATAAGACAAACTTTGGTTTATTGCGCTACGTGCACTTTCTGGCACTCGCCTATCTGGCTTGGTTTGCTGCGGGAACAGCTGGCGAAAATCTGTCGCGCACGCCCTTCATGCAGGGTCTGACACGCGTCTTTACCCGCGTTGGTCAACAGTCTCTGGCGGTATTTGCATCATCAATCGTTCTGGCCCGCATATTGGGTGCAGCGCTTAACGAATTGGGTTCTGGATTTTGGGCGTCGCTCTTTGTCAATGTTTTGGGTTTCTTCTGTATCTATGCAGTGGCCATTGTCGTTGCTTTCACAAAGTCCGAACCATGGAAGACGCCAAAAATCAAACAGCAGGCATCGCTTGAACCAGACGAAGCACAGCGGGCTGCCCCACGGCTCGTGGTCGTGAAATAACATGCCGAAAAATAGCGCGGAACGGTTGGATGCGGTCGAATTTTTGCACATGCCCGATCAGCTTTTCCACGCGCCGTTTATCGACAAAATGGCACCGGTCGTTGCACGCAGCGCCATTCCCTATTCGGCGCGCATGATACTCTTCGGCTGGCCGCTCGTATTTTCTGTGATGATTATCAGTATTCTTGTTTTGGCATTTAGAAGTGATGGCCAACTTACATTTCCGGAAATCGTGCTGATCGCCATGATGGCGCTGCTTTCGGGGTGGGAAGCTTTATCAACTGCAAATGCGATAATCGGTTTTAAAGTGCCGCAAATAATCGGTTCAAGACGTGAAGCACAATCTCTCACAGTGGCAATTCTCGTCACACTGCGGGACGAGGCAGCCAAGGATGTGATTTCAGGAAAGCTGGGCTTGTTGCGTTCACTGCACCACACTTCAAACCACCGTTTTTCCTTGCACGTCCTCTCTGACAGCAGGTCAGCCGCACGTATCGCGCGCGAGCGGCAGTTGGTGCGCGCAGCGCTTCCGCTTCCCGTGTCCTATCACAATCGGTCTGAGAATATTGATTTCAAATCCGGCAACATCCGCAACTGGGTTGAAACACAAGGCTGGGCATTTGATGCTTACATCATTCTTGATGCTGATAGTGAACTTGATCCTGCAACCGCACTGACACTCGCGGATTCACTCAGTTCTGATCCAGCTTGCGGCCTCATTCAAACAGTGCCGGTCGTTCTGCCTGGCAGCACATGCTGGCAGCGCATGCAATCCGTGGCGTCCCGCCTTTATGGCCGCTTGCAGGGGCGGGGACTTTCAGTGTGGATGGGGAATGAAGCCAACTATTACGGTCACAATGCCATCGTCCGCACGAAAGCTTTTGCCGCCTGTGCTGGCCTTCCACACCTCAAAGGCCGAGGCCTTTGGAATGGCACCATTCTCAGCCACGACTTTGTTGAGGCAGCGCTCTTGCGTCGCGCCGGGTGGTCTGTTCGCCTTCTACAAACTGAAACTGGAAGTTATGAACAGGCCCCTTCAGACGTGATTTCGTATCTTAAACGCGACGCCCGTTGGTGCCTCGGCAATTTTCAACACACGCGCATTTTGAACGCTTCTGGATTGCATGCCATATCGCGGTTTCATCTTCTCAGCGGCGTCTTCACTTATCTCTCGAGTGTGGTGTGGTTGGCAACACTGTTGCTGTGGGGCGCACTGGATGTCACCCAGACGGGAGTTGGTGGCATGTTTGCAACATCGGCAGTCGTGCTGGTCGCGACCAACCTGCTTTTGCCACGGGTATTGGGCGTCATTCAAGCGATGGCACGCGAGCCTGGCCTTGGCCGGACGATGGCGAAAGCCGCGCTCATCGAAACAGTGTTCTCATCACTGGTTGCACCCTCCCTCATGCTGCAGCGGGTGTTGATTATTGGACAGGTGTTGACGAACCGGCGCATCACGTGGGAACCGCATGAAAAGGCAAGTCGGGGTTTCCCGGACTACTGTATTTTTCATGTGGTAGAAGTGTTGGTGAGCTTTGGTTTGCTGGCCTGTATTGAACACGGTTTTCTGACGGTGTGGTTTTTGCCTCTGGCTGTCTGCTTTGCGATGACCCCATTTTTGTCCTGGCTTTCGGCGCGACCCGCAAGAAGTGTTTCAGGCATGAACGTGCACACAGCAAAGCCGTTGTCTTGAGGGGTTGGGAGGGTTTTATGATGACTTCGCACATGACATTTGGGGAATACTATGCTTTTACGCTATTTGATCATGCCCGCCGCCACAGTGGCGCACTTTGCAGTTCCATCATACGCCGCCTGCTTTGATTCACCCGGAGCATGCAAAGTTGCTGGCGGCAGTTACCATGTCGCATGGCCTTCCGGCGTCTCACGCGACAAGACAGTGCCTGCGGTTGTGGCCTTGCACAGTTACAAAGGCTCAGGACTTGGCTTGCTGAAAAGTGGCAAGATGGTGAAAGCCATACTGGCGCGAGGTTATGCCGTCATCACACCGGAAGGCATCAACGGCAGCTGGCAGTTTCGCGGCGGTGGCCGCGATGATGTCGCCTTCATTCGGGCCGTGGCCGATGACGCGGCCAGGCGTGGCAACATTTCACGAGAGCGTATGATGCTGGCAGGATTTTCTGTCGGCGGTTCGATGGTAGCCTACGTCGCCTGCCGCAGCCCTGGCGCCTTTAAAGCTTATGCACCTGTTTCCGGAAATTTCTGGAAACCAGAACCCAAGAGCTGTGCAGGCCCGGTCAATTACTTACACACCCACGGATCTGCTGACACCACAATGCCAATAGCCGGACGCACTGTGGGCAAAGGCATGCAGCAAGCCAATCTGCTGGAGTCTCTGGCAACATTGGCAAGGGCCAGTGGTTGTGATGATGCAGACGTGAAATCAGCAAGCACACACAGCTGGAAGGGTTGCAACAGCAGTCTCCGGCTTGTCATGCATCCAGGTGGCCATTCTGTTCCCCGCTCGTGGGCGGGAACTGCGCTCGACTGGTTTTCTGGTCTCTGATGCTGGCGACAATACCCTGTCGCTTCCTGCTTTTGAGGACATGACATGACACTCACACGTCGGCACTTCTTCGCAGGCATCGCAGCATGTGCGCTGGCCGCTTCGAATGCGCCCTTGCATGCCAAAAGCATATTAACTGCCACAGAAGCCTTTGCAAAAGCCGCAGCCGGAAAAATTACACTGATTGATATACGCACCCCTGAGGAGTGGGCAGAAACCGGCTCCGGTACAGGCGCAAGGCGTTTGGACATGCGCCGCGAGGATTTTATCAACGCATTGGATCAAATTCTCGGAGGCGACAAATCGAAGCCTGTTGCCCTGATTTGCGCGCGTGGTGTGCGCTCATCCCGATTGTCGCGGGCCTTGCGCGAAAATGGCTATACCAACATAATTGATGTCCCTGAGGGTATGCTGGGGTCCTATGCGGGTCCTGGCTGGTTGGAACGTGGCTTGCCCGTTTCCAGATAGTCTATTTTGTGATTGATGACGAAGAATCAACACTTTATTTACCTTGTCCAGTGAGGTTGCTGCTCACTGCTTTGTGAACTATTTGCGTTTGAGTTGATTTCCAATCGCGCACGCAACTTTGTAGATAAAATTCTCAGGCCGACCAACTAGGGCCTGTCACAGAATGAGGAGATATCCATGAACACAACTCGCCGCGTTTTCAGCGCCGCCGTCCTTGCTTCCGCTGTCACAGCAGCTGTTGCTGTGGTGTCGACGTCTACACCAGCATACGCCGCCAAGAAAGAAAAATGCTATGGTGTTTCAGTGAAGGGTGGCAATGACTGTGCCGCTGGCGCTGGCACGACATGTGCGGGTACCTCGACAAAGAACTATCAAGGCGATGCGTGGAAGTATGTGGCAAAGGGCAGCTGCGTATCTATGCAGGTTCCTGGTGGCCGCAAAGGTTCGCTCTCGCCATTGAAGCGCGACACTTAATATTGGAATTGGGGCAGGCGCAGCAGATGGTCCATGTTTCTGATCAGGCAGTGTCACGACTTCGCTTGCCCATTTTCCCGACTCCACTGAACGCCGGCGCTGGCTTCAAGCATGAGCATCTGGCTGACATCCTGCGTGATGAAAACGGTGTCGGCTTCTTTGAGGTCCACGCCGAAAACTTTATGGGTGAAGGCGGCGCTCCCCATGCGGCACTCTCCAAATTGCGCGAAGATTATGCAATTTTTCTGCATGGCGTTGGCATGTCGATTGGTGGCGAGACAGCGCTGGATCGCGAACACTTGAAGCGCTTCAAGCTGGTTGTCGACCGCTATGAACCCATGGTCATATCGGAACATCTGGCGTGGTCCACCCACGACACAACGTTTTACAACGATCTGTTACCCATTCCATACACAAAGCCCGTGCTCGACCGCGTAATCTCTCATGTTCACCAGTTCCAAAATGAACTGGGACGGAAGATGTTGTTGGAGAATCCTTCAACCTATGTTGCCTTCGAACAGTGTGACATGAGTGAAACAGACTTCCTGCGTGAGATCGTCAAGCAAACGGGTTGTGCGCTGTTGTTGGATATAAATAATGTCTATGTTTCCGCCACCAATCACAATTACAGCCCGGCACAATATCTCGCTGACTTTCCGTTGACCCACGTCAAAGAAATCCATCTGGCGGGACATGCAACAGAAGAAGACGAGACGGGTGCACCCCTTTTAATCGATGCCCATGACCGCGAAGTTTCTGATGCAGTCTGGTCGATCTATGAAGACGTGATTGAACGCATTGGCCCCGTGCCGACATTGATTGAGTGGGACAATGATGTGCCACCGTGGACAGTGTTGAAGGACGAGGCAAACAAAGCCGATGTTATTCTAGCACGCCACACCCGCCACACCAGCATGTTGAAAGCCAGCTGAATTGGGCGACACCGCAGAATTTGCCGCAGGCTTGCTCAATCCCCGGCATCCTGTACCTTTGCTGGTCAAAGGACAGATCGAACGCCGCTACGCCGTCTACCGCAACAACGTTACGGTCGGCCTGATCCGTGCACTCGAAGCAAACTTTCCAACCGTTCGCAGGCTCTTGGGGGAACAATACTTCCAAGGCTTTGCCTGCGACCATGCACAAACTCACCCCCCACATTCACCACTGATGTTCCAGTATGGTGCTGAATTTCCGCAAGCTCTCGAAAACGCCGTTGATCTCGCCAGTTATCCCTATCTCGGCGATATAGCGCGGCTCGAAATCCTGTGGCGTGAAAGCTATCATGCTGCTGACGCGAACCCGCTTGCTGCCGAT
>JANOPL010000150.1:0-4859 GCA_031421835.1 Hyphomicrobiales bacterium | reverse complement strand
CCAGGCTCAACCGTTCGCAAGGTCGAGCGCTTTGTTGAAAAGCCCAACCTTGAGACAGCCAAACATTACTTGGAAGCCGGATACTTGTGGAACAGCGGAAACTTCATGTTCTCCGCCAGCGCCCTGCTCGATGATGCCGCGCGGTTTGTCCCGCAAATCCTGACCGCTGTCAAAGATGCGGTGCAAGGCGCCAGCCAGACTGCCAATGGCTTGCTGCTCAACAAGGCCAGCTTCTCGACAGCGCCGCGCATATCATTTGATTATGCAATCATGGAAAAAACAGCCAGGGCCGCGGTCCTGCCAGTCGGATATGCGTGGAGTGACATAGGTTCGTGGGATGCGGTGGCCGAAATGCTGCCCAAAAATGCCGACAAAAATGTGGTCATTGGCCAGGGCAGAATCGAACAATCCGAAAATGTGTTTGTCCATTCTGAAGACTTGCTCACCGTTGTCCTCGGGTGCAAGGATATTTCGGTCATTGCCACGCCAGAGGCCGTGCTCGTCGTCGGCAAAGGCCAAAGTGAAAATATCAAAACCGTTCTCGACAACTTGAAAGCGGCTGGAAAGGTCTGATTGATTTAACGCGAGGTGCTGTTCCATTGCAGTTCACCACCAGCCGTTTTACACAGCTGCTGCAACGCAGTTTTAAAAGCTGGCGATAGTCCTTCATGCTCCAGAGCGAAGGCCACGTTGGCTGACAGAAAACCAATACGATCTCCGCAGTCATAGGTCTTTCCGCGGTACTTCAAACCATAGAATGCCTGGTTGTGCAGAAGATGGATCATCGCATCCGTAATCTGAATTTCACCGCCAGCACCCGACTGCTGCTTTTCCAAGGCGTCGAAAATTTCCGGCTGTAGAATATAGCGGCCAGAAATAATCAGGTTCGATGGCGCGTCCTCGCGCCTTGGCTTTTCGACCATAAGTTCAATGTTAAAATGATTGTCGGTCCAAGCCCCCGGCGCCACAACGCCGTACCGATGCACCTGCTCCCAATCGGTTTCTTCCACGGCCAGAACATTTCCGCCACCGCGTTTGTCATAGACGTCGATCATCTGGGAAAGACAACCGGGGTCAGCCTTGATCACCATATCAGGCAGCAGTACGGCAAAAGGCTCATTGCCAACCAGATTGCGGGCGCACCAGATCGCATGCCCCAACCCCAAGGGTTCCTGTTGGCGGGTAAAACTGGTTTGCCCCGCTGCGGGCAAATCCTGTTCCAGAATATCAAGCTCTACCGACTTTCCGCGTTTGCGCAACGTGGCTTCCAGTTCAAACTGTTTGTCAAAATGATCTTCAATCACGGATTTGTTGCGACCCGTTACAAAGATGAAATGTTCGATCCCCGCATCTCTTGCCTCATCCACGGCGATTTGAATCAAAGGCCGGTCCACCACCGTCAGCATTTCTTTGGGCATGGCTTTGGTTGCAGGCAGAAATCGCGTGCCAAGACCTGCAACCGGAAACACGGCTTTGCGTATCTTGCGCTGCATGACCTCACCCTTTTTAAATTTACGCGGCGGACACTATGCCCCGACCAATATGATAGTAACGGTGAAAGCCCGCCTTAGCGAGAACTTCCGGCACGTAGATGTTCCGAAGATCAGCCAGCATGCCTTGTTTCATCACAGCTCTTAATTTTGCCAAGTCCAAGGTTCGGAACATGCGCCACTCCGTGAGCACGACGATCATGTCGGCATCACTTGCTGCGGCATAAGGATCAGACTGCCACTTCACACCGGGCAACAATGCTTCGCCGTGCTTGCGTCCCTCGGGGTCCACAACTGTGATGCTCGCCCCTCCGGCGATCAGTTGAGGAATGATTGTCAATGCCGAGGCTTCGCGCATGTCATCCGTATCAGGTTTGAAAGTAACACCAAACACGACAATGCTCAGCCCCGCCACTTTCCCCCCGGCCAGTTCAGCAATTTTCTGAAACGCCCTGATTTTAACATGGTCATTGCTGGCAATCACGGCGTCAGTGATGCGCAACTGCACATCCAAGACTTTTGCCATGCCACTTAAGGCCCGGTTGTCCTTTGGAAAGCACGAGCCCCCAAAACCAGGTCCCGCATTCAGAAATTTGGGCCCGATACGATCATCAAAACCCATGCCGCGCGCCACATCCTGCACATTTGCACCCGAGGCCTCGCAAAGCTCTGCCATTTCATTGATAAACGCGATTTTGGTGGCCAAAAAACCATTGGATGCAAATTTTATGAGCTCGGCACTTTCAAGGCCAGTCTCCAACATCATCACATTGTTTTCGATGAAGCTCGCATAAATCTCACCCATGAGCGCGCGCGCCCTTGGGTTTGTCGTGCCAATGACGATTCTGTCAGGGTTCATAAAGTCAAAGATTGCAGCTCCCTCCCTCAGGAATTCCGGATTGGAAACCACATCAAAATCAGCCCTAGGATTTGCGTCTTTGATTGCGCGTTCAACCTGCCGACCCGTACCGGCCGGAACCGTTGATTTGATAATGATGACTTTGTAACCATCAATGCCTGCTGCGATGTCCCGCGCGGCTGCAAATACAAAGCTCAAATCAGAAGATTGCCCTGTCTGGTCGGTGGGGGTGCCCACGGCAATCATCACGGCATCGCAGGACCGTGTTGCTGATTGCGTATCGGTTGAAAAGTGAAGCCGTCCCGAGGAACTCGCCTCTTGCATCAGATCGGCCAGCCCCGGCTCAAATATCGGCACCTCGCCTGCTTGCAATGCTTTGACTTTTCCAGCGTTGTTATCAACACACACCACAGTGTGTCCGAGTTTCGCCAGACACACACCACTGACAAGCCCGATGTATCCGGTGCCGATTACCGCGATCTTCATTCACGTTCCCCAACTGTCAAGCATCAACGGGTCTCAGGCCTTTACAACCTTTGCAGTTACCGTTTGAACTTTTGCAAATCTGTTTCTGGTATCAACAATGAGCCTGGCCTCTCGTGCCACGAGGTCATAGTCAACACTGTCATGATCGGTTGAGACCAATACCACATCATAGCCGCGCAAAACTTCGGCGGTAAGTTCAACCGACGTCCGCCCAGTATATTCTGCATGCTCTCGCGTGGGAGCAATGGTTTGAATATGGGGGTCGTGGAAAGCAACCATTGCACCCCGCTTCTCCAGCAGCTCCATCAATTTGAACGTGGGGCTTTCCCGCATATCCGGCACATTTTTCTTGTATGCCAACCCCAGAATCAAAACCCGGGCACCCGCCAATGCTTTGCCACCATGATCGCTCAAAGCTTCCTCCAGCTTTGCAATCACATAGCGCGGCATCGCTGTGTTGATTTGACCTGCGAGTTCAATAAAGCGCGTATGGATATCAAACTCGCGGGCTTTCCAGGTGAGATAAAACGGATCAATGGGAATGCAGTGGCCACCCAAGCCGGGGCCTGGGTAAAACGCCTGAAAACCAAAGGGTTTGGTTTTGGCAGCGTCAATGACTTCCCACACATCAATGCCCATGGCATCGTAAATCACCTTGAGTTCGTTGACCAAGGCAATATTCACAGCGCGGAAGATATTCTCGGTGATCTTGACAGCTTCTGCGGTACTGGGCGATGACACAGGCACCACCTGTTTCACAACCGCAGCATAGAACGAACTGACCAAGGCTCCCGCAATCGGCCCTTCGCCAGATACCACCTTGGGAATCGTCTCGGTGTGAAAATTTTGATTGCCCGGGTCTTCCCGCTCCGGAGAAAAGCCGACAAAGAATTCCTCTCCCGCTTTCAATCCGCTTTGCGCGAGGATGGGCTTCATCACCTCTGTTGTGGTGCCGGGATAAGTCGTGGATTCCAACACGACCAATGTTCCATGACTCATATGTTTGGAAATCGTCTCCGCCGTCATGCGGATATAACTGAGATCAGGTTCCCGGTGTTTGGTCAAAGGTGTGGGCACGCATATGATAATGACCTGGCAATCGGCCAAAATGGTTTGGTCGCTCGTGGCAAAAAATTTTCCATTTGCCAGATAAGTACCAAGGGTCTCGCTTTTGACAGCATTGATATAGGACTGTCCCTTGTTCAACGCATCGGTTTTGACCGCATCTGTATCAAATCCGATAACGGGAAACCCCGCCTTTGCCGTCGCCATGGCCAGCGGCAGCCCGACATAACCCAAACCAATGATCGCGACCTTTGCACTGCGATTGAGTATGCTCGTGCTGAGCGCCAGGCTGGGCCCTGTGAATACAGTCATCTCCGGTTCCTTGTCATCGGAGGGGTCTTAGACGGCTTTCGCTTCTATCTTCAAGCCCCTGAGCAGAAGTTCCGAGACGGTTGACTTCAACTGTTTTGCTTGCGGTTTGGTACCCAAGACGGCTTCAACTTGCACACTGAAATCCGCATAATGTTGTGTTACCGCCCAGATCCCGAAGATCAAATGCTCAGCGGAAACAGGTCTGATTTTTCCAGTATCCATCCAGCCTCGAATGACATTTGCCTTGGCAGCCACCAAATCGCGCAATGGCCCCTTCAGGAAGGCCGAAACATGTGGCGCTCCGTGCAAAATCTCATTGGCGAAAAGCTTCGAGGCTTCTGGCTGCTGAAATGTCAAATCCAGTTTGGCCGAGATATACCGCGACAGTTCTTCAATTGGGTCTTTGTTGGCATCCAAGGCCTGCAACGGTGCAAGCCAGTGCGTCAAGGTACGTTCCAGCACCGCCGTATAAATGTCTTCCTTGCGCTTGAAATAATAAAGCAAGTTGGGTTTTGATAGACCGCATTTCGAGGCAATTTGGTCAACCGTGGTGCCGCGATAACCATAAGCTGAGAATACCTCGAGCGCGGCATCAAGAATGAGCGCCTCATTTTGGTTCTGGATGCGGGTTTTTAGGACCAGTGGTG